>DATMOG010000093.1:0-4362 GCA_035568375.1 Candidatus Sulfotelmatobacter sp.
TAACTGTGCATTAACAATGCTCAGTTTCCGTTTCTCTTCATCCTTCCCTTTATACAAAAGATAATTTCCCATTGGATATTTATCCTACCTCTATCTGAAGAGAAAATGCAACTTCTCGAATTCAACTGAATAGTTACCAAAAGTTATCTTGACAAAAATGATCTAACATCCTAAACTAGGATAGTTACATATTTGTAACAATAAATTGTATCACAAAAATACTAAAATTATGACAGCAAATATAAATGAATGTGACATACTCTTGATAGAAGATAATCCAAATGACGCAGAGTTAACATTACATGCACTTAAAAAAAACAATTTAGCGAATAATATTTTCGTGGTAAAAGATGGAGAAGAAGCTATTGATTTTATTTTTGCCACGGGTCAATACACCAATCGAAATATTAATTTTCCTCCCAAAGTAGTTTTCTTAGACTTAAAACTTCCCAAAGTAAGCGGTATTGAAGTTCTAAGAAAATTTAAATCCAATGAAAAAACAAAAACGATTCCTGTAGTAGTCGTAACATCATCACAAGAGACACAAGACATTCAAGAATGTTACACATTGGGTGTTAATAGCTATATCCAAAAACCGATAGAATTCGATAACTTTGTTAAAGCAATCTCAGAGGTTGGTCTCTATTGGCTGGTCATAAATAAGTCATTAAGATAATGAATATACTAATTGACTCTAAATCCGGAAAAATAATGGATGACAATATACAACACAACACTATGATAACTGATACTCATGAAACAATAGAGCCTGAAAGCAAAACAGAAGTATCCAATCAAATCCATGTTTTGTTAATAGATGATGATAATGCATTATGCCGCCTTTTTGGAGGATACTTGGAAAAAGCAGGATTCCAAGTTATATACGCGCATGACGGTGACGAAGGCCGTGAGATAGCTCGACGATTACAACCGAATATTATCTTACTTGATTTAGGACTTCCAGGTATGGATGGATACGAACTGAGTTCTCGATTTAAAACAGAAAAACTTACCAAACATATCCCACTTATTATTTTGACAAATGCAGATGTTTCTAAGGAAGCAGAAGGACTGTTGAAACAAAAAGGTGTTGCTGATTATATCCATAAGTCAGTTGAAGCTGAGGAATTAGTAGAACGGATTAGAAAAGTATTACAACTCCATAAAGAATAAAACAACACAGCGGTCACCTTATTATCCTCAAAATTGAACGTATTTCTTCATTTCTGGGCAGCCTGTGTAGCAGTTAGTGCTGATGCCTGATCTACTCCTAAAATAATAAGAATATCCATCCCTTCTGGTTTTTTCTCGTGAGCTGGTAAATCAGAAAGAGGTGCGTTGTACAATTTTGCTAATGATACTGCTGCATTTTTTGCTTTAGCATTAAGCGTTACAACAATTGTTTTGCTATATGTAGACTTAGCTGCTTGTTCCTTTTTTGCAACATCTATTCCTGGAAAAGTTTTTTTTAGTTGTGCTTCTGCTTTACTGGTTAATCCAGAAACGTCAGTACCATTTCTTAAAACAATTTTTGCTTGAGATGACTGACTTGGCTGATTACCTATAGTAACTGGACCAACAGTAACAATTTTATGCACATTCGGATCATACAAAATTGCTAATTTTTCTTTTGTAAAAATGAGCAGTTCATCACCATTTTTTGCCTTTTGGAAAAAAAGTTGCTCTTTCAGTCTGCTTATATCGGTAACAGTAGCAAGTGTAGGCATTTCATTTTTTGGCAGTTCCATAAATTGACTAATTTCAGAAACCAATTTTTTTGTTTTTTCTTGAGCTGCTTTTACTGCCATCAATGGACTATTCGTAAGTTGTTTTTTTATAGTTTGGTATTGATAAAATAAATAAGCGCTTACACATACTAATAGCAAAAAAAGACAAATGAAAAAAACCATAGCTATCTTTTTGAATATATTCTTTTTATCTATTATTTCTCTTTTTTCTGTATCAGTCATAGCATTTCTAGTATAAGCATTAATGCTGCCAAACATCAACTCTCCACGTTTGGTTTGCTGGAGTTTGGGTAGAAAGAAGCCCTCCAACACTACAAGCACGTATCGTAACAGTATTAGCACTGCTTACATAGGCATTCCAAGCTAACAGTGTCGTTTCTATCCCACCGCTTACGGCCGTAGGTGAAGCAATAACACTATCACCTACAGCTGCTCCCGTAACAGTTACTGTGCCAATATTACTGCAAGCTGATTGTCCTATCCCAGGTGAACTAAAGGTATTTGTTCCAGAAAGATGTTTTAGGATTTTCGTTCCACCACCAATAGTGAGACTAGTAACAGCAGCTGTACCATTTATCGATGTTGTAATACCGGATCGCCCTATGGTAAGTGCCGAAGCATTTGATGTACCTATAATAATAGTTCCATTTGTTCCTCCTGTTCCAACGCCGGTATCAATTGTAATAGTCCCTGAATTACCACTTGTTGTGGCACCGGTTTGGATTATCAAACCTCCAGATGCTCCACTTACTGTCCCACCAGCGCCAGTAGTCAATGCAATCGTTCCTCCTGTCGCTGTAGTTGTTCCAGCTGTTCCTCCAGTAAGAGTAAGTCCACCGCCATTTCCTAAAGCACCAACACCAAGACCACCCGTTATTGTTACTCCCCCCCCGTTTCCTGTGTTTGTTGCTGATCCTCCTTGGAGTGTCACCACAGTCCCAGGATTTGTCGCAGAGGGAGCAGAAGGCAAAATAGTTAATCCTGTACCAGCAGATGAAACTAGTGTGGTAATATCTGCTGTTGCCCCACCCTTTAATGAATGAACACCCGTTGATCCGTTAATCGTATACCCCACGCCGGAATTAAGATTTATTTGTGTAGAAGGATTTGTTATTTCGCCAATGGTAATTGTTTTTCCAGCAGTTGTAGCTGTTCCAATACTAATTGGAGCAGCAGTTGCAACACCTAATTGAATAGTTCCTAAGGTTCCTCCTGTCCCTACTTCTAAGGCAACATTTCCTGACGTGCCTGACGTGGTAATAGTACCTGACTGTATTATTATTCCACCAGTATTTAATGTCGTTGTGTTTGAAGAACCAGTGTTTATCGTCACATTGCCTGATGTTCCACTTGTCGTAACAGTACCTGTTGTTAAAGAAACGCTACCAGAATTGCCTGATGTAGCATTCGCTGTATTGAGTGTTAATCCAGAAATATTACCATTTGTTGTGAGTACTAAGGCTCCTGCTGCTCCGGTATTAGGTCCAGTTATGGTTCTTGCCGCAGAACCTGAAAAGGTAAGATTCCCTCCAAGAGTTGTTAATCCTGTTCCTGTTAAGGTAAGTGTTGTATTTTGTGTTCCATTACCTAGTGCAATTGCTGAAGCATTAGTATTGCCAAGATTTATTGTTGCTCCTGCTAAACCTGTATCTATCGTGACAGTATTTGCTCCATTGGATTGGAGCGCAATATTCCCTGCTACACTTGGTTGGATTATTGAACCAATCGTAATACCATTATATGTGCCTCCTGTGACAACACCTCCGTTGGTAACATTAAAATTGGGTGCATTAATCAATTTTGTAAAACTTGTACCAACAAAATTGAGAGCATTAGAAATCGTACCGCTTAAACTGACTCCATTACTCAATGTCCCTATACTCTGAGTAACAGTAACACCGTTTATTGTAGTGCCACCACTTCCATTCATATTTACTAATAGCCCATTTGTTGCTGTGCCACCGGTATGCAAGAGATTAATATCAACGGCATCAGCAGGAGTTGTATTCGTTGTACCATTAACAGTTAATGCCGTTGTTGCTGAAGTCGTTGGAGAAAGCGTTTCTGAACCTGATGAAGTGACTGCCCATTTACTGCCAGTAATAGAGGTAGAAGCAGAGAAATTACCTATTAACAACGTTGTTGCATTTGTTATACCAACGTTTACTGTACTGGCTCCTCCCGCATCAAGTGTTAACGCATTTACGCCATTACTCTGTACTGTTAATCCTCCTGAAGAACTCGGCTTAATCGTATTTCCTATAGTTATATCAGCGCCTGTTACGGTCATAATTCTGGAAGTTGTACCACCCGCTATGGTAAAACCATCGGAAACGGATGAAAATGTTAATCCATTAATCGTGCCAAAACTAGAAAGTGTCGGTAAACCAGAACCAGTAATATTTCCAGATGCCGTAAAAGCAGGCAAAGTCAAACCAGTTGTTGTAACAGTACCGTTGATTGCTGGTGCAGTTATTGTCTTATTCGTTAATATATCTGTACTTGTCCTCCCAACAAGAGTATCTGATGCAGAAGGAAGCGTAAATATAGTGCCATCAGTACCAACAAATGTTAACGAATTATTTGCAGTTAATGTCTTCCCAGCAGCAATAGT
>DATMOG010000094.1:0-8700 GCA_035568375.1 Candidatus Sulfotelmatobacter sp.
CCGTAAATACTTTCCTTCTGTATTTTACTGGACATACCAGATGAAACAATAGCAATGTTTTATTGTGACGCTTGAGAATATGTTCACTCACGTGAACATTATACCCCGAAGCAGAGCTTCGAGGAAATCTTTTCGATTATATTATAGATTGTAGAACTTCGGTACGTCTGAATCTCTGCTATAATTATTATCTTATTCAATGAAATTTCTTATAAAGTCTGTCTTGCAAACACATTCTACACAATTTATTTTGCTAAACATACTACATATTCTCAATGATGGCTATGGTGCAAGCATCTTACTATTATTACCTTTCATCGCGAAAGATATGTACTTAAACCTTACACAAGTAGGATTCTTAGGAACGCTTTTTAATTCCATGAGTATACTCCTTGCTTTACCTGCAGGTTATATTGCTATGAAAATTGGTGGAATAAAAACACTTATTCTTGGAATCTTCGTCTATGCATTAGGCTTTTTAATAACAGGCATTGCACCAAGCTACTGGCTATTATTCTTCACATTTCTAATAGGAGGTATGGGTGTGGGGGTATTTCATCCTATTGGATTTGCTTTAATTGCCAAATGGTCTACAAAGGAAACTCGAGGAAGACAAATGGGGAATTTTACTGCAGTCGGTGATGTAGGAAAGATTGGCATTTCGGCAGCTCTTACCTTTACAATCGTTTATATTAGTTGGAGATATACTGCTATACTTTTCGCAACGATCGCGATACTAATCGGGATTGTTATTTATTACATTTCCATTGCAAAAGCGGAATATGGACAAACAAAGCAAAAAAATATAGTCAAGATAAGTCTCAAAGAGATCATTACACATAAAAAATTTCTTTTTACAACAACTGCTGCGTTTTTCGATACATTTGCAAGTTCATCTCTCTTTATTTTCCTTCCCTTTCTACTCTTAAAACGCGGAATAACGCCTGCTCTGCTTGGATCATTTGCTGCTGCTTTTTTTATAGGTAACTTCGTGGGAAAAACATCTCTTGGTAGGTTTGTTGATAGATTTGGCAATGCAACAGTATTTATGACAGCTGAACTTCTTATGGCAATTTTTATTCTCTTACTTGCAAATTCTTCTAATCTGCTTCTCATAGTTGTTTGCTCAATAATTCTTGGTATATTTACAAAGGGAACATCTCCAGTTATTCAAACAATGGTCTCAGACTCTGCTGATCATCATGGATATTTCGAAAAAACTTTTGCTGCAAATGCACTAGTCACTAGTATAGCGGCAACACTAGCTCCAGTTATTCTTGGTTTTATTGCTGATAAGTTAGGAATAATTTCAGCATTTACTGCTATGGCATTTGCAGCTATCGTTGCTACACTGCCAGCGTTTGCTTTTCATAAATATCGGACAATCGAAAAAAAATCTTAATATTTTCATTATCATTCTCGTTCAACTACTAAATTCTTCAATGCATCTTTTTTATGATGTGTGAGCAAATGGTTAATTAATGCCTCAGCTTTTTCTTGCTGTTCTTCCTGAATATAGGTTGTTAAAAGCTTTTGAATAGCAATTCCTTTTGCAGATACGATATCCTGATAAAGATATGCGCTTTTACGTATAGTCCTCTTTCCACTCACTGCATCAACATGCACTAAGCCGAACTCTTCCCGATACCCCTCCGACCATTCCAAATTATCTACTGATGACCAAATCAAGTATTGTCTTACATCGATACCTTCTTGCAAAGCTCTCCACAAAGAGACTAAATGAGTAAGTTGATAAAATGAACGATGATAATCACGACGATCTGCAATGCCATTTTCAGTAATAATAATCGGTTTGTGGTAACGCTTGTGGAGTGTTCGAAGTAACTCAAGAAAAAATCCAGGCACAATTGGTGCACCATTGTCACTCATATATGCTCCTGGCTTTCTAACTTCGCCAAAAAGAATCGTTTTTGGTGGAACAACCTGAAGGCGATGGAGACGAAAATGGAACCTAAAAATATTAAGGTTTAAATTCAGAAAATAACCAGTATAATAATTGCACCCGATGAAATCGATTGTATCCTTTACCGCATCGATATAATTCAGACTATCCAGATAATCAACCCAATTTGCATATATCGTTTCTAATGGATCTTTTGGATTCTCCGGCCTGTACCAGCGAAAGGAAAAAGCTATAGAGACAGAAGCATTTGGAATATTTTTCTTCAATACGGCATAGGCATGCTTATGAGCGCTAATCATATGTCTTCGTGCATTAATTGCTGCCAAAAAACCTACATGCTGTGGAGGAAAAATTGGCAATAAGTATGCTATTTCTATAAGAATACCGGGTTCATTTAATGTCAACCATGTTGTCACATCACCGAACTCATATGCTATCAAAGAAACATATTTTTCAAATGCTGAAACGATATGGGGATTTTCCCAACTTCCCTTTTCTGCAAGCCACTGCGGCAATGTATAATGGTTAAGTGTTACTATTGGGGTGATCTGTTTTTTTCGGAGATAATCGATAATTTCCCGATAACGATTCAATGCTTCACGATTAATTTTCCCTTCTTCAGGCTCAATACGAGCCCATTCAAAAGAAAGCCGTTGTACTTGCATCCCGAGTATCGCCATGCTATCGATATCTGACTCAGCTTTTCCTTTCAACCACCACTGAGGCCCCACTTCTCCAGGTTTAATAATACCCGGACGATTAGAGGAAAAAACATCCCAATCACTTTTTCGTACACCTGCATTTCCTTCAACTTGAAAGGCAGATACTGAGGTTCCAAAACGGAATTGATCTGGAAAAGAAAGAAATCTTTTTTTCTGATCCATATTATTTTTATAATAGCACAGTTAGAAAAACAAACAATCTCACATTGAGCAAACCAACCCAGATGGCAATAACCTTAATCATTCCGTCAACATATAACATAAAACAAAATAAACTGCCTCCTTACTGTTTAATCAAAATAGGCTTTCTGATTAGGATAACTCACTGTCTGAATCAGAAAAGTATGGCAATGGCTTTGCTACTTTACGTGCAATGCCATATTAGAACCATTTCTGAAAATTCAATAACTTGCTATAATATTTACTGATGAAGATACACGTTGGCTCACAAAATATAACTAAAGTGCAGGCAGTCAAAGATGCAGTTATCCTCTACCCTCACCTATTCCCTTCTCCTGAAGTCATAGGAATTACTATAGAAGTCGAACTATTTGGCCACCCAAAAAATCTACAAAAGACAATCGAAGGAGCAATCGAACGTGCAAAAAAAACTTTTTCAGACTGCGATTACAGTTTTGGTATCGAGGGTGGTTTGATGGAAGTTCCTCATAGTAAAACTGGTTTTATGGAAGTTGGCGTTTGCGTTGTTTATAATGGAAAAGATTTCTATCTTGGATTATCCCCTGCCTTTGAATGGCCGCAAAAGGTAACAGAATTAATCCTTAGTAATAAAGCAGATGCAAGCCAAGCTTTGAAAAGACTTGGCTTTACTCATCATGAAAAGCTTGGCGCAACACCAGGCGGTGGCATAGGTATCCTGACCGATGGAAAACTAACCCGCGAAGATTTCACAAAATATTCCATTATTATGGCATTAATCCAACTCGAAAAACCTGAATTCTTCAAATAAACGCAATTGTATACCGTAATTTACGGTAGCATACGTATTTTTTGCATCAACTAACTTGACAATTTATGCGTTCGGGTTGACTTGATAGAATTAGCCCATAATCTATACAGATATACAGACAAATTATTTACTTACTCAATAACTACCTTCATTGCGTAGATTTCAGGCAAAAAAGTCTAAAGAAATCGTTAAAAGAAGCGGATTGAAAAATACCGTTCCTGCTGCACTCTTTTTGGAGGTCAGAAATGATACTGGATACAGCACCAACATATCACCACTATCGTTTTTAGATACTACTAAAACTAGTTTCCTGGTTATGTGTTGATAAATCGAAAAAATGGTACGTATTCCTTAACCTATCTAAAAAATAACAAAGAGATTGACTGCCATACTCAAAAAATACTGAAAAAATAAAATTCCTAAAATGATATGAACCTAATATTAGTAACGGATTTATTTTCATAACTTATTTTGTTATATCGCTTTTCATTCTCTTAATATACTCTATTTCAAACTAAAATCATCCATAAAACTCTTGACAAAAATCCTTCTATAAAGTAAAGTAAATTATGGACAAGCAAATTTCTTTTCCCCTCGGAATCACCTTTGACGATGTTCTGCTAATACCTGGTTATGCTGATTTTTCCCGTTCTAATATCGATCTCTCTACACAACTAACAAAAAATATTAAGCTTGCAGCTCCCTTTGTCTCTTCCCCTATGGACACAGTTACTGAAAGTAAACTTGCAATTGCACTTGCAGAAGAAGGCGGCATTGGTATCATTCACCGCAATCTCACTATTATCGAACAAGCAAATCAGGTTTCAGAAGTCGCAAACAGGGGTCTTCTTGTCGGTGCGGCAATTGGCGCAAATAAAGGATTTGAAGATCGCGCAAAGGCACTTATTAACGCAGGAGTATCTATTATTCTGATTGATTCAGCTCATGGTAATGCAAAAACTGTCATTGATGCAGTGAAATACATGAAAAAAACTTATCCAAAGGTAGAAGTCATTGCAGGAAACGTCGCAACAAAAGAAGGTGCTGAAAATTTGATAAAAGCAGGTGTCGATGGACTTCGAGTTGGCATGGGGCCAGGTGCAATTTGTACGACCAGAATCATCTCAGGCATGGGAGTCCCCCAACTCACCGCTATCATGGAGACCTCTTCAGTTGGGAAAAAAGCAAAAGTCCCAGTGATTGCAGATGGTGGTATAAAATATTCAGGTGATATGGTAAAAGCATTCGCAGCCGGTGCAGAAACTGTTATGATGGGAAGTTATTTTGCTGGAGCACTGGAAGCTCCAGGAAAAACGCACGAGTTAAAACCAGAGCAAGTACCTTCTCGCTTTAAGAGTATTTTGAATAAAAAACAGGCAACTTACACGTTCAAAGAATATCGTGGTATGGGTTCTATTGCTGCAATGCAGGAAGGTGCAAGAATTAAATCTGAAGATGAATTCCATGGAAAAAGTTACAAGGATAGAGTCCTCGTTGCTGAAGGTGTGGAATCATTAACACCGATAAAAGGAACACTGAAAGAGATTGTGGACCAAACAATTGGTGGTATCCGCTCAGGAATGTATTATGTCGGTGTTAAAACTATCGATGAGCTTCAGGAAAAAGGCAGATTTATGCAAATTACTCAAGCATCACTCACTGAAAGTCACCCTCACGACATCCTTATTACCAACTCCGGAGAAAATTACTAATAGCTACTCTCAGCAGGAATCTTTGAATTCCTATGACAAACTATATCACGTTAACCTAACATATTCTCCATCGCTCACCGAAAACAAGATAATTTTTGATTCAAAAAGCTATCGTTTGTTGCTCCTCATACATACACTTTTTTTACTTCTTCCGCAATAATCGCCAAACCTTTATGAACCATGGATTCATCTTGGCTATAAGTAATACGAAGACACTCGCTTTTTTGCTGCCACTCTTCTTGCAAACCTGGATAAAAATAATGACCAGGAACAACAATTACTCCGCGTTCTTTCAAGCGTTGATATAATTCATAATCTGAGATCGGCAGATCCTTGCACCACAGCCATAAAAAAAGCGCACCTTCGCTTTTATGCAAAAAATAAGGGATTGTACTATTCTGCATTTGCTGATGGAAAAAGGCAATCGCATCCTCTGCTTTTTTATGATAAAACGGCCGTATGATATCTTGGCTGATTGTCATCAACTCATCATTGATAAGATATGGCAAAACGAGATGCTGCCCAACAGTTCCCGTTGAAAGTGAAGCAATGGCATTGATACTGGTCAATTTTTTCGTAACTTCCTCATTTGCAATAACAACTGAAGTACGGACGCTTGGCAATCCGAGCTTGGAAAGCGTCAGTACATAAATAATATTTTCATCCCAGATTGGCGTAATGTCAGTAAAAAGAATATTGGGGAAAGGTGAACCATATGCATTATCAATAATCAAAGGTACCTCACGCTCTTTAGCAAACTTATGCAATTGTGCTATTTCTGCATCAGTGATAACGTTACCTGTGGGATTGGTCGGACGAGAAACACATATTGCACCAATAGCATCCACTTTATAAAGGTTATCAAAATCGATATGGTATTTAAAAGTATGCTTATCGATAAATTGTATCGTCGGCTTTACCGAAACGAACATATCCTTACTAATCCCTTGATCTGCATAACCGATATATTCAGGTACAAGCGGTAGAAGTGTTCTCTTTTTCGTCCCGTCAGGATATACTCCTGCAAACATATTAAAAAGAAAGTAAAAAGTGGTTTGACTGCCATTGAGGACAGTGATATTTTTTTCAGTAACTTGCCAATGATAATTCCTCCTAAAGAAACCAGCAATCGTATTGATAAAATCGGCATCTCCTTGTGGAGTCGTATAATTGCCAAGCATCCGTTCCAACTCATCACCGTTGTCTAAAATTTCCTGCCAACGCTTACGCCAAATTTTTTCTACTTCAAGAATATGTGCAGGATTACCACCACCAAGCATCAAAAGGTGCTGTTCAGTACTCATGGCACGTCCTAAATCATCCATAAGTTCCAGAATACCTGTTTTTTGTGTCAGTTTCTCACCAAAGGCAGATAATTTCATAAAAACAACAGAACCTTGAAAAAAGTATAACATAAATTACTCCTTTATTCAGTCTTCGATTTTCCCTCTTGTATTCTTGAGAACCGATTACTATAATGAGAACGTTTTATGCGTGCCACGCTTATCCTGGGCTCACAATGGGGTGATGAAGGAAAGGGAAAAATTATTGATTTCCTTTCTGAAAAGGCAGACTATGTAATCCGATTCCAAGGAGGTAATAACGCAGGCCATACAGTTATCAACAAATACGGCTCCTTTCCCCTACATCTTGTTCCCTCAGGTATTTTTTCCAAAGCAACTGCCTGTATTTCTAATGGTACAGTTTTGGATCTTGAAGTGCTTGCTGAAGAAATAGCAATGCTTGAAAAAGCTGGAATTAAACTCAAAGGTCGTCTCCTTATCTCTCCACGATGCCATGTTATTATGCCTTACCATAAACGCCTTGATCATCTATACGAAAAGGCAAAAGGTAATGCTAAAACAGGAACTACAGGCCGTGGAATTGGTCCTGTATATGCTGATAAAGTAAGCTATCAGGGCATTAGATTATATGATTTTATGAATAAGAACCAATTTTCAGAAAAGCTTGAAATCCAACTTCGCATCAAAAATTTAATATTACAAGCCTTAAACGATAAGCCTCTTAAACAAAAAGAAGTTGAAAAATCATTACTTAAAGCATTTTCCAAAATCAAATCATTTATTGCTGAACCTTACCCTATCCTGACAAAAGCAATAAAAAACAATAAGCATATTCTTTTTGAAGCTGCTCAAGCTGTTTTTTTGGATAATGATTGGGGTACCTATCCCTATGTTACAGCTTCAAACATAACGGTTGGTGGCATCAATGCAGGATCAGGTATACCTGTACAAAAAATAACTGATGTTATAGGCGTGGTTAAAGCATATACAACACGCGTCGGTGAAGGCCCATTTCCAACTGAACTGCTTGGCAAAGACGGAGAAAATCTACAGAAAGAAGGTGCTGAATTTGGCGCAACAACAGGTCGACCTCGACGATGTGGATGGTTTGATGGAGAGCTGGTCAAATTTGCCTGTGAATTGAATGGTTTTACGAGTATTGCAATCACCAAACTTGACGTTCTTGATACCTTAAAACAGATAAACATTTGTACCGGCTATACCTACCAAGGCAAACCTGTCCACTATTATAATGGTGATGCAGAATTTTTGAAAAAAGTAACTCCGGTATATAAAACAATTCCTGGTTGGATGCAGTCAACAAAGGGCGTCAAAAAATTTGATCAACTACCTAGAGCCGCACAAAACTATGTAAAAGAATTAGAAAAACTCGTCGGTGTGAAGGCCTCATATATTTCAACTGGCCCAGCACGTGAAGAAATTATTGTAAGATAAAGAATCCTTAAATCTCTCCTCGTAAATACATTTTTCTTTTTTCTTCCGGAAAGCGTTCGATTGCATAACGAAGCGAGATTCGAGGCATTTTTTTGTATCGATTCTTCAAATATTCTTCTAAAGCTTTTTCTGAAACTCTTTTTCCCACTTCTCTGAGCATCCAACCAACTGCTTTTTGAATCAAATCATGAGAATCCTGCAACAATAAATCAGCGATTGCAAAAGTATCTGCATATTCTTTTAGCACTACAATGAAATAAAATGTTGCAACAATACTTATCCGTCGTTCCCAAAGGCTTTGTGAGCGTGCGAATTTATACAGTACTGAGCGCTCATGATTCTTCAGGAAATTGCCAACAATTCTACTTGCAGATAAATCCACTAGATCCCAGTTATTAATATATTTGGTATGTAAAACATAGAAATCAAAAATTTCTTTTTGAAATTTTGCTTCGCCTTCTTGGAACTTTAAAACTAATATCAATAATGCAACTAATCTCTCCTCATGAATTTTTGATTCAAGTAAACGAGAAACGTCTGGCATCTGTAAATCTTGATACTTTGTGGCAATTTTTCTAGCAGAGGGTACAGTGAGACCACAAAAGATGTCACC
>DATMOG010000095.1:0-28569 GCA_035568375.1 Candidatus Sulfotelmatobacter sp.
ATCCGTTAAATAATAATATATCTCAGATAACTGAATCGGCAAATATGCTGGTAGTAGTTGCAAAAAAACCTGCAAAGTAATTTTTGTTTCGGATATGACCACATTTTTAACGCATCGGAATATTCTATACGCATTAATTTATAATATAGCCTTAAAATTATTATCTTCGTAATATACTTTTAACAAAGGATTCATTTTCTTATAAAGAGCAATAGATTCCTGAAATAAATCATTTTCAAGTCTAGGAAGTTCGACATAGGACTTTTTTGGCCCACACTTAAATTAAATCTGCGAAAAATTTAATTTTTCTCCCTTTTTCAAAACTAAAATAATTCAACTCTTCCTAGAATTGAATGTAATTGAGAACTATTCTACGACATATATGGTTAACTCAAAATATATCAATTATTTTTAATAAATGCTGCAAGCTTTGGATAAAATTTATTAGGAGCATCGTTCATAACAAAATGTCCGCTATTATCGATCATCAACATTTCGTCTGGATCTAGCCATGACAAGACGCTCATACCTTTATTTCTGTCACCAAAAATAAACAGTTTCCTCGCTTGTAAATTGTGGAATCTTTCAAGTAACTCTCCGCTATCAGACCATGATACCAATGACCTTGCACTTTTATAAAACGCAAGCGGATCTGCCTTTCTACTTTGATTAACCCATTGCAATGCTCCAATACCTATATCTTGAACCATTTGATGTCTTAATTCTTCAAATTTTTTATCTCGAAAATTCTCAAATGATGAACCTGCTGTTCTTCTACTAAGTAAACCACCGTCATTAGGAATCAAATTCCCATCAATATCCACAAATGATTGTAATTCAGGTAATTGTTCGGCAAGTAAAACTCCAATAGCGCCACCCATGCTATGAGCAACAATATGAAGCTCTTTGTGTGGATAATTGCCGATTAATTGTTTCAAAATCGTTGCATGATCTTCCAACGAATATGAAAAATCGGTATCACGTGAAGAGTCACCAAAACCAATTAAATCTGGCACTAAAAGACTCTCTTCTCTTAATTCAGCTCTTCCCCATACATCCGAAAAGGTATCTTTTGTACCACCCAAACCATGAAGAAACAGGATAAGTGTATCGCTTCCTTTTCTATAATTTACAGCAACTGTTAAAGATTGCCCTTCTATACCTGATTCAAATTTGACAGTTTGGGTTTGATATAACTTTGATACTACAGCATCTTGTTCTTTAGTCATTGTGGTTATCTAAGCAAAGTGCTAATAATTAATTTGGGAATAAATACTTCTATATTTCCTTCTTGCCTCAAATACAATTTCTCCAAAATTACCAAAGATTTTTCCAGTTTTTTCGTGAGGCGAAGTGAATGAATGTGTAGGTTTGTAAGGCTTTAAACCTGAATCAGCTAACATATCAAAATTTTCAGCCATCTGTCTTACATATTTTTCATCACCTTCTGGATATTGTTGAATTCCGAATCCATTCATTACCATAAGAATAAAAATTATAACAAAATTACATAATATAACAAAAAAACAATTGATTATTAACAAGTTTTTGTTAAATTAAATTCGTACTTTGATTTCTTAGAAATACCGAAAAATTTTCTACAGTTGTTTGTTTAGATGGAGATTAAAATAGGAAGGTGAATGAAACATCCCCGCAGTTTTGAAACAAAGGAAAATAATATTATCAATAATTTATATAACTTCAGGGTATAATTGCAACAAAGGATTCATTTGTTTATAATAAGCTACGTAAGGCTCAATGAGATTGTCTTTGAAACTAGAAAATTCGACATAAGCATTTTTGAACCCACCGAATAACATACACAGACACATCTGTGTCGCATACTTTTTTATGCATTTAGTAGAAAAAAGTCCACTAGAAACCCCGGAAAAAAACGAACTATCTGGAATGAATCCTGAATTGTTCAATTATCATTTTGTGTTACTGAAGGAACGCCCAGAAATCTTAGAAAACCGACTATTCGAACGAATAAGAAAACCGGGCTTGAATATACGGCCAGAACTTATTAATAAGGCCTTATATATTGCAAAAGATGCTCATTACGATCAAATAAGAAAATATACTGGTGATCCATATTATATACATCCAATACGAGTTGCTCTTCTTTCTATTGAACTGGCAGAGGCAATGGGTGAGCCTGTTACCGAAGAACTAATAGTAGGATCACTGCTACATGATACTGTTGAAGATAGTCCAATTATTGCTGGTAACCCAAAATATACCAAAGAAACCTTACGAGCAGAATTCGAAGAATTCGGCATGAATATAGCTGAGAGGATTGCAGATGATTCAGAGGCAATGAGTCATAATATCTCAATTCCGAGAGCAGGAAAACTTGACTCCCAACAATATAGCAATAAAATAACAAGCAATAATGAAATTGATCAAGCAACGATTAAACGGAGAAAAATTATAAAAACCAACGATAGACGAGATAATCTACTCGATCCTCTTACATTGCATCTCCCTGCCAATATAACGACTGATTTTACTCGACGAATAGATAAACTGGCAATAGAATTTCGAGGATCAAGAATATCATATATTAAGCGATCTCATGAACCTGATAAGCTTATGCATCTACTTCTTGCCGATGAACCATACTTAATGAATGTTCTAGATATATCAGCAGCTATCTCCCATCTCACAATGATACATCCCAATCTAGAAACCGGCACTTGGCAAGATAAATTACCTGTAACAGTATTCCAAAAACTAGCTAGATAATATAAACTATATAGTATAACAAAATCATGAATCGGAACGAAGCATATCAACTACTTACCACATATCTTAAAAATAAGAACCTCCTTAAGCATTCTCTTGCAGCTGAGGCGGCCATGAAAGGCATTTACAGACACCTTACACCAAAAGATGACCAAAACCACACTGAAGAAGAAAAATGGGGTATTACGGGGCTTCTACACGATATAGACTATGAAGTAGCACAAGATACAAATCAGTTACATAAACACGGAATCTTACTTTTCGAAAAACACGAGATAACGCTTCCTGATGACATTACTTTTGCTATCAAATCACACAATTTTCATGATACAAAAATTATGCCACAACATGCTATGGATTGGGCAATTGTTACCGCAGACAGATTAACGGGTCTTATTGTAGCAGCAGCTCTTGTTACTCCAGAAAAAAAACTTGCATCCCTGACAACGGAATCGGTACTTAAACGCTTCAAAGAAAAATCATTTGCAAAAGGAGCAAATCGTGAATCAATTATGCTCTGTGAAAGCAAACTCACTATTCCACTCAAAAACTTTGTTGAGATAACACTCCATGCCATGCAAGCTATCAGCGCCGAGCTTGGATTATAAACATTTGCTATACTAATTTCAGAGAATAAATTATGACTGACCCGCAACCTTACGAAAAAACGAGTATTCTATCAAAAAAAGATATCATTATAAATAATTTTTTTGGTGGCATTGCCTGGGCACTTGGCGCAACAGTGGGGCTCTCATTTATCTTCACATTATTGGGTATTCTTGCAAAAAATATCAATTTTGTACCCATAGTTGGTTCATTCGTTTCAGAAATAATTAATTTTATCCTTGCCAATAATCCAAACCTACATAAATAAACATAACCTTGACAGCTGTTTTGTTAAAGAGTAAGATAACCACAGAATGATTTATTCAGATATCATCACAACTACCATTATTCTCTGATGAAGGGAGGGTTTTGTGTTGATAATCCACCTCCTAAAGGGAGGTTTTTTTGTATAATAGTACTATGACTGAACAACACTTACAAAATATCAGACATTCAACAGCACATCTTCTGGCAGCAGCAGTGCTGGAACTTTTTCCTGGAACTAAACGAGCAATCGGCCCTGCAATTGAAAATGGGTTTTATTATGATTTTGATTTTGAAAATCCGCTTTCTGAAGAGGAATTTTCTAAAATAGAAAAAAAAATGCAAGAAATTCTCAAGACATGGATAGACTTTAAACGGGAAGAAATACAACTTGAAGAGGCAAATAAACGATTCAAAAATGAGCCATACAAACTTGAATTGGCCAAAGAATTCGCACAAAAAGGACAAAAATTGACTGTATATAAATCAGGAGATTACGAAGATCTCTGCGCAGGTGGCCATACAGATGACCCGCAAAAGACAATCGGCGCTTTCAAAATACTGTCTGTTGCCGGTGCCTACTGGCGGGGGAGTGAAAAAAATAAAATGTTGACTCGTATTTATGGAACAGCTTTCCCAACTAAAAAAGAACTCGATGAGTACCTCACAATGCTTGAGGAGGCAAAAAAGCGAGATCATAAAAAATTAGGAAAAGAATTGGATCTGTTTTTCTTTGAAGAAACAGCACCAGGGATGACATATTGGCTTCCAAAAGGATTTATTGTGTATAACACCCTCTATAATTTTACTCGCCAAATGTACCAAAAATATGGCTATCAAGAAGTCATGACTCCTCAAATCAGTAAAAAAGAATTATATGAGACTTCTGGTCACTGGTTCCATTATCGTGATGATATGTTCATCTCGCCCATGAGTTTTTTGCGTGAAGAATCTAAAAAGCCGCTCGAAGGCACAGAAGTCTTTGGCATTAAACCGATGAATTGTCCAAACGCCATGACTATTTTTAACCAAAAAACTCGTTCTTATAACGATCTCCCTTTACGTTTGGCAGAAACAAGTATGCTGCATCGATTCGAACTCTCAGGAACTTTAAATGGATTATTCCGAACTCGACAATTCAGACAGGATGATGCCCATATATTTATCACTTTGGATCAAATAAAACCGGAATTTGAACTTTTACTAAAAATGGTTGCTGAAATGTATGCGCCTTTTGATTTAACTTATCGCCTCAGATTTGGAACACGAGGAGAAAAGTTTATGGGTGATTCAAAAGATTGGGATATTGCTGAATCTGCATTGAAAGAAGCGCTTGATGAATCAGGAAAAGAATATTTCTCATCAGATGGAGAAGGAGCATTTTATGGACCAAAAGTAGATATTCTTATGAAAGATTCTCTTGGACGGGAATGGCAAACAGGGACAATTCAACTTGATTTCCAACAACCAAAAAATTTTGGATTGAAATACATCGATAATCAAGGCAAAGAAGTGCAACCTGTCACACTCCACAGGGCAATTTATGGTTCATTAGAAAGATTTTTAGGTATTCTTACCGAGCACTATGCTGGAGCATTTCCACTGTGGCTTACACCAGTGCAAGTTGTACTGCTTCCTATTGCTGATCGACATGCTGCGTTTGCCCAAAAAGCTGTTCAAAAGCTGCAAAATGTAGGAATTCGAGCAGAAGCAGACACTCGATCAGAGCGTCTTCAAGCCAAAATCCGCAACGCTACTTTACAAAAAGTACCTTTTATGGGTATAATAGGGGACAAAGAAATTGCAGATGATGTAATTTCTGTCCGGAAACGAAATGGAGAAGATCTTGGACAACTCAAGGTAGATTCATTTTTAAAACAATTGTTACAAGACATTGATAAAAAAAGCTAACAAACAACAAGAAAAACGGTATAGGATAAACAGCCGAATTTTTGCATCGCCCCTTCGTGTCCTAGACAATGAAGGCAAACAGATCGGTGTTATAAGCAAAGACGAAGCGTTACGACTTGCCCAAGAACAAGAGTTGGACCTGGTTGAAATAGCACCATTAGCCAAACCTCCTGTTGCTAAACTTATTGATTTTAATAAGTTCTTATATCAACAGGCAAAGAAAAAACAAGAAGAAAAGAAAAAAGCGAAAGCTTCTGAGACAAAGGAAATTCGCCTTGGTCCTTTTATGTCTGATAATGACTTACAAGTAATGATCAGACGGGGAAGAGAATTTCTTGAAGACGGAGATAAAATACGATTGGTTGTCCGATTTAGAGGAAGACAAATTACTCGATCGGAATTTGGAAAAGGTGTTATTAATAAAGTCGTTGATGCACTCAATGATATTTCAAAAATAGATCGTGAACCACATTTCGAAGGAAGACAATTGGTCGCGATGTTATCAGTAGAGAAAGGAAAGAAAAATGCCGAAGAGAAAAGTTAGAAAATCAGCAGCAAAACGCTTTAAGGTTACAAAAACCGGAAAAGTGATGTTTGGGCATCAATTTGGTAGTCATTTAAAACTGCACAAATCAAAAAGCAGATTACGACGCCAAAAAGAACCCGGTGTTTTGAAAGGAGCATTCGCGAAACGAGTCAAACGAATGTTAGGATTAGCTTAATATGGCAAGAATCAAACGGGGAACCGTATCACGAAGAAAACATAACAAACTTTTGGGAATGACAAAAGGATATCGCGGCACCAAAAGTAAATTAGTTAAAGTTGCAAAAGAAGCAGCACTTCATGCTGGACAATACGCTTATCATGGCCGCAAACTGAGAAAGCGAGATTTCCGAACTCTTTGGATCACTCGTATTGCGGAAGCGGTTAAGAAGGAAGATCTGTCTTACAGTGTCTTCATTGACAAACTCCACAAAACAAATATCACATTAGATCGAAAAATATTGAGTAACCTTATTGTTGAAGATCCAAAGACCTTCAAACATATCGTTGACAAAGTAAAAAGTATCTAATACACTTAAAAAGATCTATGAAAAATCAGGTACAAGCTTATTATTGGTTTACTTACTTTACTTCCCAACAGGGAGGTTACGTAGTGGTTTAGTGTAATAACTAGCAAAAACCAAAGCGGAACACCTCCCAAACGGGAGGTTTTTTTATGGTTAAAAATATGAAAGTCTTAGGAATAGGTGAATCAGTAATCGATAACGCAAAAATGCTCAATAGCGAGCGTGTTGAAAAACATGTTGGAGGGCCATCGCTTATTGCGCTTATTCTGTTATCCAGATTGGGTGTTGATTGTACATTACTAACGACTTTGGGACGCGATGAAGAAGCTAGAATTATCAAAAAAACACTCAAACATGAATCCATCGAAATGATTGCGGGCCTACAACAAAGAACAAAAATTAATACGTACCTGATCAATCCCAAAAATGGATCACGCCAAAAAGTACGAGGAAATGTTATTCATCCTGATATTGCCAATCTGGATCGTAATTTTATTAGAAAATTTGATCTTATTATTATTGATAGACATGAACACACTGCATTTTATGAAATTCTTAAAATGAAAAAATTGTCAACAAAAATTCTTATTGATCCATCAACGGAAGTTTCACCATTCACTATGGATATGATTAAACATGCAGATTATCCAATAATTCCGATCGAAGCACTGGTGAAAATCGGCAATGGTAATAATTTAGTGCTCTGTTTGGAAGCACTTCGCCGATTGACAAAGAATCCAATTATCATAACCGCTGGAGAACTCGGCAGCATTATTTACAATGGAAAGACAATTGAACTGATTCCATCACTCCATGTAAAAGTAACTGATGTACAAGGTGCAGGAGATATTTATCGTGGGGCATTTGCCTATGGAATAATACAAAAGTGGGATAATAAAAAATGTGCTGAATATGCAAACACAGTTGCAGCATTACATTGTACAAAACTTGGTAACGCAGCTGCCGTGCCAAGGAAAGAAGAAATAAACACTCTGAATAACTTTATTCTTCAAAAAAGACAGATAACGATGCCAGAAATTAATAAACGATTCTTTGGATTGGAGGAAGTTTTATGAATCACTACGATTTAGCAATTATTGCCGGTCCATGCTCTATTACCCCAGAAAATACTGAAGAAATCATTAATGATATTGCAACGATAGAAACACCTGATGGAAACCGTGCAATTTATGGAACCCGTGTTGTCGGACTTAAATCGAGAACGTCACTTGATCTGAATGATGAAAGTATGGGCATTGACTCGCAGGTAATCCAAAAAGCTCTCATGATGTCGTCTGAAGAACGGATGACATTACAAATACCAAGTGTTGAACTTGCAGAAAAAATAGCTAAAGAAACTGATCTTTTAATAGCAACAGAAATTATGATTCCCCATATCCAGCTTCCATTTTACGAACAAAAAAAAGTATTGTATGGTAACTTGCTTCCATGGAATCCTTCTGTGGAGCAACTTGGATGGAATATGTTTGAAATAAGTGAATTTGCAAAAAGAAATAAATGGGATATTGGTATTAAACATGGTAAATTTCTTGGTAAAGATCCTTTAGAAATTGCAAATCATCCGAATTATCAGGGAGAAACAGCGCTTGAAAAAGTAACGCTAGGGTTAACTACCTATGTTGCAGAACATCCAGGTGAGTTGATTATTATTCATCGTGGCATTGATGTACCAAGAAATGGTGATTCCCGAAATGCTATCGCTCATGAGATAATGAAAAGGATTAAACAAAATGCTCCCCAAGCAAAAATGTACTTTGATCCCACACATAGTATCGGCCCTAAATTGAGACATACAATTATCGAAGAAACAATTCTCGCAGCAAAACTACAAACAGAAAATGGCTTTCTGTATGACGGTCTATTGATAGAAGCAGGAACTTCTCCCACAGATACAGATGAACATGTAACGATTGATGAACTGAAACAGCTTGTTAACGAGCTGCATATGTTTAGAGGACTTCGGCCGCCCACAATTTCACAATGAAACGAATAACTATTACTATCAAACAATCAACTGAGCAAGCTTACGATATTGTTATCGGTAACAATAGTATTACTCAATTGAACAAGCTCATCGATTTATCTGCTTATACAAAAATCGTATTAATTACTGATGAAACTATAGGAAAATGGTGGTGCAAAAAACTCTTAAAAACTCTTCCTCCTCAATCTCTTCCTATCATCCTTCCATCCGGCGAAAAAGCAAAAACCATCAAAACAATACAAATAATTTGGCAAGAATTACTGGCTGCTGGTTGTGATCGAAAATCAGTTGTCATTAATCTCGGTGGTGGTGTTATCTGCGATATGGGAAGCTTCGCAGCAGCAACATATATGAGAGGTATTGATTTTATCAATATACCAACAACGCTTCTTTCCCAAGTTGATGCAAGTGTTGGTGGAAAAACAGGTTTTGATTTTGCAGAAATCAAAAATCTTATTGGCACTTTTACACAACCAAAAGCTGTCATTATTGATGTTGCGACACTTAAAACACTTCCTGAGAGAGAATTTATTTCCGGATTTGCAGAAATAATTAAGCATGGATTGATTACAGATAAAAATTACTTTGAAAAGGTAACTAGTAAGTCTCCTTTATCATTTTCAACTGATGAATTAATTGATATTATTACTCGTTCATGTGAAATAAAGTCAACAATTGTTGAACAGGATGAGATAGAACGCGACAAAAGAAAATTATTAAATTTTGGTCATACCATTGGACATGCAATTGAATCTCTCTGTTTGAAAACTGATAGACCATTACTGCATGGTGAAGCAATTAGCATTGGTATGGTAGCAGAAGCAATGCTTTCCCAACGAATCGGCTTGCTTAATAAAAACGATGTCGATTTGATTAAAAATAAACTTGCTAATGCTGGATTGCCTACTACTATTCTCCATATAAATTATGAGAAAATTGTTACAAAAATGAAATCGGATAAAAAAAATGTTAGTGGAGATATACATTTCACACTGCTTAAAAAAATTGGCGAAGGCGTTATTAATCAAATAGTTAAAGAAAACATAATAAAAAATACACTTGAAAATTTATGAAGCAGATAACTCTTTCTCCATTAGAAAATCCTGTCACAAAAGTAATCGAAATACCCGGTTCAAAAAGTTACACCAACCGCGCACTCCTCATGGCATCATTAACAAAAAATCCGGTGATAATTAAAAACCCTCTTATCAGTGAAGATACATGGGCAATGATTGGTTGCCTCAAACTGTTAGGAATAGCAATCGAATTGGATGAAAATGCGATTATAGTAAAAGGCTCATTCAAAGATGTAAGAGAAGGAAGTTATCAACTCAATGCAAACCTTGCTGCAACCACAATGCGTTTTATTTTACCATTGCTTTGTGTTATTCCAGGAATAAAAATACTCACCGGAAATGAAGGTTTGAACAAACGGCCCATTGAAGAATTAGTAAATGCTCTTAGACAACTTGATGCCAAAATTGAGTATCTTGAAAAGGAAGGATACCCGCCACTCAAAATAACTTCTTCTAAACTAAATCCACATGCAGTCCATATGAAAGGCAACATAAGTAGCCAATTTTTTTCTGCGCTATTTATGATCGCACCTATCATAGACGGTTTTACTATTCATGTGGATGGAAAACAAATTTCCAAGCCATATATAGATATGACAATTGATACTATGAGCCATTTTGGTATAACAGTTAAAAATGCTCACTATAAAACGTATCGCATTTCTTCCGGACAAAAATATGATTGTGAGACGTACTCGGTCGAAGGAGATTTTTCTAGTGCAGGATATTTTTTCGCTATTGCGGCAGCAACACAATCAAAAATTACTTTAAAAAATCTTAATCCAAAATCGTTACAAGCTGATAAGAAACTGTTGCCAATTCTCGAAAAAATGGGCAATGAAATAATTATAGACAACAATACGATTACTATTGTCGGAAAAGAAATAAAACCTGTCACCGTTAATATGATTGATTTCCCTGATCAGGCACAAACACTTGCGGTCCTTACTGCTTTCGCAAAAGGAAAAAGCGTTCTTACTGGTTTAGAATCTTTGCATGTCAAAGAAACAGATCGGCTAAAAGCAACCGTGAGTGAATTAGCAAAAATGGGAATTAAAACTGAATCAACTCATGACACCCTAACAATTTTTGGCGGTAACCCACAATCGGCTAGTATTGATACCTATGGAGATCAACGAACAGCGATGTCATTTGCAATTGCTGGATTCAAACTATCAAATATGATTATTAATGATCCTGATGTGGTCAATAAAACATTTCCAAATTTTTGGGATATGCTTGAAGAAGTAGGCATGAAATGGAATGGAGTAGCTAGATGAATATTATTCTTATCGGCATGCGAGGAAGTGGCAAGTCAACAGTCGGAAAAATTCTTTCAAAAAAAACTGCTAAAACTTTTTATGATCTTGACTCTTTACTCATTCAGAGTGAGGGAATATCTATTACAGAAATAGTTCAAAAATATGGTTGGGAATATTTTAGAGAAAAAGAATCAAAACTTGTAGAAAGAATTTCGAAACAGATAAATGCAGTAATTGCGCCAGGTGGTGGAGCCATAATACAAAAATCTAACAGAGATTTTTTAGGAAAAAATGGAAAGTTCATTTTCTTAAAGGTTTCCGTAAACCAAATACTTTCCAGAATTAGTCATAATAACAATCGTCCTTCATTAACTGGTACAAAAACGTTTACCGAAGAAATAAAAGATATTTGGAATGAGAGACGGACAATATATGAACAAACATCAGATATTACTATTGATACAGATGACAAAACGCCAAAAGAAGTAGTAAATGAAATACTAAAATACTTATGAGAATAACAGCAAAAACAAAAATTTGTATGGTAATTGGTGATCCAATAGAGCACTCATTCTCTCCGCAAATGCATAACGCGGGATATAAAGCATTGCATATTGATAATCAATATGTCTATATTGCATGTCGTGTTTCTATACATACTATCGATAGCTTTATCAAAGGAGCGAAGGCAACGAATATACATGGTATCAGTTGTACAATGCCTCATAAAATTGCTGTGATGCCCTACCTTGATGAAATAGATAAAGTCGCAAAAAAAATCGGCGCTGTAAATACTAT
The DNA here is from genome assembly GCA_035568375.1 of Candidatus Sulfotelmatobacter sp. Lineage (GTDB taxonomy): Bacteria > Patescibacteriota > Microgenomatia > Levybacterales > UBA12049 > JACDET01. The sequence continues at coordinate 11,742 of DATMOG010000095.1, forward strand.
TATAAATAATGATGGCAAATTAGTTGGCTACAATACTGATTGGCTCGGCGTTCTTACTCCATTAGAAAAACTAACTTCGCTACAAAACAAAAAGGTTGCACTAATTGGCGCAGGAGGGGCAGCCCGCGCCGTAGCATATGCCATTACAAACAAAGGCGCAAAACTACTCATATTCAATCGAACAATAGATAAAGCAAAGACACTCGCAGAAGAATTTGGTGGAACTGCTTATCCATTAAACGCAGCTGAAATCATAAATAATGCTGATATTATTATCAATACGACATCAGTAGGACTACATGACAAAAAGGAAACACCACTTCCCCAAAAATATATTACAAAAAACCATATTATTTTTGATGTCATTTATGGCCATGAGACGCGACTTCTTAAAGAAGCAAAAAAACAAGGCGCACAAATAATACAAGGTAGAGAAATGCTCTTATATCAAGGACTCGCACAATTTAAACTATATACTGGGCATGATGCCCCAGAAACAGTGATGAGAAAGGTATTATTATGAAAATCAATTACTGTTTGCCAATTATAAAAACCAGGAAAATTGATGTTCTACGTATGATTACACAACATACAAATGAATATCAATATTTTGAGATCTGGCTTGATACAATCGAAGGAATTGACAATATATTTGTAAAGGAATTAGTAAACCTTCTGCAAGATAAATTAATTCTCCTATTTCACCGTGGGAAATTAAAAAAACCAGGAATAAATAATGAAAAAAAATTGCAAATTATTGATTTGTTACATAATACAAAAGCATATCTTGATTTGGATATTTCGGAAGAAAAAGAACTGGCATATATTCAAAAGAAAAAAATACAGGTAAAAAAAATAGTTTCATATCATAATTACCAAGAAACACCAGCAAATCTAGTAGAAATAATAAAGCAAATTGATAAATTGAACCCGAACATTTATAAAATCGCAACTATGTGCACTAATGAGATAGACGCATTGAAACTTTTACTATTGCAACAAAATCTTCGCCTACAGAATAAACAGCATATTATACTTGGGATGGGAAAGTTTGGTACAATTACAAGAGTTTATGGAACATTGTGGGGTAACAAAATAATCTATGCACCAATAGAAACGAAAGATTCATCCGCCCCTGGACAATTAACAAAACAAGAATTGGAAAAAATATTGCCTATACTAATCACTAAGAAATAATACTAATCACTACATTATGGCCGGAAATACGTTTGGACAATTATTCAGAATAACAACTTTTGGAGAATCACACGGTGGTGCCGTGGGAGTTGTTATTGATGGCTGTCCACCAAATATCGCAATCACTGAAGAAGAAATACAAAAAGATCTTGATAGAAGAAAACCTGGACAAAGTAAAATAACCTCTCCGCGAAAAGAACAAGATACTATTCATATTTTATCCGGAATTGTTGATGGGAGAACAACTGGGACACCAATTCTTCTTCTTGCATACAATCAAGATGTTCGATCGGAGGATTATCTCCAGTTACAAAATGTGTACCGTCCAGGACATGCGGACTACACCTATCAAACAAAATATGGTATACGAGACTACAAAGGAAGCGGACGTGCATCTGCCCGTGAGACATTAGCAAGGGTTGCTGCAGGAACAATTGCAAAAAAATATCTGAAGGAAAAACTTGGCATCGACTTTCTCAGCTATGTAGAACAAGTCGGTGATATTAAAACAACTGTCGATTTTAACAGTGTCACTGCCCAACAAATTGAATCAAATATCGTCCGTTGTCCGGACCAACAAATCGCTAAAAAAATGATCAAACTTATTGAAGAAATCCGTGATGATGGAGATTCTATTGGAGGAGTAATTCGCGGAGTGATCAGACATGTCCCTGCAGGTCTAGGTGAGCCAGTTTTTGATAAACTTCCAGCCGATCTTGCCAAAGCAATGATAAGTATCAATGCAACAAAAGGGTTTGAATATGGTTCGGGATTCGAAGGCGTTAAAATGCGCGGAAGTCAGCATAACGATTCTCTTTATACTAATGAAAATGACGACATAAAAATGAAAACGAATAACGCAGGTGGAACATTAGGTGGCATTTCAAATGGAGAAACAATTTATTTTCGTGTTGCATTTAAATCGGTTTCAACAATAAAGAAAAGACAACAGACTGTGACAAAGGAAAAAGAAAAAATCCAATTGGAGGCAAGTGGCAGACATGATCCATGCGTTTTGCCACGTGCAGTGCCAATTGTGGATGCAATGGCTGCCTTAGTAATCATAGATCACTATTTAAGACATAAAGCACAAAACTTATAACTATGAATAAAACACTTGAAAATTTACGAAAGGAAATCGATATTCTTGATGAAGAATTGCTTAATATCCTCGCAAAACGTATGGATATTGTTTATAAGGTTGGAAAGCTAAAAAAAGAACAAGGTATTCCACCTTTAGATAAAACTCGCTGGCAACAAATAGTAGACCGTATCATAGAAACCGCAAAGAAAAAAAATATTCCGGAAACTTCAGTAAAAATAATATATGAAGAGATACATAAAGCTGCACTTTCTCTTGAAAAAAACCTATGAGAAAAAAAACAGTCACTATTATTGGATTTGGACGTTTTGGTAAAACCTTATATGAATTATTAAAAAATGATTTTGATATTACAATTTATCAACGACATTCAAAAAATCAAACAAATAAAAATGTCACAAATGATCTTAAAAAAGCGTATAAAAGTGAAGTGATTTTCTATGCTGTCCCGATCCAAACATTTTCATCGGTTATCACAGAGCATAAACAGTTTTTCCGATCTGATCATCTTTTAATCGATGTTCTCTCAGTAAAATTGCATCCAAAAAAAATATTACGAGAACATCTTAAAGGAACAAAAACACAGGCACTGTTAACACATCCACTCTTCGGACCTGATAGTAGTAAAAATGGTTTTACAGGTCTCCCAATTGTAATGGATAAATTTCTTACAACAAACGAAACATATCTGTTCTGGAAAAATTATTTCAATGAAAAAAACTTGCGTATTATTGAACTTACCGCAGATAAACATGATAAATTAGCAGCAAATTCACAAGGACTTACGCATTTTATTGGAAGACTTCTACAAGAATTTGCTATAGAAAAAACTACTATTGATACTATCGGTACGACCAAACTCCTGGAGGTTAAAGAACAAACATGTAATGATACATGGGAACTTTTTATAAATCTACAACAGTATAATCCATACACTAAAGAAATGCGTATTACATTAGGTGATGCTTATAACAAACTGTATAACAAACTCATACCAAAACAGATAAATAAGAAGTATGTAATCATTGGCATCCAAGGAGGAATAGGAAGCTTTAATGAAGAGGCAGTACAACATTATCTACAAAGAAATGCAATCTCACATTATAAAATTGCATATCTTCATACATCAAAAAATGTTCTCTTAGCATTACACGAAGGCACGATCGATCAAGGAATTTTTGCTATCCATAATTCAGCTGGGGGGATTGTTATGGAGTCAGTTGAAGCAATGGCACAATATAAATTCTCCATTATCGAAGAATTTGCTATTAAGATTTCTCATGCATTATTGATTAAAAAAGACACAAAATTATCTAATATCACAACTATCATGACCCATCCGCAAGTACTATCACAATGTAAAAATACATTAGAAAATAAATATCAAAATCTTAAACAGATATCAGGAGAAGGGGAAATGATAGATCATGCATTGGTAGCAAAGCAACTTAGTAAAGGCAAACTTCCAAATAACATTGCCACAATGGGAAGTAAAATACTCGCAGAATTGTATGATCTAACAATTGTTGAGGATAATTTACAGGATTTAAAGGAAAATTACACAAGCTTCTTGTTAGTAGGAAGATGATGCTCGCATTACATAAATAAACATATTATAATTCAGCTATGGAAGAAAAATTATTAGGAATCAAAAATAATGCAATTTCTCTTATTCTAGAGACAAAAACTGTCAAAGAACTGGAAGAAATTAGAATTCAATTTCTTGGAAGAAATGGAGAGATAACACAGCTTCTTAAAGAACTTCCAAAAATCCCTAAAGAAAATCGGCCAAAAGTAGGTAGTCTTACGAACGAAGTAAAAAATATCATTGAAGATACAATCAAAACAAGAGAAGCAACGTTAAATAAAACAAAATCACAAAATTTTTATGCACTTGATGTCAGTGAACCTGGAATACGCCCAGAACTCGGACATCTTCATCTAATTACACAGGCTATCCGAGAAATTACAACAATATTTACGCAGATCGGTTTTACTCGTGTTCGTTATCCAGAAATTGAATGGGATTGGTATGCATTTACTGCTTTGAACTTCCCAGAAAATCATCCTGCACGAGATGATTGGGAAACATTTTTTATTAAACAGAATCCTGACACTAAAAAAGGGCCAGTTCTTTTAACACCTCATACTTCATCAGGACAGGTAAGAGAAATGGAAAAAAATACATTGCCAATTAAAATGTTAAATATAGCAAAGACCTATCGTCGTCAATCAGACGTCAGTCATACACCAATGTTCCATCAATTTGAAGGGCTTGTTATTGGAGAAAATATCGCTATTTCTGATCTAAAAGGGACATTGAATTATTTTGTTAAATCATATTTTGGGAAAAATAGAGTCAGTAGAATAAGACCATATCATTTCCAATTTACTGAACCATCATTCGAAGTAGATATCAGCTGTGGTGTTTGCCTTGGAAAAGGCTGCCGACTTTGCAAAGAAGGATGGCTTGAACTTGGTGGTGCAGGGATGGTACATCCAAATGTTTTGAAAGCAGGGAATGTAGATCCTGAAAAATATACCGGTTTTGCATTTGGTTGGGGAGTGGAAAGAGTCTTAATGATGAAAGATGGTATCAAAATTGATGATTTACGAACCTTGTATTCTAATGACCTGGATTTCTTAAAACAATTTTAATTATGAACATAAAAATTTTAGATAGTTGGCTACGAGAATATTTAAAGACATCGGCGACGCCGAAAAAAATTGCCGAAAAACTATCACTGACAAGTGTTTCGATTGAACGTATCGAAAATTACAAAAACGATTTTGTCTATGATATTGAAATTACGACAAATCGACCTGATTTAATGTCAGTTGTCGGCATTGCACAAGAAGCAGCAACAGTACTGCCGCAGTCAGGCATCGATGCAACTTTTGTAAAACCGAAGCTAGATTTACCCACTATCCATCCGAAAAAAAGTCCAGAACTGACCCTTAAATTTGATGAAAAGCTGGTAAACCGCATTTGTGCAGTCATCATGGAAGTAAAAATAGTCGAATCACCGGATTTTGTCAAAGACCGACTTGATGCATCAGGCATCAGAAGCCTCAATAATGTCATTGATATCACCAATTATGTCATGCGTGAAATAGGTCATCCAACACATGTCTTTGATTATGATCGGTTATTAAACCACACACTCATTATCAGAGAATCAAAAAAGGGAGAAAAAATGAGAACACTTGATGAAAAAGAGTATACTCTCTCCGGCGGAGATATTGTCGCAGATAATGGAAAAGGAGAAATTATTGATCTAATCAGTATTATGGGAACTGCCAACAGCGTAGTAACTAATAATACCAAACGGATCCTCTTTTTTATCGATAATGTTGAGCCAACTCATATCCGAAAAACATCCATGGAGCATGGTATCAGGACAGAAGCAGCAATTTTGAATGAAAAAGGTATTAATCCAGAATCCGTAAATGATGCGCTTGCTCGAGGAATTGAATTATTTCAAACGCTTGCTAATGGAGAAATTATGTCAGAAATTATCGATTATTATCCTAACAAACCGAAAGAAATAATGATCACACTTTCTGAAAAAAAAATTAACGATGTCGTTGGAATCAATATACCTATACAAAAATCGGTCGCAATTCTCACAAGCCTTGGTTTCATGGTAGAAAGACAAGGAGAAACTCTTATTGTTACGGTACCACATCGTAAAAGTGGAGAAGATATGCTCATTCCTGAAGATCTCATAGAAGAAATTGCACGAGTTTATGGCTATGATAACATTCCTGACACATTACCAGCATCTTCTTCTGCATCGTATATACATCTTGATTTAAACGAATTTTATTGGGAAGACCGCATTAAAGATGCACTCAAATATTGGGGTTTTACTGAAGTATACACGTATCCAATGGTTTCGGAAACGATGTTTGAAGGACCGATTGAGGATGCAGTTACTATTCAAAATCCTCTTACTGATGACATGGTATATATGCGCAGAACACTCGTACCAAATCTTTTACAAGTTGCAAAAGAAAATCAAGATCATGAAATAATAAAAATCTTTGAATTGGCAAATATTTATGAAAAAAATGGGAAAAATTTGCCTAAACAAAACTTGAAACTTGCAGGACTTTTAAAAAAACCAAAAGCATCATTTTTAGAAATGAAAGGTGTGATCGAACAATTATTGGCAGATTTAGAAATTAAAAATGCTACTTTTAAACCACTTACTGATCGCTCTGGAGCATTGGTGTTGATTGATAAACAAGAGCTTGGTGTTATTGAAATCTTCGATGATACAATTATCACTTTTGAATTAGATATTGCTCTGCTGTTACAACAGGCAACACGTAAGAAAATTTATACACCTGTCAGTAAATATCCATCTGTCATTGAAGATCTTGCGATCATTGCACCGACAACTGTTCAAACAGGTGATTTAATGGATGCTATAAAAAAACAAAATACTCTTATTAGAAAAGTTTCACTCATTGATAAATATAAAGAAACAAGAACATTTCATATTGTTTATCAAAGCTATGACAAAAATTTAACAGATAAAGAAATAGGGGAGATCCGGAAAACGATTCTCAAAACACTTAAAGATAAATACTATGCAAGATTAAAATAATGTAAGAAGTGATTTATGAAGAGCTCCATTAGAAGCGATAATATTATTTTGTTGTGTATAAGCTCCACTCATATCAAAATCTTCCTCTCCTTGCCAATTGGTGAACATACCTCCTGCTTCTTGGACTAACAGAATTCCTGGGGCAATATCCCAAAAGGGTTGTTCTATCTGTATTGCGGCATCAACACGTCCTGCAGCAAGATTAGCAAGAACGAGCCCTGTAGAACCTGTTATCCAAGCTGATCTAATGTTTTTTGCCAGCGTATGAATTGTATCAATATGTTGAATAAATGCTTTGTTCCCAATATAGATAATACTATCTTTCAATTTATCTCGAGAAGAAACCTGTATGCTTTTTCCGTTTAAAAAAGCTCCACGTCCTGCTTCTGCAAAAAATAATTCCCTTACAGACGGACAATATGTCATGCCGAATTGTATTTTGTTATTTTCAACAAAAGACAAATTTATCGACCAATCACGTAATCCGTGCTCAAAAAAACTTGTTCCATCGATTGGATCAATAGTCCAAAAGGTCTTTGTATGATTTTCACTGAATGATTCTTCGGATAAAATGGCATTTTCCGGAAAATTACTTTTTATCAAATCAATAAGCTTGCTCTCTGCTTCTTTATCAGCAACAGTAAGAATACTATGAATACTTTCTTTCTGCGTCGTTCCAAGATTACCAGATTGCTGCATGGCCATCACCATTTCACCAATCTCTGTTACACCCTTTTTTAAAATTTGATACGTGGTATTATTCTCACAAGAATCAGGATACAAACTCATGGTGTCTATTGTACCAGAAAGCTAATGATTTGGAGTCGGTGTGGGGGTACCCTGTGTATCGACAGAATGATCTCCTGTTGCTTTTCTGACGACTTCAGTCGGTGGATGATACATTTCATCACCACTATGATTTTGCTGAATCCATGCATCAATTCCTTGCTGCCATCTATTTGTCCCATCTGTTGAAACTGGATCATCCTCACGCAACACAAGATAATTCTTTCCATCTTTATTTTGATAAATAGGAGATTCCGTTGTCGGTTCAGTCCCTTTAATAAAATATTCAGAACGTGTCGGCTGTCCTGCATGGGGAAGGCCTCCAGCCAATGCATCAACCTGTAATGCATTCACGTCGTCAGGTTTTTGTTCCAGTTGATCAGCTTTTCCTTTCAAAATTGCGGTCATAATTTTATTCCAAATTGGTGAAGCACCAGTAATACCAGAAGAGATTGCCTGATTCATAACAGAATTATCATCGTTCCCAACCCATACTCCAACAACATATTTTGGCGTATAACCAATTGTCCAGTTGTCACGTTTTTGATCTGTCGTTCCGGTTTTGACAGAAACAGTATGTCCTGAAACGACAAGCCATGAATTTGGACCAAATTCCATCGATCTTGCATTATCATCAGAAAGGACATGCGAAATGATAAAACTCACATTTGCAGGCAAGACGCGTGGACCTTGTGTATTCTGATGTTGATAAAGCACATTTCCTTTGCTATCGGTAACATTTAAAATAGCTACTGGATCCTGACGGATACCTTGATTTGCGAAAACACCATAAGCAGTCGTTTCATCAAGCAATGTAGTCTCGCGTCCACCAAGAACGAGTGATAGACCAACGCTTGCAAGATGCTCTGGAGTAGGTTGCCAACTATTAATTCCCATATCATATCCCTGTTGCATAACCGGTTTAATGCCAACGCGAGCCAATGTCTTCACCGCAGGGATATTCAATGAATTGCCAAGAGCAAATCGCAATTGTATTGGTCCATGAAATTTACCATCATAATTAACTGGGATATAATCCGGATCAGAATTAGTTGTCTTGAAGTTTGTTTGCACATCCATCAGCATGGTCGCAGGAGTATATCCATGCTCAAATGCTGTTGCATAAATAACTGGCTTTAACGAAGACCCAGGTTGTCTTGCAGACAAAGCAGCATCAACGTTTGGCTCAAAAGTACAGTCCTTCCCTGGATTACAACCGTTTGGTGTTGAATCACCAAAATAATCCTTACCGCCAACAAAAGAAAGAATTTCACCAGTTTTTGGATCGGTAATAATTGCAGCACCATTGCCAACGTGATACGTTTTTAAATTATCAATTTCTGACTTTACAATATCTTCAGCTTTTTGTTGCATTGTATAATCAAGTGAGGTGGTGACTTGCAGACCACCACTCGTAACCATTTGTTCACCAAACTGATCTGCCAAAAGTCCTCTCACATACATCACAAAATACGGCGCTTTAATATGCGTATTATTTTGGGAAAAATGATACTCTTTTATTTCTTTATACGCTTTATCAGCATCATTCTGTTCGATGTATCCATTAGCCACCATTGCATGTAACACTTCTTGAGTTCTGTTCAAATAATACTTAGTTCCACTAAATGGTGAATATAAACTAGGGCTCTGCGGCAAGCCGGATAAGAATGCGCTCTGTGCCAAATCTAAGCTTTGTATATTTTTATTGAAATATAATTCAGATGCCGCTTCAACGCCAATTGCAGTTCCACCATAGGGTATATTATTGAGATACATCTCCAAAATTTGATCTTTGGAATATTTCTGATCAACTTGAATGGAAAGAATAATTTCTTTAATTTTACGAGCAAGTGTTTGCTGATTTGTGAGCAAAACATTTTTCACCAACTGTTGAGTAATTGTTGAACCACTCTGAATTCCTCCTCCGAGTGCCATATTTTTAACTGCACGCAACATCCCTGTAAATGAAAAACCATTATTGGTATAAAAATTCTTGTCCTCGGTCGAAATGGTTGCTTCCTGAAGCTGTTTAGGTATTACTGATAAACCAACATACGTACGATTTTCATTCTGGTAGACAGAATAGAGAAGGACATGATTTCTATCATAAATTCGTGTCGCATCTTTATAACGAGAAGCAACTAATTTCCCGGGTGTAGGTAAATCACGACTATACCAAAGGAATAAAACAACGAGCAGTATAATACCTATAATAAACGCAAAAAAAAGATATTTGAGAAGCGTACTGACAGTAAGAAATTTTCGTGTATCAAAGGAAAAACTTCGGCGTCTTCTTGAACGCGAATGTCTTGAAGTTTGATAATCCATAAGAGTATTCCTATTATAACAAATATTCTTGACAATAATCAAAATTGTACTGAATCCGTTGCAAATCTAATAACTTGAATAAATATCGAATATAGAGCAATATTAGCATATGAGTAAAATAAAGCTCGGAAGATATAAACATAGCAAGACGGGAAACTTTTATCGTGTGCTCGCAATAGCAAAACATAGTGAAACACTTGAAGAGTTTGTAGTCTATGAATGTTTGTATGACAATCCACAAAGCAAAGTATGGGTAAGACCACTAAAAATGTTTCTAGAAAAAGTTATCATTAATAATGAAAAAGTCCCTCGGTTTAATTTTATCGAAGAAGCAGAATAATTGATAATATAGTGTAAGCACTAGACCTCAATTTATCTAGAATGGCTTGGGAGGATATTCTAAATATATCCAATAAAAACAATTCGCGATCTTGAACAACAACATAAGGAGTTTTTAAAAAATATGCTATACTTTTGCTATGGATTCTATTGAAGAACTACTTACTCGCGGCGTTGCAAACATTATCCCTGGGAAAAAGGAATTGGAAGAAAAACTCCGTTCAGGAGAAAAATTAAATATTTATCTTGGCATTGATCCAACAAGTACTAAAATCCATCTCGGACATGCAGTTGTACTTAGAAAACTCCAAGCATTTAATAGATTGGGACATCATGTTACCTTTCTGATAGGTGATTTTACTGCACTCATCGGCGATACTTCTGACAAAGATACCGAACGACCAGTTCTTACTACTGAGGAAATTAAACAGAATTTACAAACCTACAAAAAACAGGCAGAAAAAATTCTTGATTTTTCAAAGGTTATAGTCAAACATAACAGTGAATGGTTAAAGCAACTTTCGTTTGAAGATGTTGTCAAACTCACTCAGCATTTTTCTGTTGGTGATTTTGTCGGACGAGAACTAATCCGCAAGCGATTAAATGAAAATAAACGAGTAGGTCTTCACGAATTTCTCTATCCTGTAATGCAGGGCTATGATAGCTATTTTATGGACACAGATATTCAACTTGGTGGAACAGACCAGACTTTCAATATGCAAGCCGGAAGAACATTGCAAAAAGATCTTCGCAAAAAACAATCCTATGTTCTCACAACAACTATCCTCGAGGGAACTGACGGACGAAAGATGAGTAAATCTTGGGGAAATGCGATTTGGCTTGATGACACAGCAGAAGATATTTATGCCAAAGTTATGGCAATTACTGATGAGTTAATTATTAACTATTATACACTTGCATCCAATGTCTCACTTGCTGAGATAACTGAAGCTGAGGCTGCACTAAAAAATGGTGAACACCCGATGACTATTAAAAAAGAGCTTGCTTTCGCAATTACCAAAGAATTAACGAGTTTACAAAAAGCCGAAGCAGCAAAAGAAAATTTTGCAAAACGCGTTCAGCGAGGCGAAAAACCGGAGGAGATGCCAACAGTCTCAGTTACGAAAGCTTTTGAAGATAGCCGTGGGATTATCGATGTCCTGTTATCAACGAATTTAGCAAAAACAAGATCAGACGCAAAAAGATTAACCGAACAAGGCGGAGTCGAAATTATTTTTACAAAAGGTTCAAAAAAAATTAACGATATCAAACAGCTATTAGACTTTGAAGAAGGCATGATAATAAAAGTAGGTAAAAGAAAATTTGTTAAACTTGTATTAGAAAAATAACAACTTATTTCTTGATTCCTGATTATTGATTCAATATAATAAACCCAATGGAAACGTTTGAGAAACATAAAACAGCTTGGAGAGTCATCATCATTATAGCAGGACTAGCTCTTATTTCAGCATCATTCCTCCCGTATTTAGCTTTACTAACTAATTAATGACAAAAACAATGGGTAATGAACGAGGAAAGCCTACAGAACATTTGGAATAACTATGAGAGACAGACAGCGATAAAACAGAACAGGACTCAGGTCAAAAAAATCACCTATGGATCTTCACACACCAATCACCAGAGGCAATCGTGCAATGAAAATGTATGCCGGAAGACTTGAAAAACTTGGCATCTATACTTTTTATGATTTTCTTTTCCATCTACCAAACCGTTATGAAGATTATTCAGGCGTTTCTAAAATTGCAGAAATACAGCCAGGTGAAACAGTCACCATTCAGGGAAAAATAATAGAGATAAAAACGAACTATATGCGAGGTGCACGAATAAAAACGATGCAAAAAGCACTCGTTACTGATGGAACTGGAACTATTGAATTGACATGGTTTAATCAACCCTTTTTGACAAGAACCATTTTACCCAATTCGACGATTTCGGCATCAGGGCGGACTGATAGATTTGGAAAGGGTAAAACGTTATCACTGCAATCACCCGAATACGAAATACTTTTAAAGAATAGTCAAGCAATTCATACTGGTCGTCTTATTCCAATTTATCCGGAAACGCAAGGAGTCTCTTCCAAATGGCTTCGTCGACAAATACATACAATTTTAAAAGAGCAATTACAGGAACTAACTGAATATCTTCCTGAAATAATTATTAAAGAGAACCATCTGATGACATTTACCCATGCAGTGCAGGAAATTCATTTTCCCAAAGACCTTGATACTGCACAAAAAGCGAAAGAACGATTGGCATTTGATGAACTTTTCTTTATGCAACTTGCGGCAAAAAAACGCCGCTCAGAATGGCGTGAGATACAACATGGTATTCCCTTTGAAGTTAAAAAATATGACGAACGAGTCAAATTATGCATCGATTCACTCCCTTTCACACTGACAGAGGCACAACTAACCGCACTAAACCATATATTCCAGGATTTCCAACAGACGACTCCCATGAACCGCCTGCTACAGGGTGATGTTGGAAGTGGAAAAACAGTTGTTGCGGCAATTGGGATGTATCTAGCATTTTTAAATGGCTATCAATCTGTCCTTATGGCTCCCACAGAAATTCTCGCGACACAACATTATAAAACGGTTTCTAAACTCCTTGAACCATTGGGCGTAACTGTCGATCTCATAACAGGAAGTAAAAAACGTATCACTTCACAATCAAATTTTTCGATTCTCATCGGGACACATGCAGTTTTATCAGAAAAAGTAACATTTGAAAAACTCGGACTCGTTATTATTGATGAACAACAGCGATTTGGTGTTGAACAACGCAGTATCATCAGACAGAAAGGAAATAACCCGCATCTTTTAACCATGACTGCAACACCAATTCCACGAACTGTCGCGTTGACAATGTATGGTGATTTAGATTTATCATATTTAAACGAAATGCCCCATGGAAGAAAGAAGATTAAAACGTGGCTTGTATCTCCAAAAAAAAGAACTGCGGCATATGACTGGATCCGTAAAGAAATAACAAATGCTAATTCCCAAGCATTTGTTATTTGTCCCTTTATTGAACCTTCCGAAACAATGCAAACAATCAAAGCAGTCAATCAAGAATATATACATCTTCGTAAAGAAGTCTATCCGGATTTAAAACTCGGATTATTACATGGTAAACAAAAAGCGAAAGAAAAAGATGCAATATTACAGGAGTTTAGAAACGGAGAGTTTGCAATTCTTGTCGCAACACCAGTTGTCGAGGTCGGTATTGATATTCCTAACGCCACTATTATCATTATTGAAGCAGCAGAACGATTTGGTCTAGCTCAATTACATCAGCTTCGTGGACGTGTCGGAAGAGGAGATAAACAATCCTATTGTCTGCTCTTTACAGACAGCAAAAGTGCACAGACAAGCGCCCGTCTTAAAGCCATGGAGATAACCCATTCAGGAGCAGAGTTGGCAGAGCTTGATTTGAAATTAAGAGGTCCAGGAAATCTTTACGGTACAGCACAACATGGAATTCCAAAACTTAAAGCAGCATCGTTTTCTGATATATTACTTATCCAAAAAGCAAAAAGTGCTGCTGACAAAACTTTTTCATCACTGTCGCAATTTCCTTTATTAAACCAACAGCTTAGCAAGATACTTTCGGCAAACATTTCTCCAGATTAATAAAGATGGATAGTATAAAAAAGTGTATACTTTGTCATTTTCTTCCTCTTTTGTTTTCTTTGTGTCAGAGAAACAATCTATTGATGTCAAGCGATTCCTTTTTAAAAAAGATACAGTAAGAACAATCAACAAACTTCTCATGGCGGGGGGGTGAGCAATATGATACATAGACTTCATTATCGATATTTGAATAGTTATCTTTCATTGTACTTTCATCGAACACAACGACGGACATTTTATAAAACAAAAATAATAAACAAACCAAAAGATGAAGCTATCGAATTCATACAGACAAAGACAAAACTAATAGGCAATATGGCGTGAGAGCAGCAAAATGCGCTAAAGACTTCAGTCTCTTTCACAGTTGGTTTATACGAATTGTTGTAAAGAATTCCTGAAAATGCTTGGCGCATTTTTGCATGTATAAATTTATTGTGTAGGTGAAGGCGAAGATATAGGCGAGGGTGTAGGTAAAGGTGATACAGGAATAGTAGGGGTAGCAGTTGGTGATGGTAAAACAGCTCTTTCCGAAGATATACCTGCTAGTTGTGTTAAGGAATGCCCAGCATAGTTATATAACATAAGTCCACTCAAGAGGATTACGAACGCTGCAATCATGCCATTCATTAAAGGTGTTCTGAATTTTTTCTGAGATGTTCCATTTGGTTGAGGTGGTGGAGTATAAGGAACTGCTGCTTGATTTTGTTTATCAGTATCGGAAGCTATTTGACTTTGATATTGTTGCGTATTGTAGCCCATTACTCATTTAGTCTAACGCAAACTCTTCAAGAGTGTCAAGTCTTATACTTCTTGCAAGCAAGGCAAAAATAAGGTAAAATAGACGTTATGTCACAGGAACCAAAGAAACGACATTCACGCGCACGTCAGGGAAAAAGACGAGCAAGTATCAAACTAACTATCACAGGAACTGTTGTTTGCCCTAATTGTAGTGCACCGCAAATTACACACCGCGTCTGTGAATCATGTGGGTATTATAAAGGAAAACAAATTATTAAAGTAAAACAAGCTAACGTGAGCCAAACATAGTAATATTTCGTAACCATTCGCATGTGAGATTCGTCTCCTGATGTAACCGCATACAAATGACTACGAATATATACTAGTTCACAGGTATATTCGTATTATGAAAACTTCCCAAGATCCACGACATGTGCGCAGGCAACACATCATACAAGAGCTCTTTAGCACTGAATTCCATCTGCAAAGAGTTAGTGATGATGCCAATGAAGTACTTAAACATACGAAAGTCATTGACGCAAAAATTCAAAAAGCTGCACCTGATTTCCCTGTAGATAAAATTAACAAAGTCGACCTAGCCATCTTACGATTGGCAACATACGAAATACTTGTTGAAAAAAAAACACCACAAAATGTCGTCATTGATGAAGCAGTAGAGCTAGCTAAAGAATTTTCAAATGAAACGAGTCCGGCATTTGTGAATGGCGTTCTAGGAAAGATTACAACTTATGCAAAATCTACCTGAATTTAAAAATCAAGATTTATTTAAACTCGCTTTCATTCATCGTTCATACCTGAATGAATCGAAAGAGCCAATCGAATCCAATGAAAGACTGGAATTTCTTGGGGATAGTATCCTTTCATTTGTTGTTTCAGACCATTTATATAAAGCCTATCCTGATTTTGATGAAGGAATTCTCACTAATTTACGTTCACTGGTTGTCAATACAAAAAGTCTTGCAAAACTAGCAAAAAAGCTCAATTTTGGAGATCATCTCATGCTTTCACACGGGGAGGAAGATTCAGGAGGACGGGCAAACGATTCAATTCTTGCAAACACATTTGAAGCAGTCATCGGCGCATTATTCCTTGATCAGGGGATTGATGCTATTAAAACATTTCTTTATAAAGTCCTCATTCCAGAAATTGAAGAATATGTTCAAAAAAAAGTCTTCAAAGACCCAAAAAGTCTTCTGCAGGAGCATGTTCAGGCACGAAAACAGAATTCTCCTGTGTATAAAGTACTCCAAGAAGAAGGACCAGCGCATGCTAAACAATTCACCATTGGTGTTTTTGTTGGAGATACACAACTTGGTGAAGGACAAGGAAAATCTAAACAGGAAGCAGAAGAACATGCTGCTGAACAAGCCCTTGAGAAGATAAACAAATAATGGTACAATATAACCTATGAGTTTAGTAATTAGATTAACTAGAACCGGCAAAAAAGGCGAACGAAAATTCCGAGTTGTTGTCAAAGAAAAAAGAAGTAAACGTGACGGCGGCTTTATCGATATGCTTGGCTGGTACGAAAAAACAAAAGATAACAAAAGAAAAAAGATTGATATGGAAAAATATCAATACTGGGTCAGCAAGGGGGCACAGCCTTCAGCTACCATGCAAGAAATAATTAAATAATAAACGATTTATCTATGAAAGACACACTCCATTTTATTGTTACAGCCGTAGTTGATAACCCAGATGCCGTTGTAATCGATGAAAAAGAAGAAGATGGCTTCACAAATTTCATTATAACCGTCGCACCTGAGGATATGGGCAAGGTCATTGGAAAAGAAGGAAAAGTTATCCGAAGTATTCGTAACATTATGAAGATTAAGGCAATGAAATTTGATATACGAATCAAAATTTCCCTCGCAGAAACGACTTCTTAAAATAATCTTCGGTTTGCTAAACAAAAAATAAACTCATACAATAAAGAGGTATGGTGCTTCTTTTACCGATTATCATTTTTATTCTCCTATTTATTCCTTATTTATACGTTTTTCCTGCTAATGATGGTTCCTTGGAATTTGTTTTTGCACATAGAT
>DATMOG010000096.1:0-59690 GCA_035568375.1 Candidatus Sulfotelmatobacter sp.
AACATTTATATGTAACAAAAGATTGAGATATAAAAAGAAGTCTAAAATGAATAAACTAAGATGAAGTATTAAAGTATTAATAGTGTTTATTTTCATATTTATCTCCTTTTTGATTTTTATTTTTTATTTGTGATATGAGCATTTCTCTTTTGGTAAAAAGTGATTGTGCAGGAGCAGGAGCATTATTCACAAAGTCTTTTTCCAACAGAATACATTTATCCGCGTCAGAAAGGACAAAAAGAAAATGGCGAGGATAATCTTCTATTACGTCAATAAGTCGTATGTTATTAGTAAGTAGGAAAGAACAAAGTAAAATATTGTCTGACTTGAAAAGATTTTCCATATAAATTTCTATTTGTTATCTTAAAAGACTGTATTAGCCTATCATGGGGAATGTAATTTTGTTGTAGCGTATAAGGAGTTACTTATCGACTAGATTCAGATGACCGAATTGTTGCTCAAAATCACTTATAATATTTCTTGCATTATCGGGTTCAATTTTTCCGTATTTTTTTTCAAATGTTGGATAATCAGGATGAAAGAAAACCTGTACAGATGAAGATTTTAGGTACGTCTTGTCATATTTGATTCCCTTTGCTAGATCTCTTTCTGTTTCAAGAAACATCTCATAAAGTTTTGCATTTCTTTCAAATATATATTTTTCAAATACATTTCTTTTTTTACCTGGTTGCTTTTCAAGTTTAAAACAGATCCAGTTATATAAATCATCAAAATCTTCTTTCGTAAAAGGTGTGTCCTTTGTAAGTTTTATTTCAATGTGCAATTGGTTTTTATTATATGAATAAGAGTAAGGTAATGGATTAGTTATTGGCCATAATTGTATATTTAGAAAAATTTTTAATTTTAAAGCATTATTTAATTGTTCATTATTTGGGTCAAGGTTGAAGGATTGCAATATGTCTTCTATAAATTCAATTTCTGTTAATTCTGTATTATATAATTTATCGAATTTCCATTTTTGATATTCTTCCATATTTGAAAAAAGTTCTTTAGGAACTGGACAACCAACCTTTGAAAATTCATCAAACATTAATTTAACTTTATTTTTAAATTTAGAAGTAACGAAAATTATTTGCACATTTTTTTGATCTTTATCAAAAAGTATTCTTGTCATATTTATTTCTATTTTTGTAGAATTTTTATACTTAGAAGATATTATATTGCACTCAATTTATTGTCAATACTGAATGGAGACAGGAGAATTTAAAAGGGGAAGAGTTCTTGAACTTTTACTTTTAATACTTTTGCAATCTTATCCATTACTTTTAGCGATGGAGCTTTTCTTCCTTGCTCAATATGCCCCATATGTGTCCGACTGATGTTAATTCTTTCAGCGAGTTCTTCTTGAGTTAATTCTCTTTCTTTTCTTAACTTTTGGATTCTCTTTCCAAGACGTTCTTTTGATGGCTTTAGTCCAAATGGCATAAAGTGATTATTGATAGCTTTGAGCTATACTACCACTAGCTAAAAGCGAGCATTTGAAGCTAATTTATCCTTGACTTTATTTTGGTATTCGTTTATAATACTGACTTATAGTATTATGGCTAGACAAAATAAAACAGATTTAAAAAACTGGATTGCAGAACATAAATTCTATGTAGGCATAGGGGTTTTTGTACTTGTGGTTGCTACTCTTAACGCAAATAGCAAAAGTAGTATTACAAATAATTCTACTCCAACATCACAAGAACAAACGCAATCAATTTCAAACACGCCTACTCTACCGAAAGATCCTTGTAGACAATATATGGGGACGCAAATGTATGTAGATTGTGAAAATGTCGGAGATGCAATGAATAAAGGACAACTGTTGAAATATCCACTAAAGGCAAAAGTTACTTTTGATAGTACTGCTTTATATATAACAAACGAAGATACTCAAAAATGGGAGGGATGCGGAGCAACTGTTAACGAACAAAACCCTGAGGGAGATAATTTTACATCTGACGGTTTTGACATAAATCCGGGTCAGACAGAATCTATTGGTTGGGGTAATTTTGCGAACGCGGAGCAAGCACGATTTAATTATTTTCAAAAGAAACCACAAACTATAGATTTAGAATGCGCCGTCGGTAATCAAAATCATAGATCGCTATTTACACTCTAATTGAGACTTTCCTTTTAAGCCCCTGCTGCCTTGAGGTACTCCAAAAATTCTATCGAAACTCTCTAATAATCATAAGAGTTAGCCTCGCTGAAAATTACTAGCAGCCTTGTAATAGTTTCTGGAGTAATACAATTTGACTACCATTTGAAAAATACAGCGTTTTACTCACACATGCAAATTTCTCTTGTCATAGCCAAACTGGTGACGTGTGGCAGCTATACATACACATTACAGCGATTGATTTATGCCTGTAAAAAGTTTAAACTCTGTCTAACTCTGCCAAGTATTTAAAAATATGTTTACTAATTATTTATGAAAAAGGCACAAAAGGAAATTATTGAAAAAGTAATTCAGCTAAACTTCCGTTCACATTATACCGATTTAGTAAATTTTTCTAGAGCCTCATGGAGTTTATCCAGTAGTTTTCTTTCTTCATTGGGAACAATTCAAAAATTATCTCCTAAACAAAGAGTTGTAATCTTTATGATTGGTAAATCTATGAGATTACTTAGCTCAATAGATACACTTGTTGAAATTGGGTATTGGCCAGAAGCGGAGATATTATTAAGAGCAATCCTGGAAACGCAACAGTTAATGCTTTACATATTAAAAGATAAAACTAATGAGAGAGCAAAAAAATGGTTAAATAGAGAAAAAGCAACAGAGAGATGGGATTGGAAAGAAATAACAAAAGAATACGGAAAAACATATGAAACAATGTATTCTAATTTATCTCTTTATCCACATGGTCACATTTTATCGGTACAAAAGTATATGAGAATTAAAGATGGAATGCTTTTTGTAGAGAAAGGTTCATTACCCTTGGGCATAGAGCCTCATGGGACGCGGTCTAAAGAAGTATTAGGAACGGCAGCAATGATAAACGCAGCCATGTGTGAAATCGGGTCATCTCAATTTAACTTGCCAAATGAATGGCACACAGAGCATATACAGCTAGAACAAATGTCTTTTTGGAAAGAACGACAAAAGAATGTTAAAGAAGCATTAGCTGATTCTGAAAAAAGAAAAATTATTGAAAACATGAGAAAAACAATGAAAAGTTTACATGCTAACTTTACCATTGTATTTGTCCATGGATATACAGCATCTCATCTTGCAGATTGGTATCCAACAATTTCTGAAGAGCTTGATAGGCTAGGAATTGATTATGTTATCCCTGATTTACCAGGAGGCGATACACCACACGTAAACGGTTGGCTAAGTAAATTACATGGAATAGTTAAAAAGATAGATAAACCTCTTATTTTTGTTGGACATAGTCTTGGGGCGCGAACAGTTCTATTATATCTCGAAAAGTATAAACCTAAAGTAGAGAAAGTGTTTCTTATAGCTGCGTTTGCAAATGACATTGATAATGCTAAAAGAAAAGATGGCAAATACTCAACCTTTTTTCAGAATAAAATTGATTTAAAAAATATAAAACCGTTCGTAAAGAAATTTATAGTTATGCATTCTGAAGATGATAGTTCTATACCCTACAAACAAGGTAAACAAATAGCAGATGAATTGAATGCAGAGCTTATTACATACAAAGATAGAGATCATTTTAGTAATCCTAATAATGCATTATTTATTTTAGAACAATTACGAAAAGAGCTAAGATTTTAATAAAATGACACAAGAAAATATCTTACCTGATTCTAGAATTAAAACATTAACCGTAGACGATATAAGACAGTTGCAAGCTATTGCAAAGCAAAAGTTTTTACTTTCAAGTAGTTATTTTTGGCTAACTATTGAAAATTCTCTTGAAGATGAAAATGCAACAATGCAGGTACATAAATGCACATGCGGGAATATTGTCTTATCATCCCCCCAATATTTAAAAGAGTGTAAAGAAAACTTTTTAAAATATCATAGAACTGCATGTTGGCATCTTGAGGGACCTTTAGATTCTATAGAATATCTAACTGCAAATATTAGTAAAAGAGTTGATCATATAGTCTCGCTATTAAAAGAGGATGTTTCATTAGCCATGAAGATGGCAGATGGATTATTACCTGTCGATAATTATAGCAATTTTGACTATTCATTATACAAATTAGAATATGCGGTTTGGATTCAGAGATCAAAATTTGGCAAAAGCTCTCAAGATACATACCGAATTGAATATTTAACCGCATTTGATGCATTAAAGCTAAAAGCTGGTAAAAAGAACAAGATTGAATATGAAAAACTAAAAAAATATTATACTGATCCCAAAAAAATGAAAGTATTAAGTGAATCTATGCAAACAGCACTTAATAAACACTCTGAAGCATTTAATATCCTTGCTGATGAAGCTTATAAAAGAGTTACCCACGCCTTTTCTCCATCAACTAGATCACTTAAAAATTCTAAAAATAATGCTATTAGATTAAATAGAGAGTTAATGTTAGATGCGTATCAAGCTTTCTTTGAAATAAAAGAGATCCTGGAAATCATATACAATTTCATAATTGTTATAAATGGAGGTACTTTCAATCAAAATCCTTTCGATGGCAAACGGATAAACGGAATTTTAATTCTAGATAAAAAAGGACTTATGATTAAAAAAATTTTGGAAGATTCAAAAGATAGAAAATTAAAATCCATCATCAACAAAGCTTATGATAGTAAATTTAGGAATAATACAGCAGGACATAATGACTATATAGTTAATCCAGAAAAAAAGGTTATTAAGGTAAAGTCAAAAAAAATTTCATATTCTTTTCAGTATGCTTCTGAAAAAGAAGAGCGCTTAATCGCTTTAATAACATCCCTCATTAGCTCACTAATGTTTTCAATACACGATGATAATATTAAAGAATTGTCTTTAATGGGAATTACTACAATATGGCCAAGAACACAGGAAACAGATAAACCACTACCAGAAATTATGTCGACTCAATTTTGGAGTAATGCCCAGCTGGACAAAAACGGAGAAAATACTAATGCTCTTAGCTTGAAATTCTCTAAGGATCATAAATTTTTACATTTTAGCCATAATGAATCTATACCTGAGGGTAGTTTTAAATCTACTCCTTCACGACAATTATATGATTGGTTGATTTCAATTAAAGACAAATCAGAAATTTCTTATGAAAGAATTATAATTGCTCCTAAAACAGAACTTTTTTTATATCTTGCTAAAGGAGAATTAAAAATCGACAAGAACGACTACTTTATCTTAGGAATGACGCATCATATGTTAAAAGTTAATCAATCAAAGATTAAAAAAATCATAAAACTACTCAAAAAAAAGAATCTACCTGATTTAAATACGAGTACTTTTGGTCAAGTACTTTCAGCTGTTAAAAATTATAAAGATAAAAAATTAGATCAAGTTAAAATATGAATAATACTTATCAAACAAGAGAATTGTCGGAAGCAGCGGCTCTATTGTTGAACAAACAGCGTTTAGTTGAAATTAAAAGAGAAAAAAAAGTTTGTTGGTTTATATTTGATAACCAAAAAGAATGTGAACGGATATCCAATGAGTTCTTTTTTGGAGAACTTATGGTAAATGCGCGTACTTATTATGAAGCAATAACTAGATTAAAAAACAGAATATTTGCACGAAGTAAATGACAATAGAGAGAGCAAGAAAAATATTAGGCAAAAGAGCAGAAAAACTTACAGATGAGGAAATACAAAAAATATTGAATCTGTTGATCTTAATTGCAAATAAAGCTATTGATGAAACAGTGAAGTAATATCAGAGAGCCTCTATCAAGTGCTTTTTTTGTTGATGAGTCAGTCTTTTTATTTCTGCTTCTCTGTGACAGGCAAATTTATTAGTTGTATATTGTTCATAATGTACTAATCTTACCGGTCTTCTCACCTCCGTATATTTAGCACCTCCTGGTAATAGACCGTTATGTTGTTTAATTCTTCTTTCTATATTATTTGTTTTGCCGGTGTAATAAGATCCATCAGAACACTCTACCATATATGTATAATATGCCGGAAATGTTATACGCATAGATAAATAATATCAATCAAAAGAGTCAACGAAAAGTATCACTTTATTGCAAGCTAAAATAATCTTATAGTATTTTAATTTATAGTATTCTCTGCTATAATTAGTTCAACTTTATATTATGAATTCAAAACAATACGATAAAAGAGAAAAAGTTCTGAGAAAGCTTACTGTTGAGAGAGCTAATCTAGGTAAAGCAGGAGAGTTTCTTGTTGCGGGGAAATTATTACTTAATGGATTTAACGTTTATAACGGAGCTATAGACGATGGTATTGATCTTGTCGCAAGAAAGAGAAGAAAATTCTACTATATTCAGGTAAAAACCTGTCAAGATATAGATTATGATAGCGGGAAGTTTATGGCAAAAATTAATCTTAGTACTTTATCTAAATATCCTCATAAAAATACATTTGTAGTATTAGTGTTACATTTCTTAGGACCCACAACTTCACTCGATTTTATGGGAGACCACACAAAATATGATCAGGACTATATTGTCTTACCGGTTAATAAACTAATTAGTTTTTTTCAAAAAGAAACAGGTGATATAACTTTTCGAATATATTATTCAATACTAATGGATCTACCGCAAAATACTCATTGGATCGCGAAACTAAAATATAACAAAAGAGAATTAATTTTGGATGATTTTATGCTTGATTCATTTTGGCAAATAGAAATATAGATAAATATGCAAAAATTTGATGGATATTACACAGTTAAGGAATTGTCGGAGATTCTTAAAGTAGCGAAATCTACCGTTAGATCCTGGATAAAGAATGGCAAATTAACGGCCACAAAAAGAGCTGGAATGCTCCTTATATCTTATGATAATGAAATAAACAATAATTTTTTTGTAGAGCAGATTAGAAAAAAGCATTATCGCCCCAAAAAACCCTATACAGCTGAAAATATTAAAGGTTATGCAGAATGGCATGCATTGCTTGATGAATTTTCATGGTTAATTAAAGTGTCATATAGCTCTCCAAATCAAGTGAAAAAGAAAAATTTTCGAGCTGATCAACTTTTTGCTAATTATATAAATTTGAACAAGATTAAGATTGAAAAAATAAATCGAATGTTTAGATTTAATCCTAAACCGAAAAAGTCATTGATTGATGATGATATTAAAAGAGGTTGGTATAATGAAATTTCTTATTTATTGCCACTTAAAAAATCAACATTAGGACATTCATTTAACGATATTACTTTAAATATGAAAAGCTCCGAGTTGCGTTTTGAATTTCCCTCCTGGAAAATTATTTCTTGTTACTATGCAGTGTATTTTTATTTGCGTTCTATAACGCTATTTGGATTTGACAATTTCAGATTATCTGAACATAATTCAACAATTAATTCTTTCAAAAATAATATATTGAATCCTCTTAGTAAAACAATTTGGAAATTTCCTTTTGATATATCATATGTGCCGCAAAAGAGGAAATATCGTTCACAATTGCTAATACAAAATTTAAGACATACTCAATTTAGATATTCAGCATATCCACGAGAACCTTTTGCGCTACCAATTCAACTTTTTGAGAATATTTATAATAATTTTAAAAAGAGAGGAAAAGCTTTTAAAAAACCATGTATATATACAATATTTGATTATTTACATGATTTTCGTACTTGGGCAAATTATTTAGATATCGATAACCTACTTAGTCTTAGAGGCACTGGATATAAAACTTTTTTGGATCAAAACCTTTCATTAATTCTCTTTTTTATTGGTGGCATCTCTGAACTTTGTTATATTGCCGTTTTTGGTAAGAATGTCTATATAGAAGTCTTACAAAAATTTTATGATGAGTTTGTTACAAATAGTCCTAGATTAGTAGAAGATTTTATATATACTTCTATCTATCAACGTTTGGCTATTTATAATAAATTAGGTTTAATGGATGCAAGTATTAAGCTGAAAAAAACAGATATTAATACTGTATCTATTAGTTAATAATAATTTAAGATTAATATGAATACTTTTATAGACAATGATGATATTCAGATACATAATGGTCTTAACACTTTGATTGCACAAGATGGATATTTACTGGCTAATAATCTTAGTGAACGATCAACAACACATAAATTGGCTGAGTATTATCAGCATTATTTTTCAGAATGGAACGTAGATTGTGAGTATAATCGTAATCT
Source organism: Candidatus Sulfotelmatobacter sp. (assembly GCA_035568375.1). Taxonomy (GTDB): domain Bacteria; phylum Patescibacteriota; class Microgenomatia; order Levybacterales; family UBA12049; genus JACDET01. The sequence continues at coordinate 8,247 of DATMOG010000096.1, forward strand.
CGGCGGACCCAAAAAAATTTTTATTGATCCAAAAGAAATTTTGCTTCAAATGGCAGATAATCTTGAAAAGAATGGTTATCTACTTCAATACCTCAAAGATACTAAAGTGTCGAATATTAAAGAGCAATTGATAGATTTAGAAAGACAGATGAGGAAGCCTAAACTTCGTTACATAAAAGAATTAGATATTGTATTATTTCTTCTTAAATTATCAGATGGTAATTACAAAAAAATGACTATCTATCCAGATATCATAATCCACCATAGAGGGACAACCGATAATAATATTGTCATCGAAGCAAAAAAGAGTATAAATCAGGATTTCAAAGCACGCGCATATGATTTGGTTAAATTGATGACACTTGTCTCATCGAGTGATTTTCATTATAACCGCGGATATTTTATTGATTTGCCGGTAAAAGAAGATTGTAAAAAATTTCAAGGTTTTGCAGAATCAAAATTTTTTAGTAAAGATGTTTACGAAATAGCAGCTAAATAATGCTATTGACGATACATGGCAGATAATAAACGTACACAAATTATTGACAAAAACCCAAACAAAATTCCTAACAATATAGTTATCACATGGGGAAATAACAAAGTTAGCTTAGGAAAATTTAGATTTGCTAAAAACGGTTCTTTCTATTTTTCTACTCCACAATTTGATAAAACCTCAATGGAAATTGGTAGTGCATTGAAAGTAAAAGATACATTTCAAATAAAATCTAAAGAAGCGACATATCAAACAACAAAAGGAGTTCATTTATCTCTTCATCCACCGGACGATAAACATGAAAAAGGAATCTTACAGTTGACAGGAGCTGATTCTGCCAAACCAGTAGGAAAGGTTGTCCTTGATTGGTTTCCTGTTAAGGGTCCCTTTAAATTGTTCCATTTCTTTACATTACCGCTTGATTTAGCTCCAGTGGTGAATTCAAAAGCAATATTTACAACCCCTATACCTGAGAAGTATAAAGATTCTTTAGAAATTATCGTAGATATTTTACCGATTGAAAATGGATTAATGTCTGTTCCAATGTATGACAATGATATTTGGAATTTTACTGGATTTTCTGCATTTGGTTATGCAGTTTCTACCCGCTTAGTTTTTGCAAATCAGAGGCTAGTACCACAAATATATTACATCAATGAGTTTTAATATATATTTAAACTGTGATTTGCAGGTATGCGAAATTGTTTTGTTAAAAATTTTACATGGTCCAGGAGCGCAGGTTCAAAATTTAGTTTCAAAAAACTATATCAAACCAATCAACCCCAGACTAAATTCGAACCTGTTATAATAACAACATGACGTTCCAAGATATTCCTCTTCTTTTTGAGATTCTCACGTCAGAGAATCTTACGCCTGTTTCATCTCATCCTGAGGGAGATCGCATTGTTTGCGAAGATGCTTCAGGTAATAAATTTTTTATGAAAGATTGTAGAGGTATTGAAGAGAAAATGTTCAATCAAGTCTTTCCTGCAATAAGAAGTCAAAATCTAAATTTTACTATTCTTGAATTGCCAGATTTTAAAAATGTTGTATCGCGAACAATTCAACCGGGGCAACAGAGAGATTTTATTTTTGTAAATTATTATGATGGCACTACATTCAATGAGAGCTGGAACGAGACACATCCTCATGGATATGGCGGAAGAGCACTTGATATATCTTTCGCTGAAAAAGTCCTTAAAATAGTACAAGATTTTTCACTGATTAATCTTACGACTTTGGCACCTTTTAATCTTCCTACATTTGATTTTAGTGTTTGGAAGAACGATATTTTCCCATTATTATCTGCCAACCTCATTCAAAATGGCTCTTTAACACAAGATCATATAAATAAGGCTGATACAATTCTTTCGTCAGCAAATATTTTTCAACATTCTCAGACGATACTAACGAATGGAGATTTTTACCCCAGAAATTTTATCGAGCTTTCCTCAGGTAAAATTGTTGTGATTGACTGGGAGGGCAGAGGAAGAGAACATATAAGATTAAATGGAGGTACGCATGCCTTTGCGAGTCAAAGAAATGCTTTTTTAAATTATATTGAGAACCATGCTGCGTTTTTCTTTGTTCATATGTGGGGTAACCATGCAGTACAAAAAAAATTTATGACAGACATTACTCAAGCTTTTAATTTAACAGCTGATGATATCCAAGCTGCTATACTTATTAAATCTTTAGAACAAGGTGCAGCATTTGGAGGGGGTTTTCTCTCTCATAGGGAAGCAGAAATTTTTGTACATGCTCTTGAGCTAGATTATATAAATGATTTTATACAGTGATACGGGGGCTTTTTTAATACATCATGTATGTTTGCAATAATTGACTAGACTTCTGCATAACTAGCTCAGGATATTTAATTCTGTTATACCACTCAACCGTTCGGAAATCGTCAACTATTGCCAGCTTAATTTTTTAGCTTCAAAGAGTCAAAAAAGGCATTCACTGTTTCGAACTTCTGGTATAATTACTTAATGAATTTGACCTCCTTAAACCCATCAAAAAACTTTGAAACCATAGGCGAAGTGGAAATATCTACAGAAAAAGAAATCACAGAATCGGTTGAACAAGCAAAAAAAGCATTTCTTCATTGGTCTACTATTACGATTAAAGAGCGGTCTGATGCAATTCAGTCCTTTGTAAATATCGCAAAGATAAAAACTGAAGATATTGCTCAACTTATTGCAAAAGAAACAGGCCGCCCAATAAAAAGTGCGAGAGCGAACGTTACAGAGGGAATACGATATTTTGAAGAGTATATAAGTATCGCTGATAAATATCTTTCACCTAAAGTTACTATTGAAACAGATAAAGAGCTTCACAAAGTATATCGTGAACCGTGGGGTGTTATTGCTTGTATTTGTCCATGGAATTATCCATTTCTCAATGTCGCATGGCAATGCGGACAAGCACTTATTGCGGGCAATACCATTGTTTATAAAAATTCAGAAGAGAATCCTCTCTTCGCAAAACTGCTTTCTGAACTTATTGAAAAATCTGACATTCCAAATGGTGTATTTAATGTTATTTATGGTGACGGAAAAACTGGAGATTTTTTGGTACACCAAGATATCAATATGATTTCATTTACGGGAAGTACAAAAGTGGGACAACATTTATCAAAAATTGCAGCTGAAAAATTTATTCCAATCGTTACCGAATTAGGAGGATCTGCTCCTGGCATTGTTTTTGAAGATGTAGATATTGATGATAAATTGATTGAATACATTATCGAATTGCGGTTGACCAATAACGGACAAGCATGTGATGCAATCAAACGACTGATTGTTCATGAAAGTAAGTTTAAAGAGGTTGTCAAAAAAGTTTGTGATGTGATGAAAAAGAAAAAAATTGGTGATGCTCTTAGTGAAGATACAGATGTCGGACCACTTATAGCAAAAAGACAAATTGATTTACTTGAAGCACAAGTAAATGATGCAATTAAAAAGGGTGCAAAAGTAGAGATTGGTGCGAACACGCCAAAAGACCTGAAAGGAGCATATTATTCACCAACTGTTTTAACAAACATTAATCCGACTATGCGAGTCTGGCATGAAGAAACATTTGGTCCAGTTTTGCCAATTATTCCATTCAAAGATGAAGATCAATCAATTAGACAAGCAAACCATACTGAGTATGGTCTGAGTGCGCATGTGTTTACTAACGATAAAAAACGTTTTAAGAGAGTGGCTCGTCAATTACAAGCTGGCAGTGTTGCCCAAAATTTTACGGAGTATTGGAACTTCAATAATCCTTTTGGTGGATATAAAAAATCCGGTATGGGAAGAATACATGGTGAATACGGTTTTGACGATTTCACTCAAGTAAAACTAGTAGCTGAAGAAAAGTAATTTTTAGTAAGGGTTAAGAAATTGCATCGATTTTTGATAGACAAGCTCCGGATATTTAATTCGCTGATACCAATCCAAAGTTCGGAAATCGTCAACTATTGCCAGCAAATCAAATTTAGCCACAATTTAGCATTATATTGACATCTTTCTAGCTTCTTGGGATAGTTGAGATATGACAAAGAAAAAGAAAACATTTTCGACTTGGCTACGACAGGAAATTAATACTAAGCTCTCTTATGCCTTTATATTTTTACTTTTTTTGTTTTGTGTTTTAATAGCATACACATATTCTATCCCATCGGTAGGTATCCCAATAGAATCTCAAATTCAAACTAACTTTCAAAATTTTATACAAAGTCTTACCCATGCGCCAAAAGAAATAAAACCAATTCATATCAAAGTAGTAGGGACACCACTACCTAATCCCACCCAGATAGCATTAATAAGAAGTCGTGGACATATTGGATATCCAGAAATACCGGCATCTCAATCACCTTATGAACAACTTCCAAATCAAAATTTTGATTTACTACGAATTTATCAAACGAGACAGTCAAATGAAAATACTGCAATTCTTACTAAAATAATTACTAATCCTGTGGAAATAACAGAAATTTATGACGATATTAAAAGTTTGCCGCTTTGGCCACAAGGAGGAGGAACTATGAATTGTCCAATGGATCCGGTAAATCCATTTGTATACATACTTAATTTTTATTCAAATGATATACTTAATGTTCATGCATTACTTCATATAGGAGGCTGTTCAAGTGTAAGTTTCACTAATTACTCAGCAAGAATGGCTTTGGGTACACAAGGAAAAAAATTGGATAATGACCTGCAACAAATTTTGAATTTATCAAAACAAGCGTTTTATGGATACTAGCGTTTTCTATTTATCTTAGGCACAAATGTTCATAAAAAGCCATTATTTTGTGCGTAAAAAGTTCCAAGATCGTCAAGGCTTGCCAGCTTTGATTTTTGCCACATTTTAGCCTCAGAAATTTCTCAAAAATGCCTTGACCAATCCTGGATTCGAACTGGTAATCTCATGATATAATAAACACAGATGACAGTTATTGATGAATATCTCCAAAAAATAGAAGCGTCAAAAAGGATACAATTAGAAAGAATTAGAAAAATTGCAAAACAAATTGTTCCAGATGCGCAAGAAGTAATTTCATATGGCATGCCAACACTACAGTTTAGAGGAAAATCTTTCTTAGGTTTTAATGTGCATACTAATCACATTGGTGTATATCCATATGGAGGAGAAGAAATTAGAGTATTCAAGGATAAGCTCATGAAACTTGGATACGGATTTTCTTCTGGAGCTATTAGAGTCCCATTTGATAAAGAAATTCCTGAATATCTTCTTAAAGAAATTATTCAACTTAGAATTAAGAGATTATCAGAGTAAAAAGTTCCTACATAGTCCAGAATTGCCAGCTGCGTTTTTAGCCTCAAATTCTTACAAATACTACCCTTGATTTGCACTAAATCCATTTTATATAAAAAAGTATATTTCTATTTTGTGTATAATCCAACAGGGTCAAAATTTTTGAAGGAAGCTACGTAACGGTGATTAATACAGATTTGTGTATATCTTCCGAGGTAGTAAGCTCTTTAATCATAAAGTCAGCAACGTCGGCTCTTGCAATACCGTTAGACATGGAAACGGTTTCATTATCTCCAACAAGGCGTACTTTACCCCCTGGTTTTATCTTATCCAGCATTGTCGCATAGACAATGGTCCAATCAAGGTTTGAGGATTTGAGTAAGTTTTCACCTGATTGTTTATCTAAAATCATACCCTTCATAACTCCCCCAACAAGCTTACCCAAAAAGTTAGGTTTATAATTTGGTCTAACGAGAAAAGACGAAAGCATAATAACTCTCTTAACACCACTTTGCGTAGCGGCTGCTATTAAAGCTTGTGTTGTCTTTAGGATGACGTCATCATTAATTTTTACGCTGCCTAGTGTACTTAACACTGCATCCTGTCCCTTTATTGCTTTTTGCAGATCTACTTTATTGCGAGCGTCTCCAACGATAACATGAACTTTTTTGGAAGCATGCAGTTTTTTAGGAGATCTTACAAAAGCTGTTACTTGATGGCCTTGTGCTAATGTTTTTTCTATTACGTGTTGACCTGTTTTGCCAGTAGCACCTAGTACTAATATTTTCATAGTGTGAAATAATTCTATCATAAATAAAAAGTTCCGACATAGTCTACTAGTGTCAGCTGATGCTTTTTAGAAGTTTTTGTATTTACTTGTCGTGAGTATACTTCAATTTCTTCTCTACCTTTATCATTTATTGGTTTAAACTCATCATAGAACTAGGTTTCTCTTTGAGGCACTAAGACTGCTTTTCTATATTTATTTCTCAGGTGTATTAGGTTGTGTCTGACCTTCTTTTTCAAGCCTCTTCGCGATTGTTTTAAAAATTTTATCAATGCCTTTTTGTTTGTTTACCGATATAAAAATTGGTGAGTATTGCGCATATTTTGTTCTGAGATCTTCTTCATCAAAATTTGATGCTATGTCAATTTTATTGAAGACATAGATCATATGGGCGTCAAGATGAATACCAAGTTCATGGAGAATGTTATTAACTACATGTATTTTCTCCGCAATTTCAGAATCAGAAACATCGATTACGTGTAACAATATGTCTGCATGGACAGATTCCATAAGTGTTGATTTAAATGCCTGAATTAAGCGCGGTGGCAAATTTCGGATAAATCCGATCGTGTCAGTGAGTAAAATTTCTTTTTCAATTTGTGGGATATATATTTTGCTGACGTTACTATCAAGGGTTACAAACAATGCGTTTTCGACGAGGACATTTTCGTTAGATAAAAGATTAAAGAGCGAGCTTTTGCCTGCATTTGTGTACCCGACGATTGAGACTGTTTTAAATCCTGCTCGTTTTCGCTGGTCAAGTTGTGCATTATGAGCTTCGCTAATTTTATCAAGCTGATCAGTAACTTTTTTTATTTCACCGCGCCAGTGGCGTTTCATAAGCTCAGTATTGGTTTCTCCGACTCCAAGCGTTCCTATTCCTCCACCTTGTCGTGACATAATCGCACCCATACCATAAATTCTCGGTCCCATGTATCGCATTCGAGCAAGTTCTATTTGGAGTTTTGCTTCAGTCGTTTTTGCATGTTTATCAAAGATTTGCAGGATTAAATCCATTCGATCCCAAACTTCGATTCGGGGATTTGCTTGTTGAAATCGTGTCTTAAGCGTATGGACTTGTCGAGGTTTAGCCATGGTATTCAACACGACAACATCAATTGATAATTTTTTAATTTTTTCTAATACTTCAAGTACTTTTCCTTTCCCAATATATGTTGCTAGATCGGGATGTTCAAGATGTTGAATAATACGGTCTGGGATCTCTCCTCCTAATGTTTTGATAAGTGATTCGAGTTCATCTCCTGTATTTATTGCTCTTTCCTTATTAGCTTGTGGATTAATAACATGAATTGGAAGTACCCGAAGTGTCTTTTTTAGTTCAATCATGTGAGTTCATTATAGCCTAACTGCATTGATAAAGAAAATAAACTCATTCGCCTATCGACAACTGAGCGATCACGCTGCTTGCATATAAAAATGACTTCGATTAGATATTTAAAGATTAAAATCGGCTATAAAAAGTTCCAAGATCGTCAAGGCTCTCCAGCTAATTTTTTTGCCTCAATTTAGCTTCAAATATTTGCAGAAAGTGGGATGACCAGACTTGGGTTCGAACTGGTAATTTTAACAATTATCTTTTTTTGTATCTTTCAATAAGTTACTATGTTAAAATAATTTTAATGAGAAAGATTATTGTTCTTGAATTTGTTACTCTTGATGGTGTTATGCAAGCTCCAGGTGGACCTACTGAAGATATAAGTGGTAACTTCAAATTCGGTGGATGGACAGCTCCCTACTTTGATGAAATGTCGGGGAAGGAAATGGAGAAGCAGATGAAAGGAGAATACGATCTTCTTCTTGGACACAAAACGTATGATATCTTTGCGGGATATTGGCCAGAGCACACAGAAGGATGGCCTCAAGTAAATAAAATTACAAAATATGTTGTCTCAAAAACCTTAAAAAAACCTACGTGGGAAAACACTATCGTGGTAAAAGATATCAAAGAGTTAAAAAAGTTAAAGAGCTCAAACGGTCCAGTCCTACAGGTGTACGGAAGCAGTAATCTTGTTCAGACATTAATGGAGTATGATTTGGTAGATGAATTTTGGCTTAAAATATTTCCTATTACTCTTGGTATGGGAAAACGATTGTTTGATAAAGGTACAATACCTGCTTCCTTCATCCTCGTTGAATCTAAAATTTCCCCAAGTGGTGTAATTTTTGCTTCATACAAACTTGTAGGAGAAGTCAAAACAGGATCATTATAAAGTTACGAGTATTATTTATTAATAAGCAAAATTATTTTGTTAAAAATTTCCTACATAGTCCAAAAGAGCCAGCTATTTTAGGGCATGATGTGCGTATGATTGGGAACTTTTTGCTTACTAACCCTCAGAAAACTTTTCTTACCAAAAAATATGTTGAGCTAATTAATCGGATTTAACTTGAAGAATAAGTGGATTAAAGTTAGTATTTTTGTCAAAGTAATCTTCATGTTCTACTTTCTTTAATTTATTAACCGTCCAATAAGTAATTGGAGTCATGATTACTTCAATAGCAACTTTCAAGAACCATGCTGATAGAATTGATTGTATTAGAAGTCCAGTGGGAATAACATTATAGAGTGCAATTATATAAAACAATGTTGTATCCGTTGCTTGTCCAGCAATGGTTGAGCCAATAGTTCTCGTCCATAAATATTTACCTTTTGTTAATAATTTCATCTTAGCCATTACAAAATCATTTATGAATTGTCCTCCAAAAAGAGCGATCCATGCTCCGATGGTGATACGAGGTACTTGAGATAACACAAAAGTATAAGCTTCATTCCCTTTAAATCCTGGTGCAGGAGGTAATAATGTCGCTAATTCGAAAAATATTGCCATAATAATTGTTGAAAAGATTAATATCCAAGTCGCCCGCCGTGCTTGTTTATATCCATATACTTCCGTGAAAATATCCCCAAATATATAATTGACAGGGATACAAAGTGATGCCGCCGAAAAAGTAAAAATCCCAATCTGAATTATTTTTCCGGATGTGACGTTAACAATTGCCATCATTGTTATGTCTAAGAAAATGAAAAGATTCAAGTATTTATGAGTTTTTTTATTCATAGAGAGATTTTAATCGATAGTAGAGTTTTTAACCAAAATTTGTTAAAATCTCATCAGTATAGCTAATTTATTACAAAAATCATTACCACCGCAAAGTCTTTCTATATATTCTTTATTAGAAAATATGGGAAGATTGTCAGCAAAAGAGATAGGAGCGAAATTAAATATTCTCCCCCATGCAGTCTATAGAGCAATTAAACCTTTGGAGGAGTTAGGCATTGTATTGAAACTAGCGACTTACCCGACTATCTTTGAAGCTCAATCTATACAAGATTCAGCTGATTTACTTTCATTAGAAGTTAAGGAAAATTTTCAAGAAATATTTTCAGGGAAGAATCAAGGGTTTAGTAGCCCACAATTATTAAAACTGTCTTTTATAAAAAATAGAAGTGATTTATTAGAAAAAACAAGTAAAGATATACAAAATGCGAAAGAAAGTATTGATTTTATTGTTTCTGGTCTTGAGATACCAGCAGAATCTGTGCTCTCTTTTAAACAAGCGTTTGAAAATGGAGTAGCTATAAGAGCAGTTATTCAAGACTGTTCTGAAGCAACTGAAGGACTACTGAGAACATGGGATAAATTAGGAGTTATGGTCCGTTATTATCCCAATATGGAAGCACGCATTTTTATTATTGATAACGAAATTGTATATTTTACTTCATATAATCCCGAAGAAAAAGTTAGTGGTATAGGAGTGCGGTTTCATTATGCGCCATATGCAAAACTTATGAATGAACTTTTCGAACAGAGATGGAAATTATCTTCGCCGATTTTGTTTTAACTAAATTTGAAGAGATAATTCTGTATGTAAAAAATTCCTACAACGTCCAGGATGGCCAGTTGCGTTTTTAACCACAAATTAGACCAGAAATATTAATTCATTTCTTATAAACACTATCTTGGATTCAAAGTGCAAGTTTGCTTCGTTCTTGCCTGAAATGAGATTTATTTACGTAGTTATTCATAAACTAATCTAAGTTTGAAATTCGAGTTTCTTTTGAAGGATCTAGTTATATTTTATTTAAAAGTTTATAGCCAATTATAGCCCACACTTCTCTGACAGAATCCCTATTAGTGAAATTATTTTTATCTTGTTCCCAGCAGGGGCTTTTTATATCCGCAGACAAAGAGTATTTGTACTGTAATTTTGAAGCGACAAGTCCAGCACGAGCATTATGGTATGGATCTGTAACTATAATAATTGAATTAAAATGGGCTTCAGTAAGTATTTTTTGAGAGAATAAGAAGTTTTCGTATGTTGAGGTTGATTTATTTTCTAGTAAAATAGCCGATGTTGGAACACCAGCTTCAGTAGCGATTTTTTTCATGGCTTCGGCTTCATTTGCATAAACCTCTTTATCGTTTCCTCCTGACATAAGAATTTTTGAAGCGTAGTGGTTTTTGTAAAGAGAAACTGCGTGATCTACTCGGGCAACTAGACAAGGATTTAAACGAGGGTGTGCGACAAAGCCATGTTGGCATATAGGACCATAGCAAGAAATACCACCGTAGACGCTGCCACCCAGAACCATGATAATATCCGATTTTACTTTCGTATCTTGTCCAGTCTGATTTTTGACATACATTAATAATGAGAAAAATAGAAAGACAAGTAGAAGTAGGATGAATGTAACAATTATCGAAAGTATAACGAAAAATTTCTTCATAATTTTATTTACAGACCACAACAGTATTTGCAGTAAAGCTGCCATCGGAATTTGGTCCCCCGACTAGCGTTACGCTGTCTCCAGTTTTCAAATCGGATAGAGAACCGGAGCCGGTTGAGGTTTTGATCGTTTCCTGATCTGTAAGATGGATAATTTGACTGCTGCTGTCGTCTTTTCGCTTCATAATAAATGTTTTGCTTCCAGTACTAACGATCTGTCCGTTGCCACCGGTGCCACCGCAAGGATCTCCATTTTGGGAAATTTCACCCTCTCCATTGCCAATGTGGTCAGTCTGAGCGTCACCTACACTATATCCGATACTCGCTTGCAGTTGAATCCTGTGATAAACCTTGTACCCAAAGAATGCAACCGCTGCAACAACAATAACTAAAATGGTTACATAAATTAGCTTCATTATCTCTCACCCTCCCTAAAAAGATGAAGGATTATGCATACTGTATTTAGCAGAAATGTTGTAGTAAACATATGCAAGATTATATCAGTAATGCATATAAAAAGTTTGTACTGTACATGTGTAGTCCAACAGAGTCAGCTAAGTGCTTAGCCACAACTTAGCCTCAAAAAGTTCTTTTATTCTTACAAACAGGAGATTGTGATGAATTGTTTTCTCAAGTGTTATACTTATAATATGTCATTGAAAATTCTCTCTTGGAATATCTGGTTTGATAGTAATTTAAATAATGTTAATACTTTTTTAGAGAACATTAATGCAGACATTATTGGATTGCAAGAAGTCATGCGAAAAGATAATAAGATACAACTTTCAGATTCTCTATTCAAAGAATATCAGTTTGTCTATGCTCCAGCTTTTCAAATAACAAAAAATGGTAAAACAGTTGATGTTGGCAACGCTATTCTGAGTAGGTATCCTATACTTGAATATAAAATTCATAATCTATCTCAAACAGATAATCGTATTGCTATAGAAGCAACTATAAAAGTTAATAATAAAATTTTGCAAGTTGTTTGCACTCATCTTGTACACACTCATCAACAGGCTTCTCAAATACAAGATATACAGGCAGAAAATTTAGTTAAAATTCTTTCAGAAACAAATTCAATTCTGGTGGGTGACTTTAATGCGTTGCCAGAAAGTAATGCAGTGAAAACAATAAGCAAAATATTAAGGAACACAGATAGTAAACTCCTCCCAACTTGGAGTGTTTATCCTGAAGGTTGTAATAGCTGTTTACCACTAAAAATAATTTATAAATTAGACAATATCTTTGTTAGTAAAAATTTGAAGACAAGTTCATATCAGGTAGAAGCCTCAGATGCTTCAGATCATTTGCCTATTTCAATAATTATTGAAATATGAGTTATTGCTGTAAAAAGTTTGTATCTATTTTTTCTCTTTTGCTAGTTTATTTTTCTTCCTCATCTGTATTCCAGCCTTTGCTTTCAGTTCTTTGGCAATAAATAGCCTTGTTACGAAATAGCATGATGACAATGATGTGAGAAATACTTTTTATTCCACAGGAGATCATTTATGGAGAGATGGTAATTCCACAGACCTGCTGATAAGAGGATCATTTTGCTATCTATGAAGGGTTTGTGATTGCGAAGCTTTTCACTCATACACCGATACCTCTTGATGCCACCAATAGCATGTTCAAACCAATCCCCTGTAGTTGAGACAAGTTTGTTTATCTCCTTATCTTCATACATTAATGGATTCTTTTCTGACTTTTTCTTTTGAATCAATATATTTTTATGTACTTTCGCTTCTCCAATAAATCCGGCATGGGTTTGCTCTCAAAATCTTTTAGTCATCTTCTGATAGTCCGTTCATTCCTCAATAATACTCCTACAATATCTATGCATATTATTCCACGATCACGCATCAGCATTGCTTGCGCTTTCAACCGTATGAGAATTAATGGTGAAGCTTTGAAGTATCCATGAAGTATTTGTTTTTCTTTTTCTGACAAAATTCTTTTGATCACTATCTTAGTGTATCAAAACCGGACATTTTGTTTTTCAATCGCTATATGCTAATAAAAACTTTGGGACAAGTCTAATATTTCCGCTAATAGTTGTCAAGAAATTCAGTTACATCAAAGTTACTGATATTAATATCAGTTCGAAAAATGGTAATATCCGTAACTTATGGTTATAGATAAAAGGGGAAAATTCTATACCTCGAATGTATACTGTTATATATTTGGAGAGTATTGGATTTGTGAAGTTAAAGCGGTTTTAATATCTTTCAGGCTCTGCAGTAAATTGACCTATGCCAATATATCTTATTGACAGAGGATTGTCTACTTGAAATACTTATAAGAGATATGTTTAAGATTGAAAAATTAGCGTTAAACGATATAAAAATATTTATTCAAGATATAATTCATCATTTTGTGTACACAGTAGTAATTGTAGGTATCTCTTCTATAATTATGTATTTTCTATTAGTAAATGTGGTTAAACAACAAGTCGCATCAATTTTAACTCTTCCTCCAACTAAAACAAGTAGAGTCATTGTTGTGCCAGAGACAAAGGTAAATGGAGATAATTATGGAGATTCCTATGTTGAACGTGGTAGTCCTTACGACAATCGGACTATAGGATCAAATAGCGCAGATGTTATTTTTCATGGGGCAAGAAATAAAAAAAGAATTGCTTTAACCTTTGATGCAGAAATGACAGACACGATGAAGGCAAATTTACTTACAGGAAGAGTCAAAAGTTCATATGATAAAAGGATTATTGATACATTGATTGCAACAAATACAAAAGCCACACTATTTTTAACAGGTATGTGGATTGAACTTTATCCTGAGGTCACTCAGCAATTATCTCAAAATTATTTATTTGAGCTTGCTAGTCACTCTTATACGGACAGCTCCTATTCTGGTTTCTGTTATGGTTTAGGACAACTACCCAATACATTAAAAATTGAGGATATTGGTGCTACAGAGAAATTATTAAGAGAACATGCTGGAATTGATAACCGTCTTTTTCGTTTCCCTGGAGGATGTTATACTCCAGATGATGTTAAATTAGTAAATCAAGCTAATGATATTGTTGTCCATTGGGATGTGATTGGAGCTGATGGTTTTAATACCAATACAAATCAAATTATTCATAATGTTGTTGATAACACACAAAATGGTTCGATTATTATTCTCCATTTAAATGGTAAACCGACTGCCCCCGAAACCGCTAATGCGCTTCCTGAGATAATTAAGCAACTAAAGGCAAAAGGGTTTGAATTTGTAAAAATTAATGAATTACTTAATTTACCTCAAGAATCAAAGGGATAATATTTTTATATTAATACATTAGCCTAATTACTAATTACGAGATTTTATGCTACTTTTGAAACGTTTTTTGATTCGCTAAGGGTGATTCTAGCTCATGGGATGTCATAAAAAAATGAAGTAATCTTTTGATTATATGCGCGTTTGGCTACTTAATTTTTATAACAATTTTTCCACTAGGGGCTTTTCAAGTGTATAAATTAGTAAAGATGTTATTTCTTCTCAATTTAAAATTTCTAATAAGTTCAAGAAAACCATTTGTAATTGTCAAATAAATCATGATTTTTGCTATACTCAAAGCATGGTTTTCAAAAAAGTGCCAGTCACTGTTTTTATACTCGGTTTAGTAAGTTTTTTTAATGATCTTGCCTCCGAAATGATTTATCCTATTGTCCCACTTTTTCTTACGACTGTGCTTCATACATCAATACCCATAATAGGTTTTATCGAAGGTATAGCTGAAGCAATTGCAAGCATAACAAAATATTTTTTCGGAACATATTCTGACTTTCTTAAAAAAAGAAAAATTTTTATTACTTTTGGCTATTCATTTGGAGCAATATCAAAATTGCTTATTGGTCTCGCATATGTCTGGCCTTTGGTGCTTTTTGCCAGAGTAATAGATAGGCTTGGAAAGGGTCTTCGTACTGCGCCTCGAGATAGTCTATTGCTTGAAAATACGACACAAGAAAACAAGGGTTTTATTTTTGGTTTTCATAGAGCCTTTGATAGTCTAGGAGCTGTTTTTGGTCCACTTGCAGCACTTATTATTCTGATTCTCTTTAAAAATAATCTTCGTCTTACTTTTTTTATAGCTTTTATCCCTGGTGTCATTGCAATTCTATTGCTGGTATTCCTTATAAAAGAAAAAAAGAAAATAAGGATGCAGAAGGAAAGAAGATTTGTCAAAATTGATTGGAAATTATTGCAGCCTCGATTAATACATTTTATACTCATCAGTTTTATTTTTGCGTTGGGAAATAGCTCTGATACTTTTTTGCTCCTGAATGCAAAAAAACTTGGGCTGAGTACTACACTTGTTGTATTAACTTATGTGTCATACAACTTATCTCAAACAATTTTTGCTACTCCAGCCGGTTATTTAGCAGATAAATTGGGTGCCCGGAAAATTTTTACTGCTGGCCTTATTGTTTTTACTTTCGTATATTTATTATTTGGTGTTATAAAAAATCCTATTTGGCTTTGGGTACTTTTTCCTATTTATGGAATTTATGTCGCAGCTACTGATGGCGTATCAAAGGCATATATTGCGGAATTTATTACTATAAGTGAATCAGGTACCTTTTTTGGAGCCTATTATACAATAACCGCTATTGGGACATTCTTTGCTTCAGTAATAGGAGGTATTCTTTGGACTACAATTAACCCATCAGCAACGTTTATTTATGGGAGTATTATGGCATTTATTGCTTTTTGCTTGCTTATCATTTTTCAAAAGGAGTTTAAGTCACAATAATCTATATCTTTAATGAAACAACTACAAATTATATTTTACTTTTATTATTCGATTGTGTACTTTTAATTTAAATATTGTACAATAAACTCCATGGAAAAAATGGGAAATAACATAAATGCGGCACAGTTACTTATGGAAAACTATGGTAAAGATACTCTTTCATATTTCGCTCTTCACGAGAAGAAAAAATTTTTCTTTTCTTCAACCGGACATTCATTCCTTTCGTATACAATTAGAGGGAAAATTGCTTTAGTCAGCGGTGATCCAATAGGGCCAATTACGGAAATTTCTCTCCTTTTGAAAGAGTTTGAATATTTTATTAGGGGTGCAAATCTTTCGAGTTGTTTTTTAGTAGTTAATAAAGAAACATTACAAAACCTTGTTGAATTAGGTCATAGACAATTTCATATTGGCAGTGAGGCAATTATTACATTATCAAATTTCGAAAAAAGTTCGTTAAAAAAGAAAGTGCGACGTGCTGAAAGATATATTCTTAATCAGGGAATTGTTTGTAAAATTTATAAGCGAAAAGAGATTCCCTTAAAATATCTTAATCAACTAGATAGTGTTGCTAAGGAGTGGATTCAATACAAAGGTGGTAAAGAAAAACGGTTTACAATGACATTAGGTAGAATACCTTCGATTGTAGATCGTGATTGTGAAATTGTACTCGCGTTGCAAAGTGAAGAAGTGATCGGTTACCTTACTTTTGTTCCTGTATATGCATCAAAAAGTTTATCATTAGATGCTACGAGAAGGAAAAAAAATGCTCCAAATGGTCTTGTTGAATTTTTGTTAATTCAATCATTAGAGCATTTTAAAAAGCAAGGAATTAATACTGTAAGTCTTAATTTTGCAACGTTTCATCATCAAAAGAAAGAAATGTCTGAAAAACCAGTTAAATTATTGATTTCGTTACTTTATATTATATTAAGTAGATTATACAAAACGAATAATATATATCATTTTAATAATAAATTTTTACCACATTGGCAAGAGAGATATGTGGCGTTTGAAAAGAAACGTTATTTGCCAAGCTATTTGTTAGCAATTGCAAAAGTAGAGCTTTAGTGTATAATATATATATGGCAAAGCGAGATACTGGACTAACAAATAAGCAAAAATCACATTCATATAAGACTAAAAAGAGACTTGAAATAAAGCGTGAGATGCTTGCAAAGAAAATTGCAAAACGTCATAAATAATTCCCCATTACTTCTCTATATTATCTTTTTTCTGAAATAGTTAATTTTATATTAATGACTGGTATAAAAATTTTTAGAATGAGAGGAGAAACCAGAAAATTTTGAAAGAAGGTAGAGTTCATATTATAATCTTAAATGATACACTTTATGATGTTTCAATTCAGAAGTTTAGTGTGCCAGTACATTTTTGATTGATAATTGAATATAAGGTTTAGCCATACCACAAGATTTTTAGCTAATAAGATGCAATAATAACAGACATTGGTTATTGAAATTAAGATTTCAGATAAGTATACTAAATTTATTGTAGTATTTAACAATATGTTTAAAGCAAAAACAGCATTTAGTGGATTTTCAATAGACAACCAGGCAAAGGCACAGAAATTTTATTCAGAGGTCCTTGGTTTAGAAGTAAAAGATAGCGGGATGGGATTAGAATTACAACTCCCCAATAGTGGTACAGTATTTATATATGCAAAGGATAATCATGAACCAGCAACTTTTACCGTTTTAAATTTCGTCGTTAAAGATATTGATGAAGCAGTAGATGATCTTGTAAAAAAAGGAATACAGTTTGAAAAATATCAAGATTTTAATCAAGATGAAAAAGGTATTGCTCGAGGTATTTCTGTTAAAAGAGGACCAGACATTGCTTGGTTTAAAGATCCTGCTGGTAATATTCTTTCAGTCCTCCAAAATGTTTAAAAACCGTATCTTAGACGGGATGAAACTGCTTGCGGTAACAGTTCTGTTAATTAGTTTATCAAAAAATTTAGTAAAAGGCATTTTTTAATATAAATTGACTGTCTATTTATAGAAAGAGCTGTCTTAAAGACAAAATTTCGTTTATACAGACCGACTTTTCTTTATTACTCATCTTATTGCAAAATTTTTCTGCAGGCTGAAGACTTCCATAATGGAGAATATATAAGTTAATCATACCTCTCAAACAGGGTTCTTGGACATTGCTTGGTCCATTTGAACAAATTATTTTAGCTAACATAGGATTATTAATATTTTGTTTTGTCATTTCTGATCCTACTCCACTTGCACAAGAAGCAATAAAAAGATAAGGAGCACTTTCACACCATTCTAAAGCCTGTGAATAACTATTAGCATGTAGATTCAAAAAATATATTGGTGCATATTCGTAGCAATTTGACATGTCTTGATATTGTTGTTGAATACAAGGGTAGAAATAATTATGTTTGCTTACATATTTGGTTGGATGAATAAAATTATCGGTAGTAAAATTCTGCATAAAAATGCCATTTACACACGCAGAATACGCAAAATTATTTAATAACGACTTACAAAGTGTAATTGATTTAGGGACATTGTTATTAGTTGCAAACATAATACCATGTCCTATCCCATGATAGCATTCCCATGCATTATAATTGCTTTTTTTATATCCTAGACAGATTTTATGTACTGCTTGTGTAATAGTAGTTTTATTTTCTTCGAAATAGCTTTCTAGAATACCATGCATATAGCCTGAATTACATATTTCATCTTGAAATTGTATTGCTTTTTCAAAAGTTTTATATTTTTTGAAAGCTATATGGCCTATTTCATGTGTTAATTCATGACAATTGCGAGATAAGGCGTTATTTGTTTTAACTTCAACTCGTAAGATTTCTAGTGCAATACGAGGATCGTGATTTTTTACAAGTAGAAAATATTTTGATTGAATGTTTTTCCACTGATTGAATGTTAGATACGTTATATGATTAGATGTCTGCATGATAGAAAATTTGCTTTGGTCATCAGTCTTATATATTAATGCCCACCCGATTCCGATAATAATAGCCATAATGGCTAAGAAAATAATAAAGCAGAGAAGTATTTTGCGAATCTCTCTTAAAAATATTTTTTTGTTCATAAGTTGATCCTTTTGCTATAATTTATACTATAGTCTATTTTATGGCATGGCAAAAGCGTCGGTATTGGTATACTAGTAGAGTTATATGAAAGATACTACACAACGTTTAAATAAATATCTTGCTAATCTTGGCATTTGTTCACGACGAGATGTTAAAGCTTTTTTGAGGGACAATAATGTGACAGTTAATGGAGTACAAGTAAAAGAGTCAGGGACTCGAATAGATCCCGCAAAAGATGACATTAGAATTAAAGGTAGTGTAGTTAAACCACCTAAACTTATCTATTATCTCATTAATAAACCAAAAGGTATTATTACAACAACTGATGATGAATATGGGAGGAAGAATATTACCTCTCTTGTCCCTTTCGTTGGCAAGATTTATCCAGTTGGTAGACTTGACAAAGATACAACAGGGCTTCTCATTCTTACTAATGATGGAGAGCTAACAAATTTGCTCATTCATCCCAAATATCATGTTGACAAAACTTATCGTCTGACAATTGAAGGAATCCCAACAAGTGCACAGGTTCATGCATTGCGAAATGGTGTACTATTGGAAGATGGTATTACGGCACCGGCAATTGTTCATATCTTAAAATCAACAAATACTATTTCAGTATTAGATATAATTATTCATGAAGGCAAAAATCGTCAAATTAGAAGAATGTGTGAAGCTGTGGGAATTCGACTCTTGGAATTGCAAAGAATTAAATTTGGTTCACTTATACTTGATAAACTTAGTATAGGGAATTACCGGCATCTTACAAACGAAGAGATTATGAAATTAAGAAAAGTAGCAGAACTACAGTAGCCGATTTTAATAAATATCTTTTATTATTGATTATTTTCTGATCCCCCTGAAGCTGATATTTCAATCATTCGTAGACGATCCTTTGTTTCATTTACTTTTTTCCAATTACCCATAATTTCATTATTCTTTGCTAATCTCTCCGAAAGTCCTGATTTTTCTTCAAATAATGTTGATTTCATTGGTGGTACTCTGGATATAACGGTACTATCAGATTTCCCTGCTTTTATAAAAAAGTATATTCCTCCACAAAGAAAAAAGATTGATAATGCAAGAAAAAAAAGATTTGCATTTGTATTTAAGTTGATAATAAATACATATATTATCGATATGCCTCCAAAAATAAAAACTATCCCAGCAACTGTTTGTATGATTGTTTTAAACATATATTATTAGAATAATAATTATTATGCATTTTGTAAATACATAATATAGACTAATGTTTCAAAGATTTATTATGAATAGTAAAGAATGAGATAACGGCGCTTAGAAAGGCAAGAAGTGCATTAATGCCCATTGCCCAACGGAAGCAATAGATAAAAGAATCTTCAACCGCATTTTGTATATAAAATCTTTTTTGTATACTAAAATTTTCAGGTATAATAATTCCACCTAATTTGTTCTTTTGTGTCATGATTTGATATCTTTCATCATTTGTGAAAGATGATGAAGTCATATGCTTTGAAAGTTGAGTTCTGAAAAGGGAAATGACAATCAGCCCAAGTAAAGCAACTGCTAAAAGTCCGGCAACTCGAGCGACTGCATTATTAATTCCTGATGCTGCGCCTGAGTATTTTTTTTCCACAGCAAGAGCAGATTTGGTAAGTGGTGCAATCACAATAGCCATTCCTAATCCAAAAAGAATTAATCCTGGTAGATATTGAATAAGGTAGTTTGCATTTTTCCCAGGTAATATTAATAAAACCATTCCAATGGAAACAATCAACGAACCGATAATCATTGGCATTCTTGGGCCGAATTTATCAGTCAATGTTCCACCTGTGCTTGACAAAAAGGTTATTAAAAGCACTGTAGGTATCATACCAAGACCTGCATAAATCGGTGAATAATGCTGGATTTGTTGAAAATTTAATACTAGAAAGAAAATAACACCACTTAGCGCAAAATATAAAAAGAACGTTGCAAGATTAGCACCCGTTACTAAAGTAGATTGAAAAATATGGAAAGGAACGAGAGGTTCTTTAGTTCTATTCTCAACAAAAAGAAAAACAAAAAAAGCAATAATACCGAAGAATAGGCTGATAACAATAGCAGGATTTTGCCATCCAAGATCTGGAGCTGAGATTAATCCATATGAAATTCCTAACAGTGATAAAAAAATAAGTATCGCACCTTGTATATCAAGCTTTGTTGATTCAATATTGCGTGATTCAGGTATATAACGAATGGTTAGAAATAATGCTAACAAACCTAATGGGATATTAATATAAAAAATTGAAGGCCAACCCAGTACTTGTACCAGCCATCCACCTACTAAAGGTCCTAATGCAGCAACTCCACCGGCGAATCCAGACCAAATTCCTATTGCGCGTCCACGGACAGATTCCGCAAATGTGATGTTAATAATACTAAGACTCCCTGGTACCATCATTGCACCTCCTATCCCCTGTACTATGCGAGAAATTTCAAGTTGTGTAATGGTATGGGCTATACTACAGAGAAATGAAGCTGTGATAAAAAGTCCAATACCAATTGAAAAAATTCGTTTTCTGCCAAATTTATCCCCGAGTGCTCCACTGATTAATATAAGTGAACAAAGCATTAACGTATAACCATTTACAATCCATTGGATTCCCGTAATTGTTGCATTAAGTTTTGCTTGGAGCGTCGGGATTGCAATGTTGACAACAGAGCCATCGAGAAATGCCATACCGCTTGCGAGGATTGTTGCAGTAAGGATAAGTCTGCCTTCGAGCGTTTTTATTGTAACTTCTTTCATTACAAAAAGTATAACAGAGAAATAGGAAAATTGAAGCCTGAATAAATTATGATACATTTTGGACGATTGTTGTGTGTGTGAAAACTGGCAATGTGCATGGTATAATTTATTTATGAAAGTCAATGATACTGTCTATGGTGTCTATGAAATTGTTTCTCCAGTTCTTATTGAGTTGATAAAGTCACAATCAGTCCAACGGTTGAAAAATATTGCTCAATTTGGTATACCCGATAAATATTATCATCTAAAAAATTATACTCGTTATGAGCATTGTATCGGTGTTATGCTACTTCTTAAAATATTAGGAGCATCAGAAGAAGAACAAATAGCTGGATTGCTCCATGATGTGTCACATACTGCTTTTTCTCATGTTATAGATTGGGTTATTGGAAATGGAAAAACAGAAAATTATCAGGATGAACAACATGAGAAATTTATACATTCTTCAGAAATTCCGTCTATTTTAAATAAATATGATTATGATGCCAAAAGAATCACCGATTATCATCATTTTAACCTATTGGAGAGAGACATTCCTGATGTGTGTGCTGATAGACTTGATTATTCATTGAGAGAGTTCCCAAAAGCTATTGCAAAAAAATGCATGTCCAATTTAACTATAAAAAATAATATAATTGTATTCAAAAATAAGTCATCAGCTATTCTGTTTACAAGAAATTTTTTAGAAAGACAAATGACTCATTGGGGCGGATTTGAAGCAGCATCGCGTTATCGCATCTTTGCAAATATGTTGCGGGAAGCAATGAAAAAAAAGATTATTGCAAAGGAAGATTTTTGGAAAGAAGATGCTTTTGTTGTCAAAAAATTAATAGCTTCAAAGGATAAGAAAATAATAAAAGTTTTAAAAACATTAGAACAAAAATCGATTTCCCATTTATCACAAAGTAATATTGTTGCACATAAAAAATTTCGATACGTTGATCCGTTATTTATAGATAATAATAAACTTATTCGAATAAGTGAAGTAGATATAAAAATTGCTGAAGAAATTGAAAGCGCAAAAAAACAGAATGAAAAAGGAATTAAGATACCTTTTATTTAAATTTTTAAACTCTAAGAGCCTGTTTGAAAAGTTAAGAAGATTTTAATACAATTGAAGACATGATAAAAATCGAAGTTAGGTCAGGAGAAGAAGTCATAGAAAAAGTGACAAAAGTTCTCCTTAAGAAAAATGTTCAAGAAGGAAGTATCGTCTCTATTGTTGGTGCAGTTGCTACTTGTTGTATCAGTACCATGCCTAAAGATAATGCAAGAAAGGATATTCTCACTGAGTATCATGAACCATTAGAGATGTCTGGAACAGGAGAAGTTCATGAAGGAAAACCACATATCCATGCTGTTTTCGGGCGAGAAGGTAATACTACTGTTTTTGGTCATCTGCATTGGGCTCAGGTAACAGAGTGGTTTGTTCATGTGTATATTATTCCTTTGCAGGATTAATAAGCGTATTCTTTAGCAATTCTTTTTGGCATGAGTCTTGCCATCGCGAGGAATATGAAATTCCGTATTGTCTCCAAATCGTTCAAAATCTTTTGCTAATCTTCTGTATCTACTAATCCATGACAGTGTCTTTTCAATAATCCAGCGCTTTGGCAAGACAACAATTTTTTTTGATACTAACCATGGTCACAATTGATTAATGATATATATACCATAGGATTGATTATACGTTTGTAGATTTGTTCAATTTGATTATCTTCTATCAAATTAGTTATATATACTTAAAATCCGGTAAATTGTTCAGTTTTAATATGCTCAATAGGAACTTTCATTTCAATTAACATTTTTGTTGCTCTATCGACCATCGGAGAAGATCCGACGATATAGAAAACGCATTTTTTTATCTCTACTATATAATTTTTCAGGAGTGCATCAGAAATATTTCCAGATTCTCCTGACCAGGAAGTCTGCGCTTCTTCAAGTGTAGTTATTATATAAATAATTTTGATATTTGGATTTTGTGATTCAATTTTTTTTAATTCATCAAAATAAACCATTTCTTCAAGAGTAGAAAATGAGGCAAAAAGAAGTATCGGAATCTTCAGATTTTTCTCTGCTGCATATTGTAAAAAACTATGAAAAGGAGTAATGCCAATGCCTCCTGCAATAAAAGCTTGTGGTTTTGTACTTTTTTGATTGAAAACAAATTGTCCCATTGGTCCAAATATTTTTATTTCATCACCTTTTTTTAGTTGGAACAATGCTGTTTTATAATTACTCTCTCCTATTCTTGTTGCAAATGAAATAGTATCCTTATTAAGTGGTGAAGAAAATATTGTAAAAAATCGTGAAGAACCTCTCCCGTCATTTGCTGTAATCGGCAATGTCCAACGATTATATTGCCCTGGATTAAAATCAAATCCTTGCGGTTTTTTAAAATAAAAGACATATGTACTTTTTGAAAGTTTAGTCTTTGAGAGGAAAGGAATAGAATAAGTTTGTGAATTATTCATAGATTGACGCGGATTTAGTATATGGCAATTATATAGTATTGTTCAATAACAGAATGAGAAAGAAATTATTTCAAATAGTTTTTATATCCTTTAATCTGCATTTTGCTATAATAGGCAAATGATCAGAGCCTGGCATACTGAGTTTTTTACAAAGAATAACTTCAATTTGTTTTATCCAGATATAATCTAGTTTTCTCCTGATATGAACGTTAAATGTTTTAATCAACCAAGGGAAAAATCGAATACTTGTAGTAAAATCGATTTGATGAATATCCGATGTCCATCCCACATATTTTGATGCATCACTAAACTCTTTTCCAAGCTTTCTCTGTAACAATTTTTTCTCGTAGCGTGTTTTTAATAAATCAAAGGTATTAAAATCGCCGCAAATAATTTCGTGACCCGGCGTAGCTTTTTTGTTTAACTCTGATAAAAGATATGATATCTGCTTCAAGCGATGTTTTGGTCCACCTACATTATCGATATGGATACATGTGACTCGAAATTCAATTTTATTAATAATGAAATAACATGTTGTTGCTCTTCGTTGCAAAGGAACACCTAGAACGCCAATAACTTTATAATATAATTTTTCATGGAGATCAAATCTTTTCAATTTCGGGAGTGATATTTTTTCAATCTTTTTTAATTTCAATTTCTTTATATTCCATAAAATTGCAGTACCGATACTTAGCTTCGAATTTTCTTTACCTACATGATATGCAGCTCTCCAGTCGTTTCCTAGTTGTTTAAGTATCCGATCAATGATAAATACTTCATTTTGGATATGAACAATTTCCTGGAGACAAAAGATTTCTACTCCATCATTTGCCATTGCAATGATGTTAGCAATAATTTTTTCAGCAATAGTTGCAAATTGGATATTGTATGTTGCGATAATAAATTCATTTTTTTTCATAGCCCCTTTTTTATTATAGCGTATATTATATCAATAAATAAATTGCAATTTCTTCGTTCTTTGATACAATTGATGCTAATGAAAGGTTCTATGCTATCAGTGATAATTATAAGCATCGGTATTATTGTTGTTATTGGTATGCTCGGATATATTATTTTAATACCATCCAATAAACAGCAAATTTCAGAGATTACGAATATGACAGTAACACCTACTATTGTGATTAAAGATTTTGCACCAAATGTTCCTATGAGTCAAAAAACAACAATTATTATTCAACTATCTGACAGTTCAAGAGAAAAATATATTGTTCCGATAAATCAAGTGAATACATATGTTAAAAGCTTGCCAGAAGGAGATCATGTAGTTTCAAAATCTCCATAAAAAAATTATCTTTATGTAATATTTTGAAGCCAAGAAATAATTTCAGCTTTCCTTAGTTTTCATTGTTATTAATCAGCATAACTATATCAGATATCTACTGCTTCATTGAGGGTATATATTCCAACTTTGGTTCTCAAAATATCAATGGTGACTGCACCACATCGGATTTCTTTTCCTAATTGACTAACCAATGCTCTCACATATGTTCCACTTGAACATCTGATACGAAATTTTGCCGTTTTCAGTGTTTGTCTATCCATTTTATCAAATATTTCTTCCCAACGTTTTTTAATTGTTTCTTGTCTAAAATCACCATGAATTGATTCAATAGCACTATAAACTTTATGTTTCAATTCAATTATTTTTATCTCCCCAAATCTTAAACAGTTGAATTCATAAATTTCTACTTTTTTTGTAGGGATCTTAATTTCGTTTAGTTTGTCATTTTTTGCCCACCAAAATAATGGTTTCCCTTTAATTGTTTTTGAGGAATAAGGAGGATATTGTTGTTGTAAAAAACCGATATGATTATTTACAAAAATATTTACTAATATATTTACATTGACTGGTGTTCGCTGTATTTTAGAATCTTCTAGAATTCCTAAGAGATCATAGGTGTCAGTTTTAAGGCCGAATAAAACCTCAAATTCATATATTTTTGGCAATGAAAGATAGGTATCACGTTTTTTTGTTTCTTCTCCAACCATTAGTACTAAAACACCATGTGCCAATGGATCAAGTCTTCCAGCGTAGCCAATTTTTATCTGAGAAAGTTCGGGATAGATGTAGCGTATTTTATTTATCGCTTCCAAAGGTGTCATTCCAGAAGGTTTGTTTACAACAAGGAGTTTTTCCATAGTCGTATTTTACTATGTTTTCTTTATTTTTGTGAAGGTTTTAATGGAAGTTCGATAGTAAATGCTGAACCTTTGTTGAGTTGACTATGAAGCAAAACTTTTCCTTTGTGTGCTTTGATAATTTGATATGTTATATATAATCCGACTCCTAAGCCTTTATAATCTCTTGAAGAAACAGCCCGTTCGAAACGATTAAAGATTCTTTTTTGCTGATCAGGAGGAATGCCTATACCTTGGTCTTTTACCGTAATATGAATATGCTCATGTGAGTTACTGATAGCTATTGTAATAGGTTTATTATTACCATATTTTATAGCGTTAGAAACAAGATTCACAACAGCTTGTTCAATACGTACTTTGTCACAATGGCAAATAACTGTTTTATTTGTGATAATGCTTAACTGATTTTTATTTGTTAATCGCACTGTAAATTTTTCGGCAACATCCTGAACTATGGTTGAAATGTTTGTTTCTTCAATTTCTAAATCAATTTTCCCAGTGGTGATCAAAGACAAATCAAGCAAATCATTGACCATTTTTGAAAGTCGTTTACTTTGTTGTTCAGTACTTTCAAGCATTTTTAAAAGTGAAGCAACTGAAAAATTTGCTAGTGAGACATTACGGATATTATGGATTGCTGTTTGTACCTGTAGTAACATAGATGTTACTGGCGTTTTTAATTCGTGTGATGCAATTGCTAGAAATTGATCACGTGCTTCTATTTCTGTTTGTGAACTGTCATAATATTTTTCAAGAGTTTCGATAACATGATGTGTTTGACGCAATTTTTTTTGATACTCGGTGATTTTATCTTGCTTTTTTGAGACATGAATCACATAGCTAATAAAAGCGCTAACAAAAAAGAAAATAAGGATTTCAATTATGAATGTAGTGTTTGCTAGCAAGAGTGGATGACTAGTAGGATAAAAGAGCATTAAAATAACACTGACTACACTAAAAATTGTAGTAATTAATCCAACAATAAAACCTCCATACCAAGTACAAAAGACAATTGTCGGTATGAAGATAAGAAATGGATTAAATTGAGGTAAATATGATAATGAGATATCTGCAACCACTCCAGTAGCCATGTTAAGTCCTACAAATATAATTAAACGAATTACTGGTGATAGTTGCGTTGTTTTACTTATGACATGCATAACAAAGCAATCCTCTTATAGCATAAGCTATGAATGCAAGAGATATGAAAGAATATAAATATCAAAATCAAAAGTATAATTTTATAATTTGTAATAAGCTTAAAATCTTTTGAAAATTGACAATACTTTCTGCATTGGTGATTGCCTTTTTTGATAGAATTTGATTTGCTTTTCAATTTTAGATATGACCTTATCTGTAGCATCTTCACCTTCTTGAATAAGCTGGAGGGCTTTTTCATTATTAAAAATGTTATTCAAACCAACAAGTCCTATTTGTAAGATATTTTGTGGAGTAATGATAATATCTGCATTTTTGATAGAATACAAGGCTAAATTATGACGAAGGATATTGACTGCATGCATAGGGATTTGTGATAAAGGTGGCAAATTGGTTAGTGGATTTTCGATATATACATGGTCAAGGTTTACTGCAATAGTGATATCAGCTCCCATTTCAGAAACGACAGAAACAGGGACAGGGTTTGAAAGTCCTCCATCAGCGATCAATTTATCAAGATAAAATATCGGTTGGAAAATTGTCGGCACAGCAATACTTGCTCTGATTGCCTTTGTTAAATTACCATCATTAAATATTATCGATTGAGCAGTATTAAAATCTGTTGCAACAATTACTAATGGAATTTTTAATTCTTTAAACGTAGCGTTTTCAAGTATTTCAGAAATAAAGCCTTCTGTTTTTTTCCCTTTGATTATTCCTCCTATCACAGTAAAATCAAATAATCCGATTCCTTTTTTTCGATCAAAATTAAAGACGATCTCTTCCAGTTTTTTTACGTTTTGATATCGTGCATAATGTGCTCCTATGAGGGATCCTATACTTGATGCAGCAATATAGTTGATAGGAATGTTATGTTTTTCAAGAGATTTAAGTACGCCAATATGTGCTAAGCCTTTAGCTCCACCGCTTCCTAAAGCAAGTCCTATTTTGGGATATTTGCGAGCCATATGCTTATTATACTCTAATATGCAAACAAGCGTATAGTGCGGAAAGATGAGGGATTACTTTATAAATGAAAAGTTCTCGATTGTTTATTTTAAATTTGCTGAAAGTGTAATTAGTTGAAGAGTAAATCAACATTTTATGGTTATCTTTGTTAAGAGTCTATAAGTTGCCTAAATAAAATAAAGTGCGCAAAAACTTTATTATATTTGTTATAACAAAGATGCAGAAGTAAAAATTACGAACTAGAGACTATTTTTGTCTCTCTCTTAATTTGTAGTAACTTGTTTTAGTTTTACCATATTTCCTTACCAGTTTTTTAGAAACAAGTGATGCTAGTAGTGCATGAGCTTGTTGGCGGCTTACGACAAAAGCTTGCTCGATGTCTGATGTCTTAATCGCTTTTTTATTGATAACAATTTGTAGTACTTCTTCTTCACGAGGTGTAACTAAGACTCGTTTTTCACCCTCTATTTTATCAAGATGAGATCTTTTTAATTCATCAATACGAGCAAGTGCGCCTTGTAATGATACTGAAATACCTTCAAGAAAATATTCAATCCATGAAGTTTTATCTCCGTTATCTGCGCTATGGAGACAATCAGAATAGAGATGTCTATCAATATCATAATAATCATCGATAATAAAATATTTAGAAACTTCATATTGTTCAAATAGCAAATAATAGGTTGTGAGAATACGTGCTAGACGACCATTGCCATCAAAAAAAGGATGTATATAAGCAAATTGGTGATGTAATATCGCTGCTTTCAAGAGAGGATGAAGCTCTTTTTCTTCTTTTAACCAAATGAAAAGCTCATCTAATGCAGAGTGTATTTCTGTTGCCATATGAAATGGTGGATTATGTTTGACGACAATTTCCTGCTTGGTTTTATGTCCTACAAAGACAGGACCATTTCGCACTTGTCCCAAATTTTCTTTTTCAATTCCTTTCATAAGTGTTTTATGTAATTTTTCTGTTAATGTAACAGTAATTGGTGTATGTTCGCGAACAAGATTTGGCAAACTTGTGATGATTGTGAAGTAATTTTTGACTTCCTGTTCTGATTTTGTAGTTGGTATTTGATCTCCAAGAACGACGTTTGTAACATCTTGAGGCGAAAGTGGGTTTCCTTCAATACTTGTAGAATAATGGGTTGCAAGGATTTGATTCTCTTGAGAAAGACGTAAAGAAAGTGAAGGAATTAGCTTTTCTCCTTGTATTTTTCCATATAATCGTTCAATAGTGGCCAAAAGGTTGAGCATTCGAAAATTGAGGGTAAATTGTGGCTTGAACATAGTTTTAGTGTAATATAATAATCATTAATTGTCAATATATTCGTAAGCTTTATTGTAGAGCTATTTTTTAGGCTGATTTTTTCTTCTTTCGATTTTACGGAGTGTGTACATAATTCGTTGATCAAGGTTAATGTCTTTAATTCTGGCAAAACGGACTATTGCAACTAGGATGTCACCAAGTTCTTGTTGGTATGTCTCATCCTGTTGGGCAGAAATATTTGTTGGTTTTCTTCCATGTTTGGCTAGATATGCACGAGCCATCTCTCCTACTTCTTCAACGAGACTTAAGATCAAAATTGAACCATACTCCTCATTGCCTTTATTGTGACCATCAATGCTATCGAGTTTTTTAAAATATTTGCCAAATGGTGATATTTGTCTTCGTGCCATAGTTTCCATTTAACTTTACTCCTTCTCTCTTAGAGTGTCAATTACTGAAGAATTTACTAAAAATATATGAACTGTTCAATTACTGGTAATTTCTTAAACGATACATTATAATTTACCTATTGCCATATTGTTATGAAAATATCGATTAGCTTATTTATGAGTGATATTTTACCTCATAAAAAAAAGATTTATCATAGAATAGTTAAAAGTAGAATCTTTAAAGATAAGACAACAGATGATGTCTTTCAACAACTTAAAAAATATGGTCTAGATGGTTTTGAGTTGTTATTGCCACAATATTCGATTACAACAAATGCGGACATTCAAGAAATAAAAAAATTGGCAAAGAAATATGGGCTTCCTGTTCTCAGTATCCACCAAGCATTGCGTTTCATAACAGCAACAAAGGTAAAAGAGATAGCTCGACTTTTTGAGATTGCTGATCAGTTGCATGCAAAAGTTATAGTTCTTCATATCAATTCTGCACGTAAACAAATTTTTGATGTGAATTATGTTCAAGCTTTACATGAACTCGAAAAAAAATATAAGATATTAGTAACTTTTGAAAATATGGAAAAACATGTAGAATCATATTTTCATGAACATCGATGGCATGCTGCTAAATTTTCTGATCTGGTTGAGAAAATAGGATTTCATATTACTTTTGATGTTGTACATCTTGCCCATTCTCATTCTAATAGCGATATCCTCCATTTTTTTCAAAAAAATAAAGAGAAAATTTCTAATGTGCATTTAAGTGATTATCGTCGACATTTATTAAATGGTAGTCTTCGTCCGATGCGCTATAAACATATGCCATTAGGTGATGGACAATTACCAATTGAAGAATTTCTTTCATTATTATTGAAGGAAGACTACAAAGGATTAGTGACACTTGAAGTAAATACAGATATGTTAGGAGTAGAACGTAGTATTGGCTTAATACATAAAATAACTCATCCATATAAGCTAAATGCAACTTGAAATTACTACTACTCATCTTATACAATAGCGTTTATGAATAAGAAGTTTCTTGTTGCCTCTTTTGTATATTTATTTGTTGTTATTTTTTACCTTAGTTTTGTTCAAATTCATGATACTTCTCTTGTTTATGCAGATTATGTTTCTACACCGCATTTTGTAAAAAATACACCACCAGAATTTAAACAACTCTTTTTTTCCGTTGCTCATGATGGTGAAAACGCCCTTTCACCGATAATAAATAATGGTGTAGTTTTTAATGGTACGCGAACGGTTAAAGAAGTAGCGCTCACTTTTGATGCAGATATGACACCATGGATGAAGGAACAGTTGAATTCAGGTAATGTACAAAGTTATTATAATCAACAGCTGATTGATTATTTAGATCAGACTCAAACTAAAGCAACATTATTCCTCACTGGTATGTGGATTGAAACATATCATGATGAAGCTAAGAAGCTTGCTTCTGATCCTCTATTTGAGTTAGGTAATCATTCTTACTCACACCCTTCATTTTCAGGATATTGTTATGGCTTAGATCAAATTACACCTGATGAGAAACTGCAGGAAATTGATAAAACGCAACAATTATTATTTAATCTCACCCAAAAACAAAATACACTCTTTCGTTTTCCTGGTGGTTGTTATTCTCGGAGTGATATAGAGTTATTGCATAAAAAAAGTATCGAGGCAATTCAGTGGGATGTTGTCGGCAATGATGGGTTTAATAACGATACGCAATCAATCGTTAATAATGTGTTAAGCAATGTGCATAATGGTTCAATTATTGTTATGCATATGAATGGATATCCGAATGATCCTAAAACTTCAGATGCCTTACCTGAAATTATAACAAATCTTAAAAAAGAAGGATATTCCTTTGTTACAGTCAGTGAATTGCAGTCACAGGCTTTAAGTAGTGTCCGTGAGATACAATCTCTTCAGAATTATTTACTTACAGACAATAACACAGTTAAAAATGGTGCATAATTTTGTCAGAGTTTTGATCTTGCTAAATATTTCTTCTTCTTTTTTATAGAAGAAAAAAAATATAATACTTTAAGAGCTACAAGATAATTAATAAAGAATAGGCTGCATTCATAAATGTAAAACTATAGGTTAATTGTTTATTGCTATTTTAAGTATAACATGCTATGATAAATGAGCCGCGAGGAGCGGTTTTTTATATGATGAATATTCGAAATGTTGGTATCATTGCGCACGTTGATCATGGCAAGACTACACTTGTTGATGCGCTATTACGTCAATCTAAAACAAAACTGAATAAAGAGGATTCAGAGCATGATTTGATTATGGATAGCAACGATTTAGAACGAGAACGTGGTATTACTATCTTTTCCAAAAATGCATCGG
This sequence comes from Candidatus Sulfotelmatobacter sp., assembly GCA_035568375.1. Lineage (GTDB taxonomy): Bacteria > Patescibacteriota > Microgenomatia > Levybacterales > UBA12049 > JACDET01. The sequence goes on from DATMOG010000096.1 coordinate 40,462, forward strand.
TTAATTGGAACGGGACAAAGATTAATATCATTGATACTCCAGGTCATGCTGACTTTGGTGGTGAGGTTGAACGGGTTTTAACTATGGCAGATGGCTGTTTGCTTTTGATTGATGCCAAAGAAGGCCCTATGCCTCAAACAAGATTCGTTCTTAAAAAAGCACTCGAAAAAAAGTTAAAAATTATTGTTGTTGTAAATAAAATAGATAAGCCTGATGCTCGAATTAATCATGTGCTTGATAAGACCCTTGATCTTTTTCTTGAATTAGGAGCTGATGATGAAACTGCTGATTTCCCAGTAATTTACGCCTCGGCAAAAGAAGGGAAAGCTGGATTAGAGCCTGATTTATCTATAATGACTGACATCTCACCTGTGTTTGATGCGATTTTTAAATATGTACCAGCATCATCTGGTGATCCTACAAAGCCTCTTCAATTGCTTGTTACAACATTAAGCCGTGATGATTATAAAGGGAGAATTGCAATAGGACGTATTTATAATGGTTCTGCGAAACAAAATCAAGAAGTTGTACAAATTACTAGAAGTAGTGAAATGAGAAAGTTTCGTTTAACTTCTTTGATGACATTTGAAGGTTTAGGACGAGTCGATGCGTCTGAAGTTTTAGCTGGTGATATTGTGGCAGTTTCAGGAATACCAGATATTTCAATTGGTGAAACAATTGCGGATATAAATGATCCGGTTGCATTACCACTTCTTGCGATTGAAGAACCGACAGTTAAAATGACATTTAGTGTCAATGATTCCCCTCTTGCTGGACAAGAAGGAGAATTTAAAACATCAAGGCAAATTAGAGAGCGGTTAATGAAGGAACTTGAAACAGATATGGCGCTTCGGGTTGAAGATACTGCAGATGGAAAATGGATGGTGTCAGGACGTGGTGAATTACATTTAGCGATTCTTATTGAACGTATGCGTCGAGAGGGATATGAATTCCAAGTCTCTCGGCCACAAGTTATTCTTAAAGAAGTTAATGGAAAAAAATTGTCTCCATTTGAACGTGTTTTTTTGGAAGCCCCACAAGATTATTCTGGAATTATTATGCAAAAAATGGGTGCACGAAAGGCGAAACTTGAAGATATGACGACAGATGATAAAGGGATTGTATATTTTGAATTTATTATTCCGACAAGTGCACTTTTTGGCTATCGTAGCGAATTTATTACTGATACTCGTGGATTGGGTATTATTAATACCAACTTTGATCGGTTTGATATTGATGCAGGTGATCCAATAAAACGTGAACATGGTTCCCTTGTTGCAAGTGAGGCAGGTCAATCAAATCTGTATGGTTTAACAAATATCCAAGAGCGTGGCACTTTATTTATCGGACCGGGTGTGCTGGTTTATAAGGGACAAGTTGTGGGTGAAAACGCGCGATCTGAAGATTTGCATGTTAATGTCACAAGAGCGAAACAACTCTCAAATATGCGTTCTAAAGGTGAAGGTGGTATGGAACACTTTAACGTACCGAGAGTTATGGATCTTGAAGATTCACTTGAATTTGTGAATGATGACGAATTGGTTGAAGTAACACCGAAAAATGTGAGAATTCGGAAGAAAATTCTTGATGAAGTCATTGCCCGCCGCATGAAATCACAGGGACTTTTATAGTTTAAATATTCTAATAATAGATTATCTACGTAAGAAGAGATTTTTTGTGAATGTGAAAATAATCAGATTTTAATAAGTTTAGACAAATTTTTCTTTTTAACTTCATAATTTTAGGTTTTCTCTTTATTTAATAGCTCTGATTAAACTATTGGATTATAAAATAAGTAAAATTAGTTATCCGGGCATAACTCTTTCAATGGACAGTTTTCACATTTATGAGGACGAGCTGGACAATATTCACGACCAAAATAGACTAAGTAGTGACCAAAGTATTGCCATTGTTCTTTAGGAACAAGCTTCATTAAATCTTTTTCTATTTTGACTGGATCCTTTTGATCTGTTAACCCGAGTTTATTTGCTAATCGTATCACATGTGTATCCACAACAATTCCTACAGGTTTTCCAAATGCGTCTCCTAGGACAACATTAGCAGTTTTTCTTGCAACACCAGGCAGTTCATCTAGTCCTTTCATGGTTTCTGGTACTTCTCCATGATGTTTTTTAACAATTATTTGTGCAGCTGCTTTGATATTTTTTGATTTGTTAAAATGGAAATTTACCTTCCTTATCAGATTATCAATTTCTTCAGTTTGAGCATTAGCAAAATCTTTTGGTGTTTTGAATTTATTAAATAATTCGGGTGTTACAGTGTTTACTAATTTATCTGTTGTTTGTGCGGATAATATTGTAGCGATAAGCAGTTCAAAGGGTGTCTTGTGAAAAAGTGCAGATTGAGGTTTTGGGTAGAGTTTAGATAGCCTTTTAATAATTTCTTTTGTTTTTTCTTTTTTGGTCATCTAAAGATTATAACAGAAAAAATTTTCGTACTTGCAATTATTGTAGGTGTTTTGTATAGTTAATAATTATGATGAAGAATGACTTACAGGATGACATAATTGATGGTGAAGAAATAAACGAATTAGATGTTCCTATTTCTTCTCAAGGCGGCAGTGATCAAGCAAATGCGCTACTTAGTTTGGAAGAATTGATAAAGAACCATATTGAAGCAATAGATAAGCTAAGAATAGAACTTAGAACTCAGAGAGAGATGTTTGAGGATTCTTTCAATTCCAATCCTACCTTCCGCGAACATACAGAAAAAGTTAAGGATGTAACAAAGGCAAAAAATTCAGTTCGTCAGGAGATTGCTAAACAACCATCGGTTGCTACACTTGCACAGAAAGTGAAAGATTTACGTTTTGATATGAATGAACAGAGTAAAACACTTTCTGATTTATTGCAGGATTATCGTGAACAAACAGGCGCAACACAAATTGAAACACGTGATGGTAAAGTTCTTGAAATTGTAAGCACATCAAAATTGGTGCGAAGGAGCTCCTAAAATCTAGCTTAGTTGATGCATTATATGTGTCCTCTATCAAGTTTTAAACTAATGAAATTTAATTTAATAAACAATAATATAGTTTGTTATACAGCTCTTGTTTAGCGGGGCTGTTTTTTGTATATTATTAACCCCGCATGACGGGGTTTTTTTGTGGAAAAATTATGAGAGAGTTAGATTTTAAACATTCTAGTAAAGAAATGTTTCGTAGTAAACATAAGGGAATGGCATCTGAAGCGATTACATTCCCTTCTCAAAGAGAGACATTGAAGAGTTTTATGATGGGTTTGGGAGCTCAGGAAGTAAGTATGAGTATTAATGGAAGGCGAGAGTTTTGGCATAGACATGTCCCCGGATTTGCTAATGGACAACTTAGAATTGCTTTTTTTGGTGCCCATCCTGATGATACGGCTTTGGATACAGGACTAGCATATCTTCTTGTAAAACAGGGAGAAGTAAATAATGTAAAAAAAACGCGTTTAGCAGTTCTATCAGCAACTCCAGGTCAAGAGGGAGAAATGCCGGAGCAACTACAGGGGGATCTAAGTAGTAGCAGAATTCAAGAAGACGTGAGAGGTACTAAACGTCTGAGGGCAGATTTTTATGCTAATTTAGGTTTTTTAGATGGAAGTATCTCTAATGAAATAAATGCTCTTATTGAAAGATTTTCAATGTATCTTGGAGTATTACGTCCACATATTGTTCTTCTTCCTGATCCGACAGATATAGTACACGAAGATCATATCGCTGTATCACATGCAGTATTGAAAGCGTTGATAAAAAATAAACAAAATCCAATTGTTGCATATACTGATTTTCAAAATGGAGATAGTAAGATAACCGAGGCTCATACAGGATTTGCATTAAATAATAGTGAAAATGATATTGTTAGAGCTGCATATTTGGATCATGTGACACAAACACGAGTAATAACAAGAGATGTTGGAAATGTACTGAGTAGATCACAGAGACGTGCAGAATTATTAGATACTGAAGTACCTTTTCTTGGTATAGTAAGACAAGACTTTCAATTTTCACAAAAACCTTTGTATACCTATTTAGGTGATCGTGTAGTAGGTATTACCAATACAGAAACAACCTGAAAATTCTATCTTTATTTATAGGTAGATAATTTAACGAGTAAGAATATTTATGAAGAGTTCTTAAAGGTTTGATCAATTTTTGATTTAAAATCGTTATATTGTAATACACCTTGAATTTGTACACCATTGAGATAAAATGTTGGCGTTGCATTTATTCCAACAGCATAGCCATCATTAAGATCTTGTTGAATTTTATTCGTATATTTCTTGTTAGTAACTTCGCTTTTGAATTTGTTTATATCAAGATGTAATACTTGAGCATATTGTATAAAATAATCCATTGCATTGGCTGATTCACCCCATTTACCTTGATTGTTATAGAGCATATTGTACATTTCAAAATATTTTCCTTGTGTACCAGCTGCCTCAGCTGCTTCAGCTGCTGGTTGAGCGTTCTGGTGTTGTGGTAATGGGAAATTACGAAAGACGAAATTTATTTTCCCTTTATAATCTTGTAATAATTGAGTAATGATCGGATATTCTGCTCCACAAGCTGGACATTGAAAATCGCCAAATTCAACGAGTGTTACTTTTGAATGAGCATTTATTATATGACTGTCATTGTGAACAAGTGCATTTATATTTGAAATAGGTTTTGTACTTTGTGAGGAGGAAGATGATCCGCCAAACAAAAATGCCGCACCGACTACGAGTATCAATGTGACAATACTTACTCCTGCAATAATTTTTACTTCATTTGACATAGTCTATAGATTATTTTTTATGAACCTTGCGTGAAATGTTACTCGGTTCTTCGTTAATTATCTTTGCATATAATAGCATAGATGCTGTAATAACTGCAAAGGAGATCATTGATCCCAAAGGAATTGTCATAAAGCCAAAAATTGTTATTGGCTGTTCAATACATGAGACTCCTGCTGTACATGGAGCAATTTTTTCGGGCAAGATATGCCATACTAATAAATTTTGATAAAAAGCAATCAAAAAACCGATGATACTAAGTGGCGCAATATAATAATGGATATCTTTTTGTTTGCGGATAATACTGACAGCACTAATGAATACCATTGGATACATGCAAATTCTTTGATACCAACAAAGTAAGCAAGGAGTAAATTTAAGAATCTCACTGAGGAAAAGACTTAAAAGCGATGAAACAAGAGCGATTAGAAAAACGATATAAGGAAGATATAATGTATATTGCCTAAATTTCATGAACCAATTATAGCACAGTTTGATAATATCACTAATTTAATTCATTATGATTATGTGTTAGTTTTTTTCTTCCGTTGCATTATTTGCACCATACGGAAAACATTAATAATGCCGCTTATAAAGCCAAGACCAATTCCTAAAAATATATAAAATGGCGTCGTATGAAAAAAATTGTCGGCAAAAAATCCAATTAGAAGAAGAAGAAGCACTGGGGATGCAAGTAAAATGGCAGTACTCATCCCAACAATGACAAACATTTTATAAGCAGAATTATTTACATTCTGTTTTTTTACCTCCATAGTATTGTTATAACAGCGTGAGGAATATTAGTAAAGTTTATTTAAATAAATAGTATTGTGCGTTATCTTACGCTATTGTAGCAGTCATTGTAGATACACCTATTTGTCTAAAATTAAAAATAAGACTTGGAATAGTTCAAGTTTTACAAAGAGTTACAACAAAGCTAATTTGCGTAAGGTAAATAATAGTAACTTGCATTCTACTTTTCTTTTTGTTTATAATAGTTTTTATGGACATCTTCCAAAGTTTCGGTCATCTTTTCTCAGCGCTTGGGATTATCTTTACATCTATTATAGGTCATTCGCATGCAATAGTTACCTCATTATCCCCACAACCTACTATTGCTGTATCGCCTATTTCAACGGATGCTTCATCATATAACCTAAATCGAAGTTTTAGTTATCAAGAGTATTCACTCATGATCTCTGCGGCTGTTCCTAAAAATGGTGGAAATATTATAGGTAAGATTTCGGGTGACTGTAATGGTACTATTAATGGTCATTATGATGGAAAAGAGAATGGTACGCTTAATGGTCAGGCAAATGTGACCTGTAAAGTGTCCTTTGTGCAAATACCAGGAATAGTAACATTCAATGGAACAATTAGTAAAACGGCAAAAAATGCTCAACTTCTTATTACTCTTGCAGTAAGTTCATTCAAAAAATCACAAAATATAACAGTTAACTTCTAAATTATCTACAGCTTCACGGCCTAATATTGCTATTAAATAATAAGGTGTAATATGTATTATTTAACTTAATTAGTTAACCTATAATATTGTTTTGAAAGTATTTATTTGCTATAATGGTATCTCATAGTTGTGAAAAGACATTTTAGAACAATCACAAGTGGATCTACATCTCTTTTACTTGCGATGGTAAGAGAAATTTCATGGAATAACCCTACAGAAGTATTCGTTAAAATATATCGTCATTTTATGACAGATTCTCTTTATCGTAACTCTATTTATCTTATTCTCAGTACTGCAGTGTTAGCTTTTTTAGGCTTTTTCTTTTGGATTATTAATGCTCGATTATATACTCCTGAAGAAGTAGGTATCGCTACGACACTTATTTCTGTTATGACCTTTATTAGTAATTTTAGTCTATTAGGTTTCAATGTTGCGTTAATTAGGTACCTACCAAAATCATCTAATCGTAATCGAATAATAAATTCTGTACTTGTTTTAATTTTTTCAGCTTCATTAATTGGATCCATTATTTTTATTGCAGGAATCAAACTTTTTTCTCCAAAATTATTATTTCTTCAACATAATATTTTATATATCATTTCATTTTGCATTTTTATAGTTGGAGCATCACTTAATACAATAGCAGAAAGTATTTTTATGGCATACAGAGCATCGTTTAATGTATTAATAAAAAATGGTTTACTTAGTATCTTAAAGTTGATTGGCACTCTATTATTTGTATTTCTTGGATCATATGGTATTTTTTCTTCTGTTGCGCTTGCTACATTAATTAGTGCATTAGGTGCTTTTATTCTTCTAATATTAAGATATAAGTATTATCCTTCATTTGAGTTTAATAAAAAAATAATTAAAGACATGGCAACATTTTCAGGGGGAAATTTTATTGCTGGATTTTCTTCTCAAACTCCTACACTTATTCTCCCTTTACTTATAATTAATATTTTAAATGCTAAAATAGCTGCTTATTATTATATTGATGCCATGATATTAGGTTTTTTAGCTATTATTCCATCTGCAGTGACCCAATCATTATTAGCAGAAGGATCTTATGATAATACTAAATTAAAACAACAGTATATAAAATCTATAAAAATTATCAGTACTCTATTGTTGCCTACAATACTTATAATAGTATTATTTGGAAATATTATTCTTCATTTTTTTGGCAAGAATTATGCTAATGAAGCTTTTACATTACTCAGAATAATTAGTTTTTCAGCAATTTTTATGTCTGTAATATCAATTGGTAATTCGATATTAAGGGTAAGACATCAAATTGCAGAATTAATAATAGCAAATTTTTTAAGCGCGATATTTATACTTGCGTTTTCGTATCTTTTTATGCACCTGGGGTTAACTGGAGAAGGAATTGGTTGGTTTATTGGACAAGCATTATCAGCTCTGCTTTATATTGTGATATTAGGAAAAGCCATCTTGATAAGGAATCTAAGAGATATTCTTAATCGATTTTCACATTCTTCTAGAGCATAAAGGGAATAGATATTCTCAACTATTGTTTAAATGTTAAGGCTGCTGGCAATAAAATATCTCCATTCTGTTCTACAATTTCCCAACCGTCAGGCGCTCTTGTTCTTCGATAAAATAGGTAACCTATTGCTCCGATAACATTTTTATTTTTATAATCAGAGGTCAATTTAAGCACTTTTTCATATGCATTTTTTTGTAAGTTTTGGCTCCCAAGTGTATGTTGATCAGTTAATGATGATCCATTTCCAGCTCCAAATTCTTCTATTAAAATAGGTTTATTTCCACTATATTTTTTAATTTCATGAATATAGCTTTTTGCTAAATTATATGGATCAGGATAGACATTTTTTACTAATTTATCGTATCCATATACATGTATTGCATAAAGATCTACAATATCTTTTATTACTGCAGCTCCTTTTGGATCATGCCAATTACTACCAAGTTTCCAACTACCAATTGTTATTTTCATTGTAGGGCATGATGTTCGTATTAAGTCTGATGATTCTTTTAAAAGTGTTAGGTTATGTTGATCCAGAAGAGGTTCGTTTCTGATATCAACTACTAATATATTTGAGAATGAACAAAGATTATTATCAATCACATATTGCTTAACAAAATTTGGGTAGTCGCTATCAATTTCATGTTTGAAGAATTTTTTATCTTTACTATTTGATTCAATTAATATTACAGCATAAATTCCTTTTTTCTTCATTTTACTTAACACTTCATTCCATTGCTCATGGGTATATGACGTGGTTATTGTTTGATCAGTAGGGCTAGTAATATTGGTAATTCTTAATGTATTCATCCCAAGTCTTGCAGCAAGATCAATTAAATCCTCTCCTTGGCTATTTACAATATAATGTTGAGATTCAGGTAGGATTTGACTCATGTCAACTGTAGCGCCGAAATATTGTTTTGGTTTAATGTTGAGAGTATCTTTAACAGTTGCAACAAGATCTTCACGATAGTTGTATGCTAACATAGAAGAAAGAATAATCAGTAGTAAAAATAATATAAAATTTATTTTCCTTTTCATGAAGAACTATATTATACAGTATTGAGACTATCTTATAAACCCAGCAAGTTATTGATTACGAAAAGAGACTTTTTGCTTTTCTGAATAAGTTATTTTTAACGAAATTAACGCGATTAGGATGTTTTCTCTTATCTAGTGTATTAAATTTATCTTCGCATCTTATTGTATCTTTGAGGCTTATATTGAGCAGAGTAGATAAATTTTCCTCTTTTAAAGAATATTTATCTACTTTTTTATTTATTTTGCTATGATTATATGTAAAAATGATTGAACGTAATAAGACATACATGTCATATTGAATATTATCAATTCGTGAATCAGCAAAATCAATTAGATAATAGATATTATTATGAATAAAAATGTTTTCAGTAGAAAAATCAGAATGTATTAGAGTTGTCTTATTTTTATAAAACAATTGCATGTGTTTTATAATTTTATTATGGTGAGAAAGTGCTATTTCCAGGTTTATTGAGCCGTCATTAATTTTTTTTTGAAAAGATTTCATTTTCAAAAACTCAATTTCTATAAGATTATTTCCGCAAAATTTCATGTTAGGAAGTTTTATATTTGAAGAATTATTTTTGTATTTTTGATAGAATTTCTTTTCTCTTACGTATGCTGACTTATCAGAAGTCCTTTTTATTATTTTTAACTGTCCGTTAATTTGAATCAATTTTACTGTATTATACCATTTCCCTTTTCCTTTATAGATAACGAGTGCATCTTCATTTAAAGTCGCTATTTTGTACCTAATGTTATAGAGTTTGAAGATATAGGCGATAATAATCATTAATCGCATCATATGATGGATTAGTTTTCTCGCAAGTAAATAGTCAATAGATTTAGGGAGTATGATCCCATGATTAAAATAGTCAAAACAAATTAATAGTGACTCCAAATTATACTTAACAGAATAACCCTTGTTTTTGATGTATTTATTTTTTATATTGATTATATAATAAAAATTTTTTCTTTAAAACAATATTTCCAAAGTATAAATCTTTCATATAACAATTTGGGATAAAGTAAAAAAAAGATAATAAAATCATTTTTTGTTTCATAAACCCCTGTAAATAATTTAATGAGTAATAAAGGTGGGAATAAAATGCATACAAGTTTTAAAGGAGCATAAATTCTCCAAATCATATCATACTTTTCGTTATATTTTTTGAAAAATAAGAGGACGCGATAGTACACCCAACTACCTGACTCTAAATAGGCATGTGGTGTCCATTTTGATTGGGAATGATAAACAATCATATGTGGATCAAAATAAATTTTTCCTAACTTTTTGGCTCTTAAGGCTAAATCTCTATCTTGATTTCTCTTATAAAGAGAATTAAATAAGCCTACTTTAAGTAATACGTCCTTTTTATATGCCATATTTGCAGTCATATATTCACCACCATATAAATTTTGTACTACCCTATCAGAGTAAGTCCGTTTATACTTTTTCGAAATATAAAATATTCGCCCTTCAACTCCCACACAATTATTATTTTCTAGACTTTTAAGTCCACTTTTAAGCCAGTTTTTAGTAACAATACAATCGGCATCAGTAAAGAACAAAAAATTACTTTTAGATTTTTTAATTGCGTTATTTCTTGCAAAAGATTTACCAGAATTTTTATATGTTTGAATATAATTGATTCTTTTATCATTAATTTCATTTAGTATTTGCTTGGTATTGTCAGTTGAACCATCATCAATGATTAGTAATTCAAAATTTCTTTCCGTTTGTGACAAAACTGACATAATAGCCTTATTAATTTGATTTCCCATGTTATATGTAATAATAATTATAGTTGCTTTAATCATGGTTATCCTTTTTATCTATAAATTTTTGAACTCCCGTTGTTATAAATTAGACTTTTATTCTGATCTAAGAATGTAAAAGGAAATTTATAATAAATTGGGGTACCATTGACATATACGATTATTTCTCCTGTTTGTATATTTGAATAACTTAGATAGACATAAGAGTTTCTTCTTATAACTGATGGGATTAATCCGTCAACAGAATATATATTGCCATAGGTATGTATTTTTTTACCTGTAAACCAATCTGATTGAATAGGGATTTTTTTATCACGATTGATTACTAACCACTTTATTGAAGCAATTTCCTGTGTATGGGTATAGTAGGCATCATAGTAGAATCCGCTATTTGTTAAATTCAATTGTGGATAGTACCCTCCGGTTATAACTGTTGTAAATCCAGATAAGAATAAAAAGAAGAAGATAAAAATAGAAGAAATCAAATAAATTTTGATACTTTTATGTATTTTGTCAAATATACTAAATAAGGATAGAGCTCCAATGAGTAGAGGAATAGCTAAAAGAATAAGCCCTTGTTGAAATAGCCTTAAAATACCGTAGTTTATTGCGCTACTTGGAAGTACTGTCTCAACAACAAGTAATAGGAAGAAAACTATCGTTAATAGGAGATGTTCTTTTTTCAAGTTTTTAATATGTTTTTTGTACCAAAATATCGATAAGAATCCTACTATAATAAAAATTTGGATAATTTTTGCATAAATTTGTTTTAGTGAATCACTAATTAAGAATATATTAAAATGATATTTATTTAATATATTTCCAATCCAAGTTTGAGGAAGCGTTGCTTGTTGCATTGAAGAAACTTTGTATTGCTTATAAATATCTTTATTTAAAAATGCACTATCATTATTAAATTTTCGAGAAAACTGCGTAGTGCTAGAAGTGTAAGACTGTAATAATTCTTGCACACTTAACTTTTTAGTTCCTATAAGACTATATGATGCGGGATCACTCTTAGGTTTAGTAAAATGTTTTACATTAAAATCCTTTGTAATGCTATTAATTGTTTGAATAATGCCATCTGCAGTGTGAGTGATGCTAAAATTCCAGGCAATTGTTACAAATAGCAGTAAAATGACCATCAGTATTTCTAGTTCTGTTTTATTGTGATCAATTCCCAGTTTTTTGTCGAGTGTAGAAATTACACTTTTTATTTTTGTATGTTTTCTAAGAACATTAATGCTGATATATATTATTGAAGTAACAATAAATAAGCCAATTGTTATATATGTTGTAGAATAATGAGAAACGGTTAAACCAATGCCAAAAATAGAAAATAAGAGCCATTTTGTTTTTGCAGATACATTTTTGGTGAATATTGCATTAAGCATTAATGCAAAATATAAAAAAGCAATTTCTTGACGATTGAGCATTGGCATATCTGTCATAAACGTAGGAAGGGAGATAATAATAAAGGTTCCAAAAAAGGCAAGAAATGGAGCTATAAACTTTTTAAGAAATTGATAAGTTACTATAGTTGATACTGCAAAAATTATTTGAAAGAGGATCTTAAAAATGTACATATCACTAATATGAGTAAGAACAGATAGCATTGTTGGCAGAATTGTAATGCTTAAGCATGCTGTATAAGGATTCGGAAAACTTGCCATGTTCCAAATGCCTTGCGTTTTGGTAAGTTGAAAGACATAATATTCAAGATAAATATCATGTCCAGTGATGAACCATCCCCTCAGCGATGTCATAAGAAGAAGAGATAAGCCTATCATAAAGACACTATATGAGTAAAAATGTTCGTTGATTTTATCTCTTATGATAGTTAACAAAAGTATATAAAAAGCAATAAGTCCAAGCATAACCATTGTAAAGACATTGGTTTGATTATTATTAAGACTAACAGCACCGATAGTACTAAGAATAGGGAATAAGATCGGAAAAATAATAAAGGGAATAGCTTTTTTAGAGAGTTTACTTTTTATTGATTCTAGCGGAAAAGGTTTAGTTCTTATGAATAAATATATCCAAAGTAAGCCGTTCACCACATCGAATGCTAAAAGAATTGGAAGTAGAGTAAGTGGCTGAAAAATTTTGAAGTATGGGAGTATCCAATTAATTGTAAGACCAAGTAACATCAATTGTGTCAAGCTAAATCCCAACGAATAATATATTAATTCCCAAATATTTTTGTATTTAGGATAAATAATCCAAGATAATAATATTCCTGGAACTAACAATAGGTATGTACTTGTAATTATTTCTCGAAGAAAAAATAATTTTATATTTCCTAAAATTAACCAATTTACAATCATTCCTGAGAAAAATAATAACAATAATATTATGCGTTCTTTATTCATATAAAACCCTTCATTAAACCTAGTACTGTTGAAAGTTCATAGCCTCCTTGTAGATAGGGAAAAGAAAGAAAATATAATTGCATTCTTTTAATTGCTTTTATTCCCCACCATGCGTAGAATAATTGTGGAAGAATTAGCAGTGATAGTAGTCCATATAGAGGATTTATTATTGTAATAATTAAACTTATCAAAATGATAGCTGGAGGGAATGGATATATTGGAGGAATTTTGTTATTTTGTTGATAAAATTTAAGCGTCACTTTACCTCTACTATATGGCTTTTTAATAAATCCTTGCAAGGATAGTTGATGATCATGGTAAATTATCGCACTTTTTGTACAAAATAATTTTTTATTTTTTATTTTTTTATTTATGCGATTACATAATTCTGTATCTTCCACTCCGCTCATTTTATTGTTCCATCCATTGACCTTTTTTAAAATTTCAATGGGGAATGAGCAATTCGCTCCCCAAATTTCATTAACTATTAATATTTTTTCTTTTCCTTGAATAATTGGAAAGAACATATTTTTAAGATATGCATAAAATCTGATAATTGGATTTTTGCTAATACCATAAATTACTGGAGAAGGATTTGCATATCCAATCTCATCCATATATTTATCAATCATTGTTCTATTATTTTTAAGTTGTATAAATCCAGCGATGCCGAGAGTTTTATTTATTCCAATTTTATTGTAAGCTTTTTCTAAATTTTTTAACCAATTTTTATGTGCAAAACAATCATCATCGAAGCATATATAAATTTTTCCTTTAGCATTTTTTAACCCAGTATTTCTAGCTGCTGCAACTCCTCTGTTTTTTTTGTGCCTGATTAATGTGACAGGATATTTTTTAACTATTTCTATAGTTGCATCTGTTGATCCATCATCCACTACTATAATTTCAAATTTGTTTTTTGGATAGTCTAAATTAACTAAAGACTCTAAACATCGTTCAATATGTTTCTCACGATTATATGTACATAAGACGATACTAAATAATATGTTGTTTTTTTTATTCATATGTTTTTTTACACCAGTTTTTTGTATAAAAGTTCAAGTTCCTTTCCTAAGACAGGCCAAGAATACTGTTTTTTGCCGTGTTCAAGTGAGAATTCGATTTTTTCTTTTCTTTTTTTTATTTCGGACATAGCTAAACAAATTGTGTCTGTAAGCGATTTAATATTGCTATGTTTGGCGATATATCCTGCTTTGCCGTTAAATATATAATTGGGTAAATCGCCAACATTACTAACTAATGGTGTTGCACCAAGTTGCATGTATTGAAAAACTTTCATATTACTACATGCTTGAGCAGTAATTTCGTTTGGCATATAGCAATAACCAATATCTCCAACTTTGACATATTTATATAATTTATTTTGTGGTATGAATCCAAAAAATTTTATATCTTTTGATATGAACAATTTTTTCGACAATTTTTTGAAGTAATTTAAATATTGTCCATCCCCAATGACAATAACATTAATAAATATTTTTTGTAATTTAATATTTTTAATTGCATATAAGAGAGGTTCAAGAATATTTATTCTATTTAAATTGCCAACAAATATCACTCTGTTTTTAGATAGTGTATCTGTTTGTATGACATCTGATAATGTAAAGTCAGCACCGTTAGGCATATATTTAATAATTCTATTTTTATATTTCTTTTTATAAAATTTAGACAGATATTGTGATGCTACAGTAATAGCGCTAGATTGATAGAATAATATTATTTCTGAAATTGTCACAAGTATTATCATTATAGAATTATGTCCTTCTATTCTCATTACCTCGCTATCCAAGTCATCAGCATCTACAATTACAGGAATTTTTTTAATATATTTAAAAAATATACCACTAATTGTAATTGGTGTAGGTTTGAATATATGAATAACATCAGGGTTTAAATGATAAAGAATTTTTATCGAAGAAAAGATATAAGGAATAAGGCCAATCTCAAAAGGAACTTTCCTTATTTGTAAAGGTCTTATTATTTCTATTCCTTCGATTTGGGTTATCCCTTCATCAATGAATTTAGAATATTTATCAAATCTTGGCGAAACGATAGAGACTTCATTTCCTCTTTTATACAATTCTTTTGCAAGAGCAAGTGCTCTTGAAGAAATGCTACTATTAATTGTTCCAGTTGTTATAAATGCTATTTTCATATAATTATTGAACCGGTAAGTGTTTGAAATTTCTTTATTTCATTCTCTAATACATATTTTTTTGTGAGTTCTTGATATCCACTATATCCAATTTCGTTAGTTTTATTTTTATTGCTTAATAATAAATTGATAGCATTGGCTAATTTTTTCGGATTTTTTGGTTTAATTAAATAACCTGTTTTTTTGTTTTTAATAATCTTATTAATGGGCATAATATCTGAAGCAATTATAGCCAGAGAATAAGCCCAATATTCTAACATGACAGTCGGGAATGCATCATTTGAAGACTTTGGATATATGATTCCGATTGAAGAGTCTTTTAGAATTTTATATTTCTCTCTGCCATGTTTTTTACCTAAGAATTTTACCTGTTTTGTAATGCCATACTTATTTGCAAGATGTTGATAATACCTTTTACTATCACCGTCTCCGATGACATTTAATATTATTTTATTATTCATTTTAGTTGTATAAATTTTTATTGCATGTAATATTTCATCTAATCCTTTCCATTCATGAGTTTTGTCTAGACTACTAATAAATACAATATTTTGTGTTTTTTTTGACATATGGTTGTTATATCTTGGAATGTCTTGTAATGAAAGTGAATTATTTATAATAAAAATTTTGTTTCTAAACTTTGCTGGAATGGATTCCTTTAAAGCGTCAGATACCAATATTATTTTATTCGCTTTTCTGAATAATAGATATTCAAATATTTTGTAAAGTTTAATAATAAAATTAAATATAGTGAAGTTATGTTTATATAAACTAAATGCATGGTAAGTGACGAGAAATGGTATTTTACTTGCTGCTAAACCCGCCATATCTGCCATAAATGGAACTGGGGTATGAGCGTTTATGCAGTCTGGTTGTTCAACATTTATTATTTTTTTAATTTTCCAATACCAGAGAGGATTAATTGGTGTATTGGAAAATGTAAACAATGGAGCGAGTCTGTATATTTTCATTCCATTTTTATAGATTATCTCATTTGAATTATTTTTGTGATTTGATGTAATCACCACGATGTTCCATTTAAAATACTTTTTTAAAGCAATAGAAAAATCATAAGCATATTTTTCTAAACCCCCTAATTTAGGATAAAAATATGGCGTAATTAATAATAATTTCATATAGAGTATACTCTCTCAATTCTTTTCGATAAGGCATCCCAATTATACTTTTTGACTATTGTGATATAGTTATTTGGTACTAAATTGGTAGTTAAGTATTTTTTTATTATTTTAGCTATTTTATTTTTATCAAGCTGTACAGTTTCACCATTTAAACCATTTTTGATGAGATCTTTAGTCGCATTATCTTGATGATCAGTAGTTATAACTGGAATTCCAGAGGCATTTGCTTCTAGTGCTGCAATTCCGAAGCCTTCTCGTGTAGATGGAAAAACAAAGACTTTAGATGCCTTCATCAGCGCATAGAGATCGTTCTGATTTTCAAGAAAATCATAAAAAAGTACATTATTTTTTATTTGTAATGATCTGACGAGTTTCTTTAATTTTTTCTCTTCCGGGCCTTTTCCAACGATGATACATTTGATATTTGGAAAACTACTCTTTAGTAAATGAATTGATGAGATGAGTAAATTAACATTTTTGTGAGAAAGCAATCGTCCTGCAAAAATAATATCCGATTTGCATTTAGATGGCTTAATACTATTAATAACTTTTAAATCGATTCCATTTGGAACAACAGTAATGTTTTTTTGTATACCCAAATCAGTAATTAGTTTATTTTTTGTGTGTTTTGATACTGCGATGATTTCATCAGGCATGCGAACACTGAGCCATTCAATAATATAGGCAATATTTCCAAGCCGTCCAAGATATTCATTCCAGTACTCTCTTCCCCATACTTCATTCCATGTAACATAGAGTTTTTTTCGTTTTAGAACGGTTACAATTTTGGTTGAAAAAAGAACGAGATGCGGCATATGATCAACATCTATAACGTCAAAATCGACTGCAAGAAGTTTAAAGCATGCAAGAGCAAAAAAAATTGCCTGCTTTATAGATCTTCTTTTCCCTGAATAGAGCGGGAATAAAGGACTAATAGCATGAAGATAAACTCCATTTTCAAATCGTTCATTATCCTTCGTTTTCCACCATTTCATACAGTAAATATGTACATTATGTCCAGCATTTACTAATCTAGTACTCATTTCATATAGACGTTTTTCTTTCCCGCCTTTGTTAAAGGGATAGACCGCATCACTGACAAAAGCAATTGTTAGACATTTTTTATTTTTCATAATTAATCATTTTTTGGATCTGATTAAAAAAGAATTTTTTGGACGGCTTTTTTCGTGGAGACCAATTAAGATTTTTGAAGAAAGTTCTTAAGACTCGCATTCCGTCACTGATTGCTTGAATTTTTGTTTCCCCTGCACGTTCATCATAAGTAATTGGGACTGAGTACATTTGATATCCAAGTCTTTTCATTTTTGTAATCATATCCATTTCAATCTCAAATCCTTCAGAGTCAAGATATTTTTTTAGATCATCAATTACCTCTTTTTTCCATGCGAAGTAACCGCTTAAGACATCTGTTATATTTGCTTGATAAAATTGTCTGACAAGAAAAGTATAAACCCAATTCGCAACACGATTTCGGAATTTAAGTGAATTTTTTCGCATTTTGCCGCCAAGCCGCGATCCGATTACAACATCACAAAAATCATTTATGAGTGGCTCTATAAGCCGGAGAACTTCTTTAGATTTGTAAGTATTATCACCATCGAGCATTACAACATAATCTGTATCAGGATCAACGGAATTGAATCCTGTCATCACTGCGTGACCTTTGCCTTTTTTTAATTCATCAACTACACGGACATTCTTTTCATAAGCAACGATTGCAGTTTTATCCGTTGAATTATTATTGACAACGACAATTTCTGTTTTTAGTCCAAGTTTTTTGAGCAACCGAACAGGTACACCATCGATTACACGGCTGATGCCCTTTTCTTCGTTATAACATGGGATGAGAATTGTTATTTTTTTCATATTATTTAGTTGTCTTTTTTGTTGTAGTATTTTTTGCTATTGCTTTAGAAGGAAAGCTACTACCCCAAATATCATGGCCAAGTTTATCTAATCCAAGCCACATAAGAGATTTATTCAAAAGCGGTTGCCAATACCAAGCACCATAGGATTTTGCTACAGGTTTTATATGAATAGAAGTTATTTGATTTACACTTTGATTTTGGGTAGATGTGACTATTCCTACAATATTTACCCAAAAGAAGATTTGTTGTTTTTTACTAGTCAAGTTTATGACAATTTGTGCTCTAGATATTGGATCTGATACAGTATAAGTTTCAGTAATCGTTTTATAACCATCTTGACTCAAGGTGAATTGTCCTTTATCAATTTCTATTTTTTTACCATTTTCATCAAGATATACAACATATGGATAGGTGTATTTTTGATATTCAATATTGTGAATGGTGAATTGAAAAGATTTTTTTTGGTTTTGTTTGATAGTAAAGGGAAAGTTTGAATTATTTTCAAAGTAAAGTTCTGTAAACTTTTCAGGTTTTATGGTTGTAGCCATCGTTAATGTATTCATAAAATCTTTATTCAGGTTTAGTTTAAAGAGAGAAAATATAACTAACCCCGTGACAGTAAGGCAAAAAATAAAGATTTTTATCTTGTATAGAGTGTTTTTATGGTTAGAAAAAATTCGTCTTATTTTAGTAGTTATCACGCTCTTCATAGTCAAAAGAATAATTCTAGCTTTTTTAGATGGTGAACAGTAGTTTAAAAACTAGAATAGTATTATAAACGATAACCTATAATAGTGCAATAGATTGAGGCTTTTATTAGATCAGAATAAGAGTAATCAATAGTGATATCTAGATGTAGTCGATCTTAAAAATAACGATTTAAATTTAAAGCTTATTTAAAGCATGACTCATAGTTACTATGTAGGTAAAAAGAGCGAGAAATGAACTACTCCGCAGCAGAGCTGCGAAGTATCCTTTCTACATTACCACCTTCAGGGTAAATCCTCAAACATGGTTAGTTGTCCTCGATAAATTTGGTTATATGTTTTTCCCTGATTCTTGACATAGTTCTTGATGATT
>DATMOG010000097.1:0-8909 GCA_035568375.1 Candidatus Sulfotelmatobacter sp.
TGAAAATATGAAAGAAAAATATTGATTGTACTGACAATGAAAAAAATTCCAAACATCGACGGTTCAAGATAAACCGTCAGGACGAAATTACTGACTACGGTTAATATTTGTACAAAGAACGTTCTTGAAACAAGAGCAAAAATCCCGCTGACGGATTTCTTTGCGACCATCTGTAAATCAAAATCTTCCATAATAGTTACTACTAACGGATATCCCAAGGCTTTGTAATTAATAAACGCCCCATAGCCTTTATATCACCGAAAATGGTTGTCATAAGTCTCACTGTTGATCCAGGGTTATCTTTCCAGTGTACTGGTTCCTCGTAAATTTTGTACCCACTCTTTTCTCCGACAATTAAAAGCTCACCATCAAAAAACCAACTGTTATCCTGAATCTTTGGAATAAGATTTTCAACAACCTCTTTCGTGACTGCCTTAAACCCACACTGTGCATCAGTAAAATGAGTATTAAAAAGAGCTTGTATAAAAAAAAAGTTAAGCGTGCGCGAAGTTATTTCACGAATAAAAGTCCTACCTTCTACTGTAGCACCTTTTGCAAGTCTTGAACCAATTGCTATATCATATCCTTTTTGTAAAACCTTTATAAGTTTTGGCAAATGAATTAAATCAGTAGATAAATCCAAATCCATATACACACAAAAATCTGCATGACTCATACTCCATGATCGTTTAACAGCACGCCCTCTTCCCTTTTGTTCAAGTCTTAATAAACTAATCTGTGGATTTTTTTTAGCAATTGTTGCACCAATAATAGGTGTATTATCAGACGATGCATTATCTGCAATAGTAATATGCCAGTCGTATATAGACATATTTCTCTTACAAAAATTTGCAAGAACATTTATATGCTTTGCTAGTTCTTCTTCCTCATTATATACAGGAACCGTAATTTCAACTTTAGGTCTTTTTATAGGCATAGATTGTTACTGTTGTTTTTTACTTTTATGCTTAATTTTCTGAAATAAACTATAAACAAAAACTCCGATAATAGAAATAACAGAAACCAAATTAGAGAATAATCTCAAAGGCGTATCAGTAAATGTTGCTCTTATTATATGTCTTCCTTGTGGAACTAAAATTGATAGTAACCTAAATTTATTATTGTCTGAATAGATAACTTCTTTATCATCAATAAATGTCTTCCAGCCGGGGAAAGTAAAAGTATTAAATCGAAACAAACCTGGCTGCGAGACATTCAGATCAAATATTTTTTGCTGAGGAATATCCTGCATCTGTGTGACTACCATTTTACCACGAATTACGGTATAACTACTTGTAGGAATTTCATTTATATTAATAGCAATCACTGTATTGCCAATATTTGATTTTTTAGTTGCTATACCTCGCGGTGTGTACTCAAAAGACATAATACTTGTTCTCCATTTGATAACAGATGATGCTATATAGTCTGCATCAGTAACCGTTGTTAAATATTTCTCAGGTTTGAAGTAATCCTTATTCATAAATACTAAAACAATAATTATTATTGCAGCAAGAATAATTTTTATCTTTTCTTTTTTTATCTGAGAAAACAGATATGCCATAAGAAATGCGATAGTAAAATCAGAAAAAAGAAGAAAACGCCAAGGGAACTGAATATATGCAAATTGCGATACGTGATCCCAGATAAATACGGAATGGCTCGTTTGAATAAAAAGAGAAAAGACAAACAAAAATAAAAACAAAACTGCTATGCCATATTCTTTCCTTTTCTTCAATAAAAAATAGAAAGATGTTGCAAATGATATAACAGCAAAGAAAAGTTGCGCCTGTCCTACTTGAAATGATAAACCATCGTTGCATCCAAGCAATGATCCTCCATATCCCCATGGTGAGTTAAAAAATTGTTTAAAACAAACAAAATGTAAGTGATAGTCAGCAAGCTCATCTGTCAGTAAATTGACCATAGTATACTGTTTTTCAAAATATGCTGGCAGCCAAAAATATGCAGTAAATGCTATTCCTAATAAAATACTTAAGCAAATCTTTCCAAAAAGTAACTTTTTCTTTTTTGATTGAGCAATGAGATAAATGAAAAATGCACCGAGAAAAAAACTACTCATCATTGCAATAAGATCATGTGTCAAAATAATACAGGCAACAAAAATCCCCGAAATTATCATATATCTGTTACTTCCTGTCTTTGCCAATTTATATATACTCCAGAAAATTGCAGGGACAAAAGCAAATGACCAAAACTCAGGCATTGAACCACGAACATACACATCAACTGAATGATAAGGTGCATATGAATACGCAATAGCCGCAACAATTCCTCCAATTCTGCCTACATATTCTTTGGCAAACAAGTACATAAAAAATCCTGCAAAAAGAAAACCAAGCCCTATCATAAGTTTGGTTGAATTAATAAAAGAAAACCCACACAAATGAAAAATTTCACCTACATAATAAACAAATGACGGATAAAAATTAAATAATGGATAATCAAAGCCAAACCCCAAATTTTGTGCAAGACGTGGAGGTAGATCGCCCGCCATAACAGTTTTATTAAAATCGTATAGCCTGCCAATCTGTTCATCATCATGCATTGGGAAAAATCCGTTAGTAAATAATGGAAGCATCGTAAAAATCAGTAAAGCAAAGATAATAAAAATATCGAGGTACTTTTTCAAAAAGCTCATCATATATGTATTATACAGGGTTTGTGAAAAAAATTATCTATACGCAGTAACAATTAAAAATTTTCATTTTAAAACTATTCAAATTGTTTAAGTAGCATTTTATTATTTTTATTCGCATCAGTTTCGATAAGCATATACTTGACATTATTTTGTGGTGCATTCACAATTTTGCCATTGATAGAGAATGTATTAAACGTCGTTGGATCATACATTTTCCCAAGTATAATGGCATTTTTAGGAACATCAGCCTGCGTCGAAACAATAAGAGTATGAGGACTCATTAAATCTTTATCCCATTGCATATTTTTAATTTGATATTTTCCCCAGGCATTCGCCTTAATTAAATCTCCATCTTTATATCGTTTGGCAGAAGCAACAAATTCTGAAGGTGAATAGGCGCTATAAAACAAATAAGTTGTATAAATAAAGTCTGTACTCGAATCAATGATTATTTTACTATATTTTGACTCATGTGCTTTAAGGTAAAATGTGAGATCTTTGTCTTGCTTTCTCCAAGCGCTTGCATAAACCAAAGGAAAACGGAAATAATATGATAAAAAATAATACTGTATGTCAGAGAATACAAATACGATAAAAATCGCAAGGAGTAAATACTTTACTATCTTATTTTTATGAATTGATAAGTAATAAAAAAAGAAAAAAATTCCAAATGCAATAAAACATATAGTAGGTAAAACAATAAAATATCCTCTTGTTGCTTGAGGAACATCCTTACTTAAAGCAAGTACAAAAATAGCAGTTATTAACCATAAATTAAAAATTCGAAACGCTTTGAACTTTATTCGATAATAAATAATCAGACCTACCACAAAAAATGGAAGATCAAAAAGGTAGAAGTAACCAACATCACCAATTCCTTGATTCAATTGGCTTGTGCCTGATACAAAATAAAAAGAACCAGAAAATATAGTTGCCAAATTTTGCAAATATTGAAATATCATATAGAAGTATTGATTGTAAAAAAGTGCCGTATATATGTGAGGTAATGAGACTAAATAGCTTCTAAATTCGAGATCTTTTGCTAACACGTCAGTGCTTGTTATCAAAGTAGATTTAGCAGATAAAACACCTGAAGGAGCAAAAAATTCCATCAAAAATGGCGAAAGAATAAGTAAAGATACAATCACTGCGCTTATTTTATGAATTTTACTAAAACTTCTAACTTGCTTCCAGTATAACGCTACTAAACCTGCAAAAAATAATGGAGAAATCAGTCTTGTAACATTGTAAGAATACAAAGATAAACCAAAACATAAGAGAGAAAACACGATGAATAAAAACTTCTTTTTTGTTACTGCAAGAACAAATAAATAACAACCTGTCAAAGCAAAAGCTAACGCTATATTCACTTCAAAACCAGCTCGAGAGAAAATAAGATGCGTAGGGTTTAAAGCAAAAGCTAAAGCAGATAAAAATGACAATGTCGTATTTTTAGTAAGATATTGCACAAAGAAAAAAAGAATTATGACACTAAATACGCCAGCAAGAATTGAAGGAAATCTCACAGCAAATTCATTTAATCCAAATAATTTTATCGATAGCGCTGTTGTGTAAATATATACTGGAAGTTTATAATCACCAAATGACTTAAAATATAACGGATGGCTATTCCCATATTCATCTTTACCTGTTTTAAGAATAGAATATGCATTATAACCAATTGCTGATTCATCCTGATAAAGTCCAGGAGGAACATGCGCAACATTTATTAATGTTAACGAAGCGCTTATTATGAAAAGCAAAAATATGAGTAGCCAGGTTACCTTACGAGAAATTGGGTCAAATTTCAGTAATTCAGTCATATGTTTATTATAAAGTTTTATTTACAAGAATTGCAATATATATTGTTATTTCAATCTCTTTTCTATTTTTTATTCAGGAACCGTGAAACAAAAAAAAGTAAGCAAATAAATGCAAGTATGCTTACGCTATCTGCGAAGAATCTAAGTGCATCTTCACCAAAACTAAATAATAAACGATGTTCGCCTTTTGGAACTAATACCGTCATAATACCACGAGGATTGTTAACGTAAAGTGTAGTAGATTTACCATCCAGGTTTACATGCCAACCAGGCCAATATACAATATTCACTTGTACCTGTGATGCTCTTTTCATATTGACCACAAAGCTCAATGACTTATTTGTCTGAGTTACACTACTAACCTTACCAATAGTTTTTAAAACAACAATTTGTTGCTCAGAACGATTAAGCGGCTTCTGCTTAACCCATAATGGCATATATTCATCATGAACTGTCGTTGTAGCGTCATTAGTGTAATAATATCCCTCACTGTTGTCAAAATAAGAAGCAGGTTTACTGTAAGGCAATGCGGCACATCCAAGAATACTAAACAAAATAATGCCAGTAATCCATTGTTGTTTTCCTTTGAAAACTGAAATGATAATTGCTGCAAGAAAAGCAATACTTATCACAAAATATGAGAGAATACGAAATGGAAATTGAATCAACCTTGCTTGCGGTAAATGCCAAAGGACACTACTCAAAGATGTACTAAGAAAAAGAGCACATAAACTTATTATAAAAAAGAAAATTGTTGTAGCTTTGTACTTGTTGATTCTTTTTCTTTTTAGTAAAAATAACACAATGATCATTACCAAAACAAAGAGAACTGAATATCCTATCATTTGTATATCAGAAAAATACGAAAATGGATTGGAGACAGGTGTTTGCGAAAAAATAGTATAAGGAAGTTCAAATACTGCTGGGATAATAAAAAACGATGCTAGTAAAATGCCTAGAAAAAATGTTGTAATCAGTACTCTAATTGAAGCAATCTTTTGCAATAACGAGTAAATAAAAAGAACCGGAAGAAATAATAGAGCCATCGTATTATGCGAAAGTAGTAATAAGCTAATCCCAACGCTCACCCAAAAAATATTTTTTCTTTCAAGCTGCCACAATATAAATGGCACCCAGAGCAATGCGAAAACTTCCATAGAACCTCTTTTGTAAACATCATATAAATGATAAGGAATGTAAATTGTAAAAAGCGCGCCGATAAAACTTGGGAATCTTGAGAACAGTCGTGAAAGCCACCAATAAGTAAATAAGCCCGAACCGATTAATGACACTCCATAAACAATCTTTATCGAGTTAACAAAGCCAAAACGAATAATATGGAGGAAACTCGCAAAATAAAAACTTCCGGGATACAAAAATTCTGCAACTGGGTATCCAAATCCCAAATTAAGCCTTTGTAGAAAACGTACAGGGAACTGCCCATCATGAAGTGCTTGATAAAACGCAGATAAACGGATAATCATCCATTCTCCATCATCTGTCAAAAAAAATCCATGATGTGCTAAGGGAAGTACCGATGGCAAAGCAAAAAGCAACAAAAAAAGAATAATTATTATTTCTTTCTTTTTCATTGAGGATTCACTTTATATAATGTATAGTAGGTGTTTTGATCAAATTTTGTTAATTGAAAAACAGGAGTAACCGGCCATGTCGAAGGTGCTTTCCCAATAGCTTGACAGGATGGACAATCTTGATAAAAAACAACATACGTTGCCATCTTTTTACTTGCATCAAGTATTTCTTTTGGTGGAGTACTATTAATTGGCCAAAAACCTTGAATAGCAATATGAGGATTTTTATCCAAATACATTTCAAGAGCATAGGGCATCAATCCAAATGTACCTTCAGTTCCAACATATACTTTTCCCTGTTGCGCTTGCTTTTGTAAAAAACTCACTGTTTGAGTAACCCCTTCACCTGCTGGCCATCCGTTGATTAATTGTTCTTTATCAGATTGCGGTATTGATGCCTTTGCAAAATCAGTCAAAAGATAATAGTCATTTACTAAAAACATACTAAGAAATACAATAAAAAATAACAGCTGTAAACCAAATTGCTTTATCTTTTGCATTAAACTAAATAGTGTATACGTGCCAAGAACGATAATAGGCATAGTCATGAATAAAATAAATCGCGGATAGATTACTTTACCGAAGAATGCTAGTGCCATAAAAGGAAAAATAAACCAAATAAAGAGTAATAATTTTTCCCTAAAGAATTTCTTGTCTACAAAAAAGGAAGCTGCAGCCAACACAAGAAATGGAGCAGTCATATAGTCAATAAACCACCCACCGAGCCCCTTCATATTACCAATGAAAAAGGCAAAAGGCTGAAAGATCCAGTCATTAAATGAATAAATAAATGTTAAATTCTTTTGACCAATAATATAATAGAACGGCGATAATCGAAGAATTGCATAGATGGCATTAGCAATAATAACTGATACTAATGCAAAAATAATAAAATGTAGCATTCTTTTTTTATCATAATTTTTCTTGAAAGGGAAAAGTAAGAGTGAAAAAGGTAACAAAATATAGCCAAAATCTGCGCTGGATTTTGTTATCATACCTCCGCCGATAACCATACCCAGAATCATCCCCAGATCCAACCGGACATAACGGACCAAAAGAATAGTACAATAAAGAGCCCATATCATAAACATCGCGACAAGCGAATCATAAACAGCTAATTTGTCATAAACTAAAGCGAATGGAAAAAGAACATACACAAAACTTGTGAGCAAACCTATTTTGGTATTTTTAAACACTTCCCTTCCGAGGAAAAACATACCAATCATTGAAATAAAGCCTGATAAAACTGAAACAAGCCTCCCAGCCAACAACGGATCATGAAGTATCTTGATAAAGAGCATTGCTATCCATACATACATGGGTTGTTTTCCATCAGTTAACGATATGAACCGCCAGTTAGCATCATTTGCAGCAATTTGCGACCAACGGATATAAATCGCTTCATCTGTAAAAATTGGGAGAGTTAGAAGATGATAAATACGTGTAAAAAAATATAAGAAAACAATACCAAGTCCTGCTAACCAATACCATTTATATTTTGTAAAAATTTTCATGTAATCTTACTCCAAACTTTCTTCACGATAGGTATATTATAAACAATCCAGATAGAAAAATTATACATAAATGGTAAAACAAGAAGCAAATATCTTGGCCATGTTGGAATCAATGAAAGCATAGAAAAATATGCAATAAGCCAAATTGCGATTAAAGACATTGATCGTGTATGTCTACGTCTTATCATTATATAAATTGCTAACATCGAAAGTGGGGTAATCAACCACCATCCCACATGCCATAGACTAAAAGGAATATATGTTCCCCACCAAGTATGCCATTTGCCAGTAATAATCATTTCCCATGGAGTTATCAATGATCCTTTCGCACCATGTAAATAAAACGTGATTATCCATTTCTGGACTCCAAGAAATGCTTTCAGTGAATGACCTTCAAGAAAATACTTTAGATAAGTAAGTATAAAAACAATAATTGCAACTGATAAAGAAACGAAGTATTGCTTTAATACATGCTTTTGTTTTGTCAAAAAGATATAAAACAATGTGACTAAACTTATCAAAACAAATGTTGAAACTGGAGATTTAGTTGCAGTCATTAATCCTAAAAAGATAGCTGATACGATAAATTGTCTCCTAAGAAAAAAGTAAAAAATTAAGAATAACAAACCAAGATAAAGGGCATCGAGCATCGTTGTATTTAATTGTGTATAGAATAGTGGATCAAAAGAAAACAAAACAACTGGAATAAATGCTAATACCTTATCTTTAAATAAAACGGTATTTAATAAATAAAAGGCTACTAGAACAAATAAAGAACTTATTAATGCAAAAATATTTTGGTTATTAAATATAATCTCTGAAAGTCCGATGAGATATTTCCCAAAAGGTGGTATTTCTGCGTTCAAAGTTGTTGGATCTTTTCCATGGATATAAGCCCATCCTGCATAAGTATATAATCCATCGTCACCAATTGAATTCTTTTTAAGATATTGTGCATTGAGATCATTTTTATGGTTTTCATACCAACGATCATCCCAAATACATGTATACGGATTAACATGCGGGTCAAGATTACTACATGCTGGCTTATTACTCCATTGCGAATTTTCAAAACGCTCTTTCCAATACGATGCATTATATTGTGTCAAATAATCATTCCGGTAACTGTAAATTCGGAAAAACAATTGTAAAATAAAAATAATAATGAAAATAATAATTATTTTTTTCTTCTCCATAAAATTAGCCAACGATTTGACCTGATGTATTGATTGCTTCCGATAAAAGAAGTAAAAAATAATCAATAATAAAGATATTGCATAACTTATAAACATAATAAAAGAAAGTATTTGAGGAACAG
>DATMOG010000098.1:0-19042 GCA_035568375.1 Candidatus Sulfotelmatobacter sp.
ACCAAAAAAAGTTAACAAACCGCCAATAATTCTAACAAGGCACAAACTTAACTGGAAATCTCCAATTGATCATCCATGGAGAAAA
The DNA here is from genome assembly GCA_035568375.1 of Candidatus Sulfotelmatobacter sp. Lineage (GTDB taxonomy): Bacteria > Patescibacteriota > Microgenomatia > Levybacterales > UBA12049 > JACDET01. The sequence continues at coordinate 86 of DATMOG010000098.1, forward strand.
CTTTACAAAGCTAAGGAATAATGGGGGGGGTGACATTTCTATTCTTGTCCGACAGCATCCAAAATTAATTTTGTTATTTAAAGTTTAAAAGTGCACAAATCAAATTCTCCTTTAAATACAGTTTTTATATATAATTATGATTATAAAATAATGTCAAAGACAAAACGTATGCGACAGGACGGGGGATATATCAGGATTTTCATTTTTTGGATTTGCGCTTTAATTGACTATCAGGCCTGAACGCGATCTAACGAGAAGACTATTCAGAATAACAGAATTTCAGTTTATCCGGTACCTGACAGCCCTCTCTTTTCAGTTTACCTGAAGTGTTATATATGTGGTGTTAGATTAAATAAATTCGTTTTTCTGCCCAGAGATGCTATAATTAACTCTTATGAAGGCTGCAGATATTATAGCAAGATATATTACCTTTTTTGAAAAACGGGGACACAAACGTATCGCGAATTCTCCACTTGTTCCGCAGAATGATCCGACTACCTTGTTTACCTCTTCAGGTATGCAGCCGCTTGTGCCTTATTTATTGGGAGAAGAGCATCCACAAGGGAGCCGTTTGGTTAATGTACAGAATTGTTTTCGTGCTGTTGATATAGATGAGATTGGAGATAATAGACATACAACCTTTTTTCGTATGCTTGGTAATTGGAGTCTTGGAGACTATTTTAAAAAAGAAGAATTGCCATGGTTATTTGAATTTTTAACAAAAGAGCTACAACTTGATCCGAAAAAATTGTATGTAACTGTCTTTGACGGTTATAAGGATATTCCGCAAGATAAAGAAGCGGTCGAAATTTGGAAAGAATTATTTAGGAGTATTGGTATAGATCCTGAAGGGCGGATTAAGTATTACGGTACTGATAAGAATTGGTGGTCACGTTCTGGTCCTCCAGAAAAAATGCCGGCACGTGAGCCGGGTGGTCCTTCAAGTGAAGTGTTTTATGATTTTGGTACAAAGCATGATCCGAAATTTGGTGAGAAGTGCCATGTGAATTGTGACTGCGGTAGATATGTCGAGATTGCTAACAGTGTTTTTATGCAATATCGAAAAGAAGCAGATGGTTCACTTAAGTCACTTTCTACACCTAATGTCGACTTTGGCGGTGGCTTAGAACGATTGCTCATAGCTGTTGAAAACCAGCCGGATGTTTTTCAAACAAGTTTGCTTCTACCTGTGATTACGGCTATCGAAAAACAAGTTGATAAAGATTATAAAGGTAATCAGCAAAGTATGCGAATTATCACAGATCATCTTGTTGCAAGCAGTTTTATTATTCTTACAGGTGTTCGGCCATCAAACAAAGATCAAGGGTATATTTTGAGACGATTGATTCGTCGAAGCTATGATCATATGAACAAACTTTCCGGCAAAGATGTCTCACCAGTTATCGAAGCAGTCATTGAACAATATAAGGATACTGATCCTGAGTTAGTTGCTAAATTTGAAGAGATTAAAAATACGATTCTTGAAGAAGTTATCAAATACAGTTCAGCTCTCCATAAGGCAAAGCAATATATCATGCAAAAATATAAGCATGTTGGTGATGATCTGATGGGCGTCACTGAAATTTCATCGGATGATGTGTTTTATCTTTACTCATCACATGGATTGTCGCCAACACAGATTGAAAGCTTAGGGTATACATTTGATCGGCAACAATTTGCTGAAAAAATGGAAGAACATCAAAATCTTTCTAAAAAAGGAGCAGAACACAAGTTTCGTGGAGGTTTGGCAGATCACCAAGAGCGAACAATCATGGGACACACGGCAACGCATCTATTGCATCAGGCGTTGCGGGATATGTTTGGTAAGCAATTACATCAGACTGGATCAAATATCACGACTGAACGGCTCCGTTTCGATTGTAATTTTGATAGGAAATTCACAGATGAAGAAGTTGCAAGGCTTGAGAAAGTGATTAATGGAAAGATAAAAGAAAATTTGCCTGTTCACTTCGAAATGATTCTAACTGAGGAAGCAAAAAAAATGGGAGCGATTGGATTATTTAAGGATACCTATCAGGTTACTTCAAAAATTTATTTTATTGGTGGTGATTCCAAATATCCTGAAAAAGCATATTCCATTGAATTTTGTGGTGGGCCACATGTTGAATTTACAGAGAAGATAAAATCGTTTAAGATAATAAAGCAGGAATCTCTTGGCAAAAATATGCGAAGAGTATATGCTATCGTTGGGTGATAATTTTATCCATGTATTATGAAGCTGCCTATTCCGTTTCTACAATCGAAGAAAGAAGAATCTGATTATTATCTTGCGCTTATCCTTACAGACGAAAAGGCAGGTGCGGTAATACTCAAAACCGAAGAAGATATCCTCAAAAAGATTAATACGCATGAAGCTTTTTTCCCAGATTCCTTAGAAGATTTGTCGGTTGATGAATTGATAAGCTCTGTTGATAAAGCGATAAGTCGTGCTGAGGAGATATTACCTTCTGATATTCAAACTCATCAGACTGTTTTTGGTGTCAAGAATACCTGGGTTGATCCTGAGACAAAAAAAATTAAAAAAGACTATTTGGAAAAGTTAAAGAAAGTTTGCAATGCGCTTGATCTTACACCAATAGGGTTTATGGTAACAACAGAGGCGATAACCCATCTGATGCAAGAAGAAGAAGGAGCTCCTGTTTCGGCAATCTTTGCAGAAGTGAATAAAAATGAGGTTGCTTTAAGTCTTCTCAGGGGGGGGAAAGTGATTGAGTCAGTCAGTAGTCCTCATCTCGAATCAACCCCGGTTACGGTAGATAAATTGCTTGGGCATTTTACAGTTCCCGTGTTGCCTGCTCGTATCATCATTTTTCAAAGTAAACCGGATGAGCGAACGAGCCAGGCATTTATCGTACATCATTGGAGTAACCACTTGCCTTTTATGCATGTTCCACAGGTAACAGTACTCCCAACGGCTTTTGATATGCGTTCTGTCATGTCTGGTGCTGCAACACAGATGGGTTTTAAAGTCAATGAAGGAGAGCATGAAGCGTTGCCTGCTATAGCCCCTCGGATACTTAAGGAAGAAGAAGCGATAGCTCGTGAAGAAGAGCAGGCTGATACTGAAAATAGTATTGATGTTTCAGAAAAACCACCGGTAGACTTCGGCAAATCGACTGAGGAAGCAGAAATAGACGCAGCGGAAGCAAGTGATTTTGGTTTTATGATGGAGCAAGATGTACCAGAGCACAAGTCAGCAGCAGTGCATTTGGGAGAAGAGAGTGCATCAGTCCATCATATGGTGCATCATGATGAATCTCTTGCCAATGAAGAAGAAAAAGAATATGAATCATCCCGAAGACAGAAATCAAAGACATCGCTCGTAGAACGTCTTTCATTACTAAAACTTCCCAAAAATTTCAAACTTTTTACACGTAAAGGTTTATTTGCAAAATTTAAAGGTAATAAGGCTCCCCTTATCATTATTCTTCCATTGCTTGCTATAATTTTTGTCATTATTGGTGTTATTCTATTTTATTATTATTTAATGCACTTAAACGTAACTCTTATTATGAAACCTAACATGGTGAGCCAGGATGAGACAGTCACATTTTCAACCACTCAGACAAATGATTTCAGTAACAACCTTATTGCAGCAAAAAGCATTTCGACCTCAGTTACGGGACAAGCTTCTACTCCAGCTACAGGTAAAAAAGATATTGGCGATAAAGCAAAAGGATCTGTCACAGTTTATAATAATTCCAGTGGACCAGTGACGCTTAATAGCGGAACCACAGTAACAGCAAGTAATGGTCAGGTATTCTTTTTGGATAATAATACGACTATTGCTTCTGCCTCAGGAGATGTTTTTTCAGGAACAAAACCAGGTACAACCAATGCATCAGTGACAGCGCGAGATATAGGTACCGATGGTAATGTCCCTTCAGGAACTCAATTTGCTATTGGTGGCGGAAATACGGTAGCTGCAAAAAATGATAATGCCTTTTCTGGTGGAACAAAAAAGACGGTGACTGTTGTGTCATCAAATGATTTAGTAAAATTACGCACAGATATATCAAAAAGTGTACAGGATGCCGCTAAACAAAAGCTAACTCAACAGGCTTCAAATGATGAAACAGTATTACCATTGGTAAGTAATCCAACACTTGAGAATCAAAAATTTGATCATCATATAAATGATCAGGTATCTCAGGTTTCACTAACTGCTGACATTGTCTATGCGGGTATGGCATATAATAATAGTGATTTAGATGATTATGCCAAAACAATTGCGAAACAAAAGTATCCGCAAGATCCAAATATCGCAAATAGAAGTGTGAAGGAAACAGTGAGTGATGTATCGCAACGGACAAAAGATGCAGCAACTGCTAAAGTATCTATTCAGGCTGGTTTGCTCCCCAATATTAATACACAAGATGTTATTAGTAATATTCAGCATAAATCGCTTGGTGAAGCAAAAAATTCATTGAGTAGCTTACCTCAAGTAGCTAAAGCTGATATTGTATTTTCTCCACCGATTCCGTTGGTGCCATTATTATTTCCAAGCCTGCCACACCATATCTCAGTTACCATTACATCTCAATAATGTTATGCGAAAACTCGTCTATAGAAAAAGAAAAGGCGTTAGCCTTAGAGTGTTAGTTCGGTTTACCGGGCTTTTTGTAGCAGTATCTGGTATCATGTTAGCACTCTATACATTTTTTCCTTTGTTTTCCTATGTGGTGTATATAATGCCTGCCTATGCCAGTCAGTCATTTGCGTCACCAATTCCACAAAATACTATTATTACACAAGATTCAATTAAAAGCTTACTTGAGAATACAGCAAATCAGCTAACTCATTTGGGTAATGCTAATGATACGAGTTGGCTTCCTCCTACAAGTGTAGATCAATATAAACAAGTTGGAGTAACAGAACAATTATCTAATTATTATCTCTCGGTTCCTCGACTCGGTATCGATGATGCCTATGTATCGACAACAGATAATAATGTTAATCTCCATTTAATTCATTTTCCAGGGACTGCATTACCTCCTAATATTGGTAATGCTACTATTTTTGGTCATTCTACGCTTCCTCAATGGTTTGACCCGAAAAATCCTCATGCGATTTTTGCAACAGCACTAGATCTCAAGATAGGTGACATCATGAATGTCACTATTGGTAGTAAAGTGTATACGTATAAAATAATGAAAATGAGTATTATCCCTGCTGATGACACGTCATATTTGGCGCAAGATACAGATGGTAGCTATATAAGCATTGTTACCTGCACTCCTCCAGGGACAACATGGAAGCGGTTAATAGTAAAAGCAAAACTTGAAACATCATAGACAAAGTGATTACAATAGAACTATGGAGAATAATTTACAACAGTCGCCAATAATTGTTTTCATGAAGAAAGTTTGGCCATTTATCTATCGGGTCATTAATGGCATTATTTATTTTATTATTATGTTGATCAGAAACTTTTTTAAAGATGCAATCCGAATGATTAAGGGAGTGTGATGACTGAAGAAACACTAGCTCTACAAGCAATTCGTAAAAAACTTGTCGGTAAAAGGCTCAGTTATAAAGAGATTTTTGCTGTAATGGACGCTATCAGCCACGAAAAATTGTCTCCTATTCTTACTACATATTTTGCTGCTTCAGGGTACTCTAAAGGATTCAGTAATGAAGAAATGTATTATCTCACAAAAGCAATGATTGAGACAGGTGAGCAACTCAAATTTAAAGGTATTGTTGCGGATAAACATTCAATTGGAGGCGTTCCAGGGACAAGAACAACGTTACTAGTTATTCCTATTATTGCTGCTGCCGGTTTTCTTATACCTAAAAGCTCATCACGTGCGATTACAACACCTGGTGGTACAGGAGATGATATGGAAGTGCTTGCGCCAGTAACATTTTCAAAAGAAGAAATATACCGAATTGTGAGAAAGGCAAATGCCTGTATTGTTTGGGGAGGAAGTGTTGATATTGCTCCGGCAGATGATGAATTAATTAAAGTTGAACAGCCTTTGATGTTTGAAAGTTTTGATAAAATTTTGGTCTCAATTATGGCAAAAAAGATTGCTTTTGGGTCAAATCATATTGTGATTGATTTGCCATATGGTTCACATGTGAAGGTGCATAAGCGATCAGATGCTGAAATTCTTGCAAAGAAATTTGAATACCTTGCAAGAAAGTTTAAAGTCACTTTACAAGTATGTATTCATGATACTAATCAACCAGCAGGACGAGGAGTTGGACCGGTTTTAGAAACTAAAGAAGCATTAAAAGTACTTGAGCAGAAAGTAGAGCGTCCTCTTGATCTTGAGGAAAAAGCTTTAACACTTGCCGGAATACTACTTGATTTATGTCTTAAAGATGCTCCCAAAAGATTGAGGGATCAAGTGAAAAAAGAATTCGGCAATGGGGAAAATTGGGCAAAGTATATTCTTTCCAGTGGTCATGCATTAAAAAAAATGCGAGAAATTATCGACGCTCAAGGTGGAAACTCTGCTATAATAAGTGAAGATCTTAAGCCGGGCAAGTACGCCTATTCTATCAAAGCAAAAGAAGATGGGATTGTAAAAGAAATAAATTCAAGTAATGTGACAATCATAGCAAAGATTCTTGGCGCACCCATCCAAAAAAAAAGTGGCATTTATTTGCACAAAAAGTCAGATGAATCCGTCAAATCGGGAGATACCATTTTTACGTTGTATAGTGAATCACAGCGAAATTTAGAAGAAGCAAAAGACTCACTTGCAAATTTCCCAATGTTGTCGTACAGATAAATAGATTATGGATTTTGTCAGTCGCCGAAGAAAAAGTCATTCAAGTAATTCTATGAAAAAGTTTTTTTTCCTTATTGTTATCCTTATTCTTGTTATTGGCGGTTTAGGTGCATGGTGGTTTAATGGAACTACCCCAGCAAATTCTGCAGATCAAACAATCAAGACATTCGAAGTAATTCAAGGTGAAAATGTTAGGCAAATTGCCAACAATCTCAAAATGCAAGGTTTGATAAAAGACCCTATTACATTTTATTTTTTGGTAAAACAAAAAGGGATTGGAGATAAAATTCAGGCTGGTGAGTTTCAGCTATCTCCTTCAATGTCTGCCGGGAAAATTGCAGATATTTTGCAATTAGCAACTGACGATATACGCATTACAATTCCAGAAGGTAAGAGAGCAGAGGAAGTTTCTGCGATACTCGAGGCACATTTTTCTACGTATCAGCCTTCATGGAAACAGCAATTAATTGTAAATGAGGGTTATCTTTTTCCGGACACCTATTCTTTTAATAAAAATGTTGATATCAATACTATTATTTCAACAATGGAGGCTAACTTTATTAAAAAATATGACAGTATTCCTGATGGTAAGAAATCTAGTTTGACCAAAGCGCAGATTGTTACAATTGCCTCAATTGTTGAACGTGAAGCAAAGTTCTCTGAGGATCGTCCTCTTGTTGCATCTGTAATTCTTAATCGACTTACTGCTGGAATGCCACTGCAAGTCGATGCAACTATCCAATATGCATTAGGCTACCAATCTGATCAGAAGTCTTGGTGGAAAACAAGTTTAGCTCTGATTGACTTGCAAGTGAATTCGCCATTTAATTCTTATATCAATACAGGCCTACCTCCTGGACCAATTTCTAATCCAGGAATAGAAGCATTAAAAGCAGTTATTAACGCACCGGAGACAAATTATCTCTTCTACGTCTCAGATAAATCAGGACATAATCATTATGAGGTAAATTCTAACCAACATGGTGCAGATGTAAAGAAATATGGCCTCTAGGCACCAAGAATTATCGTAGAAAGCAGGTAAAGCGAGTATGTGTAAGAGACATGCTTAGGGTTAGTTTGTCAGCTATTTGTCAAGTTGTTAACTCTTCCATTTAGTAAAATTCCATTCTTATCTTTAAATTTTATCCCATAGATATAAAATATTATGGCAGCAAATCCAGAAGTTAGAAAATGTAATCAACCGGGGGTTAGAGAACAAGCTCCTGTCGAACGACGCAATCAATTGATCCATGATCTTGGTATAGGCGAATTAAGACCAACTGAGGTTGTATCCCGTTTTGCATTACTCCAAAGACAAATAAGAATTGGCTTAGCTAGGCAAGGTGAGCCAACGAGAGTTGATGGTGGTGTACTTGCTATTCCAACAGGCATTCCTCCTGTAACTCCCCAAGCATGGGATCGTGTCCTAGTAGGAACTACAGCGTATGTAGCAGATATTGCAGGAACAAATTGGAATGTCAAAAAAGCTGAAAAACAAGTAGATGGTAGCGTTACCTTAGCTGATATTAGTAAGAGAGCTTATGAAAATTCAAGTAGACAAGTAACTTTTGATGAGTTTATAAGTAGAATGGCATACCCTATTGCTGCAGAAGTATTGAGTGAAGAACGACAAGGAGAACCTGTAGATGTTGGTGTCTCATTAGGCTTTCCTCATATAAATAAAGTAAAACCAGATGGAATTGAGGCTGAACTTGTTGATGTAAAAGAAGATGGAACGCTACCAAAAGGCTGGAGAATAACAGATTGGGATGAGGAAAGACATGCTAATATTACTGGCGCTTTGCGAGTTAAACTTGAAGAATTAGGCATTAATGTAAGAACTCTTGTCGCCATTAACGATACACCAGCAGTTGCTCTTGATGGCGGTGCAGTTCAATCCGCTTCACAAGAAGGATTTGATGTTATTCCAGCAGGTTTTGTTGGTGGAACAGGAACAAATGGTGCAGTAGATAATGGTGGGTTAGTCAATCTTGAGATTGGTCATGCTGATTTTCCAGCTGATGCAGTTTATGGACGCATGAGAGACAACGGCTGGGTTAGTACCTATCCAAAAGTTGAGCTTGAAACTGGAGAGGTTCTTAGTTGGCGTTTAGCAGCTGGTATGCAATTATTGGCTGAACAAGATGAGTCATTTATAGTTGATCCACAACTATTTAATGAATTGAAACCTCAAGCCCTAGGAAATTTTCAAGCAGCTCCAAAAGATCAAGCACTAATTAGTAAAGTTGCTTCAGGAGAAAGAGCTACAACTCCTGAAATACAAAGATTAGCACAAGATGTCTTAAAGAGAGCTGGACAAGTCTATGGGGTAACACTCGCTGCTATATCAGAAGCAGCATCTGATGGAACAACACCAGAAGCTGCTAGAGCATTTTTGGTTGAAGGTAGTAGCCTTCTCAAAGGATATGGGGTAAAAGAAGCAGCTGAAAAAACTGCCACCTATCTAAGACAACCAGTTGCAATAAGAGAAGCGATTGGACTAAAAGGAGTAGGAACATTAGCAATGACATACCCGAGTCTCGCAGCTTAGATTCTTTTCTATATTTTTTTTCTTAGCGTACATCTACATTAAAATGGAGACGATACTCTGTTTTAGCTTTTTTTACGGAGACCACGAAACCAGCGTTTTCCACGGGGTGACTTAGGTTTTTCTTCAGACTGTCCAGAGCTTACTGCAGTATTTTTTTCTTCCTTTTTTTCGTGTATCGTAGATTCCTTGTTTTCTTTTATAATTGATTCTTTTACTTGTTGCCGCTCAGGTGCTTCCGCTATACTTTTTTTTTCAGGTTCTTTTTTTGCAGGTTTGGGTATCTCTACCGGTTTTGCTGGAATAAAATCATCGCCTTCTTCTTCTAAAAGATCTTCCTCTGTAGCTTCATATTCTGTTTCTCTCATTAGCTCTTCAAGATTGGCAAATTTTTCTACCCCACGTTCCAGAACTTCCTTAAAAATTGCACGGCCGCGTTTTGTTGTAAAGAGCAACGTAAGAAGCACGCCTACAATAACTCCTAAGAGGAAGCCATTGCCTGCATTTTGTTGTTGGTTATGATTATTGTGTTCCATAAATATCAGTATTGTCTTCCATGAGGCCTGAATCAGGGGCAATAAGTCAGTACGTTATTTTTTGCTGTTTGTTACGTTTTGTCCTCGATTCATAGCCTTTTAACTTACTCTCTATGTTTTCGGTCATCATCATGATGTTTACCTAAAAGACTCCTGACGAATTTTGCAACCGTTATTAAAGATGATGCCTTGACTCCGAGTGCTAATGAAGAGAGAGCGGATAATGGAGCTTCAATATTTTCTGTAATTGAATCAGCATGGTCAAGAACTCTATTGGTTTTCGAAATTGTTTGACGTAACTCTTTGAGAATAAGGAAAACTTGTATACCAAGGATCACTAACAAAATAGTAAGTACTAAAATAACCAAAAGTAATACAAGCTGGACAGGATCAACCATATTTATAGACTACCTTACCAGAAGCCCTACTGTCAAGTAAATGTTTGGAAAGAGTTATTGTACCTCGATTGTTCTTTGAACGATTGTAGCCTTTCCAAAACGATTCGTCGCCTTGATTAAAAGGGTTGCACTGCCTGGAAAAAGTGTCATGTTTTTTTGAAAGGTGCCATTATTTGAAACTGTTACTGGCTCTCCGTTTATTGTAATGGTTGCATTGCTATCTACTGTTCCTGAAACAATTACGTCTTGGGACGTTTTGTTTCCTGTTTGGGGTGAGGTGACAGAAAGTGATGGCGGTAAGATTGCAGATCGATATTGAAAGAAAAGATATCCAAGTAGGATGAGGAGAAAGAAAACAAATGCAATCAATGATTGTTGAATGCGTATCCGTTTAATAGGAAACTCTTTTGTTTTTACCATCGAATCAGGAAGTACTTTCATTGCTCTTTTTTCATCGAATTCACGTTTAAAAAGTACTGTTGTTTCAGCCTTGGAAAGGCCAAGATATGAAGCATAATTTCGCACAAATCCTTGTGCATAGGCTGGAGATGGAAGTTTATGATATTCTCCTCTTTCTATTGCAGCAAGAAATGTTGGTTTGATTTTTAATTCTTGTGCAATTTCTTCAAATGATTGTTTGCGTTGAAGTCTTTTTTGATATAATCGTTGTCCCAAGCGTACCATAACATGTTAGCTTTCTTGTTGTTGATTTGTTAGAAATTCTTCTGCATTGCGGACTAAGACATCTCTTGGCTTAGCACCTTCTGCTTGGCTGACAATACCCATTTCTTCCAGTTGATCCAAAATGCGGGCAGCTTTTGCATAACCGATTGACATTTTTCTTTGCAAGAAGGATGCTGAGGCAGTATTGAATTGGCAAACTAAACGGATTGCCTCTTCAATTTCTCCATCTTTTCCGTCGCTATTTGTTCCACCTGGCCCTCCTTTTTTTAGCGGTAGGGGTTGTGTGATTACTTCTTCAGTATATTCAACAGGATAGTTTCGTGCCTTCAAAAAGTCAACCAGCTTTTTGATATCCTTGTCGGAGACAAAGGATCCTTGAATACGAGTCGGTTTTGCCTGATCTGGGGGAATATATAACATATCACCTCTTCCCAATAATTTTTCAGCACCGGAACTATCAAGAATAACACGAGAGTCGACCATTGAAGATACATTAAAGGCAATACGACAGGGAATGTTTGCTTTAATGAGACCGGTGATAACATTAACTGATGGTCTTTGGGTAGCAATCACTAGGTGAATACCTGTTGCTCGAGCCATCTGAGCAAGTCGAGCAATAGCATCCTCAACTTCAACTGGAGCGAACATCATCAAATCGGCTAACTCATCAATGAATATAACTATATATGGTAATGCCTGAAAACCTGCAAGTTCATTGTACGAATCAATATTTCGCACACCTCTCTCTGCAAATAGTTTGTACCGTTTGTCCATTTCTGCCATTGCCCATTTGAGTGCCGAGAGAATTTTTTGTGGATCGACAATGACTGGTGTTAACAGATGAGGGATGCCATTATAGACGGTGAATTCAACACGTTTTGGATCAATTAAGATTAAGCGGACTTCTTGTGGCGATGCACGAAAGAGCAGGGATGAAATAAAGGCATTAATCAAAACAGATTTACCTGAACCAGTTGTACCGGCAACGAGCACATGGGGCATTTTTGCAATATCAACAGCTAATGGATTACCTGATACATCAAGCCCAAGCGCCACAGTAAGTTTTGACTTTGTTTTCTGCATAGCAGTGGAGGTAAGCATAGTACGAAGATTGACAACCTCAAGAGAACGGTTTGGTATTTCAAGTCCTACCAGATTGCGTCCTGGAATTGGTGCCTCAATACGGATTTGTCCGGTAGGTGCTTCAGTTGCGAGCGCCAAATCATTGGCAAGCGAAGTGATCTTTGACACTTTGGTTCCCTGTGCAATCTCAAGGGCATACTGGGTTACTGCTGGACCCAAGTTTGCTTCCGCGACTCGTGTATCAATACCGAAACTTTGCAATGTTTTTTCGATAGTCGATGCAATTTTATTGACATCGCCACGATCTGCTTTCACCCCCGGATTTTCTGCTAGAAGCGAAGGAGAGGGATATTCCCAGACTCCAGATGTTGTTCCGGCAAGTATATTACTTACTAATTTATCTGGCAAAATTTCCATTTGGTCTTTTTTTGGAGGTGGTGGAAGGTTTTCTTTGAGTGGTGCAATCATTTCTTCTTTTTGTCCTCCTTTGATTGTTAATGGTTTGTTTTTATCCAATGATGTTTTTTCTGATTTGGTAGTAAGGGTAAATAATTTGCGTGGAATAAGTTTGTTAAAGGTATCGCCGATATTGCTAAACATTTCAAGAATTTCATCAATTGATGTGTCGAAAAAGACAATCGTTCCAACCAATAAGCCACCGATAAAGACAATGTCAGCGCCTGGAGTAGTAATAATCTCCTTCAATATTGAAAAAATGCTTTGTCCGAATACACCGCTTTTTGTTAAGCTGAGTAACGAAAGCAGAATAAGCATATAACCGACAGTAACGTTGACTTGTGAAAGATATATTTTTAGACGTAAAAAAAGGAATCCGAAGAAAAAAAAGGCAAAAGGCAAAAGAATAGCCAGGGAGCCGAATTTATCATGTGCCCAATTATTAATGATCATTGTCGAGTCGCTTCGATGGATGATTGAAATGAGGAGAAGAACACCAATGAGAAAAAAGCCCAAACTAAAAATAGTGTAGACAGTTTTTTTCTTTAGTTTTAGTTTTAATGGTTTTTTTCGCCTTGCTTTTCTTTTGGACATATTATTTATTATAGAACGTCAAGCACAATTTCGCAATTTATTAGCAAAGTTGGCAATTTGCTATAATTTGCTTGATGAGTTACAAGGAACTACTTGGTATTATTGCAACTGTAATTGCTTTTATAAGTTATATCCCATATTTTCGGGATATTTTTGCAAATACAACAAAACCTCATGCTTTTTCTTGGCTAGTTTGGTCTATGTTAACTGGAATAGGCTTTTTTGGTCAAGTTTCTGGAGGAGCTGGAGCTGGAGCATGGGTGACTGGGTTTACTGCAATTATCAGTTTTATTATATTCATCTTTGGATTTATAAAGGGGAGAACAAATATAATACTTATCGACTGGTTATGTCTTATGGGTGCAGTGATTGCACTGATCTTTTGGTTTATCACAAAAGGACCTCTCTTGTCTGTTATTATAATTACGGTTATTGATGCATTTGGATTTTTTCCAACATTTCGTAAATCATTTATAAAGCCTCACGAAGAAACAGTGATTACTTATTTTTTGAGTGGATTAAAGTTTATATTTTCTCTTTTTGCATTGCAAACGGTATCTGTGGTAACTATTTTATATCCTCTCTCACTTGTTGTAATGAACTGGATCTTTGTCATAATGGTTTTAGTGCGAAAGCAACACTTGCAAATGCGTTAATTGAGACTTATCAGTGGATTGATAAACACAATAATTGCTGAATCGGTGAACATATCTTTTACTGATTAATTGTTATTCCTTCAATTTTATCCCCAATTTGGATATTATTGACCACACTCATACCACTGGTGACAATGCCAAAATTAGTGTATTGTCCATCGAGCCAGGAAGCGTCTGTCTTTGTAATAAAAAATTGTGAGTCATTATTAATTTGCGGATTACTTCCTCGTGCAATCCCCAATGATCCGATTACAAATGATTTTTGTGTCTGTTCTGCTCCCATTTGTCCCCCACCTGTCCCATCACCTTTTGGGTCACCTCCTTGTACTACCCAATTCTCTACTCGGTGAAAGAGTAGACCGTTATAGAAGTTGGTCCCAGCTTTCAAAATAAAATTTCTTACGGTATTGGGAGTCTTATCACCGAAGAGAATCACGTTTATGTTACCTTTTGATGTTTTGATTGTTGCAGAAATAGAAGCTGCAATTGGTCCCTGTAATGCAGCAGCAGCTTGTTCATATGCTTGTGAACCCGGTTGTGGTTGTTGTGATTGTTGTCCTTGTCCTTGCGGTTGTTGTCCTTGTAGTGGTTGTTGTAGATGAGAAGGACCTGTTGGCGTAATTAATTGAAATGTACTTGCATCAGGAGGTAGTGTTGGGGCAGTTGCTACTTTATGACCGTTTGATTCAACTTCTGTTGTAACAATGATACCAAAGAAGACAGCAACGATAAGAGAAAAGAGTGCAATATGGAACTTGTTCATCGATGTTATTGTAACAAAAAATATTTGTTATTGCGACCTGATCCATCGAGTTGTTTTATGGAGAATAACAATCTTTTTTACTTAGTAAGTATGCATATACTCTCCATCCATTCGCATTGGAATAGGTTCTCTGGTACAATTATGGGCATGAACAAACAAGATTATATTAGAAATTTTGCAATTATAGCCCATGTGGATCATGGGAAGTCGACATTATCTGATCGTTTACTTGAACTGACAAAGACAATTGCGAAAGATAAATTGCAGGAGCAGTTTCTTGATCAGAATGTCATCAGCCGTAAACGAGGAATTACGATTAAGCTTGCACCGGTCCGGATGAATTATAAAAATGGAGATAAGGCATATGAATTAAATTTGATTGATACCCCAGGTCATGTTGATTTTTCTTATGAAGTCTCTCGGACCTTGGCTGCCTGTGAAGGAGCAGTATTACTTATTGATGCAACTCAGGGAATTCAAGCTCAGACAGTTGCTCATTATCAGGTAGCTAAAAAAGAAGGATTAGTAATGATTCCTGTTTTGAATAAAATCGATTTGCCAAATGCACAAATTGATGCAGTGGTTAAAGAATTGGTAGATTTTGGTTTTGCGAAAGAAGAAATCCTTTTTATTTCAGCAAAGACAGGGGAAAATGTGCAGCAGTTGCTTGATACAATTATTGAAAAAATTCCGCCACCACAGGGAAAAGTTGATGCATCTCTTCGAGCACTGATTTTTGATGCTGTCTATGATGAATATCGTGGCGTTATTGCTTACACCAGAATTGTTGATGGTCAGATAAAAAAAGGCGATCAAATTGAATTTTACCAAAACGGCGTTAAGACTAATCTTATTGAAGTTGGTATTTTTACTCCATTTCTCAAAGAAACTGATGAATTAACTACGGGTGAAATTGGTTATCTAGTTGGAGGCATTAAAGATATCAAACAATGTCGTGTTGGAGATACTATTACTACTATTGATGCACGATCTTTAGATTTCCAGGCATTACCTGGATATAAAACACCATTGCCTATGGTCTTTTTTGGGATGTACCCTAAAGCATCCAATGACTATCTGGAATTGAAAGATGCATTGGGTAAACTTGCACTTAATGATACATCGTTAACATATACGGATGAATATTCTGCCTATCTTGGAAGTGGATTTCGAGTTGGATTTCTTGGATTATTACATGCGGATATTGTGAAAGAACGACTAAAACAGGAGTTTGGTTTAGATTTATTATTGACGATGCCACAGGTACTCTATGAAAAAAGAGGAGAAGAAATGTACGAGCCGTATATGTTGTTGAATGTGTATGTCCCTGCAGATTATGTTGGTAATGTGATGGCTGTCTGCCAGAAGAAAAAAGGAGCTCTTTTGGATATGCAGTATCATGAAGCGTTTGTCGTATTGTCATATGAAATGCCGTATTCTATGTTTATCCGTGGTTTGGCAGGAGAAATAAAATCAGTTACTGCTGGATATGGAAGTATTGATTATGAATTGACAAATTATCAGCAAGCGGATTTAGTAAAGTTAGAAATTATGATTAATGGGAATCCAATTGATGTGTTATCGGAATTGGTATATAAAGATGAATCGTCGTATGTCGCTCGCGAGAAAGCTGAGAAATTGAAAGAATCACTTGATCGTCAGCAATTTCGTCAAATTATTCAGGCAACAATTAATAATCAAATTGTCGCACGTGAAGAAATTTCGCCTTTCAGGAAAGACGTTTTGGCAAAAATGAGCGGTGGAGATAGAACAAGAAAAGATAAATTACTTGAAGCTCAGAAGAAAGGTAAGAAACGAATGAGGACGACTGGAAAAGTTGCATTGTCACAGGAAGCACTCTTTTCGATGATTTCAGATAACAGTTAAAAAGCTACAATGTCGCGTTTTATTGTCAATAGGCCTTTTTAGAGGATAAAGAAGAGTAATCCACCACCAAAGATCAAAAGCATTGCACCCAAACCGATTCCGACAGCAACTTCTGTTGAACCTGTTGCTGGCATTGTCGGTGATGGGTTGATCGTACCACTCCCGCTTGCTGCGTTAACAGTAATAGATTGTTGACAATTTGCGCTTGCTGAGCTGACTGTATTGGTATTGTCTGTAAGGATTGCAGATGCTTGATATGTACCAGGATTGTTATACGTATGGGATGCTTGAACATTTACTGAAGCAGTACCAATACCTCCTGCTTGCGTGATATCACTGACTTGTCCATCACCAAAGTTAAAGGTAACTTTGCTAATAGTTCCCGTGCTGCTATTTCCGTTAGCTGTAAAAGTGAGTGCGAAAGGTGCGTTACCTGTAGTAGCGCGGTCAACAGTTACAGTGTTACATACTGGAGGAGTAGTACTTGATGTTGGTCCACTAGTAGGTGATGTAGTTGGTGTTGGTGTATCTGTAGCTGCGTTTGTTGGTGCTGCCGTTGGCACATCTGTTGGAGTAACTTCTGTGGTAGGTGTAGGTGTTCCTGAAGGAATTGCGGAAGTAGGGGCAGTATTACCAATGATGATCGTTGCAGGTATTGCACTTGACAAGACATTTTCGCTTGCTTGATCAGTTGATCCAATTGACAGTACTTGGGTATTAGTCGTATATGATACTAATGTTGGTGTTCCAGGTTGAGTAGCTTTTAATGCAGTAAAGGTAATTGTTGCTGCAGTTACTTTTTGTTGGATAGCTTTTGTTGGATCAGGACCGACAGAAAGTGTTACAGAGATTTTTCCGGCTGAATAAACAGGGCCTTCCAGCATAGAAGGAAATGCAGTGACATTAGGTTTGAATGCATCAGCTGATGCAGTAGCCAAAATTGTAGGATCATATTGAATATCCAATTTTACAAAAGAAACCAAATTTTTACCTGGATCAACACTGATATCAAGGGGTATTGAGTCACCAATATTTTTTTGAATAGGTGCAGCAGCGGTAGATCCAGGATTAAAAGCAAGATTAGTAGATGCTTGAGCATGCTGTTGTGTAGCAGTTTGTTGTTGTAGGATATATATCGTTAAGGGGATGCCGACGAGAAGGACAACGATAAACCCAATAAGGAACAGTTTTTTACCGTTTAAATTCATACAATAAGATACGTTCTAAATCGAACGATAAATTTATCGTATAGAAGAAATATGGTTGTGTCAATAGAGAAGCCTTGATGTCAGATTGTTATAGGGTATTGACGAGGGAAAATTTCTATTGTATACTTTGGCATACTCAATATTTGAGTGACAGATCATTTTTAATTATATTGCTATGACAACAAAATCAAATATTAAACCACTTTTTGATAATGCACTTATTAAACCTCTTCAGGCAGAAGAAAAAACTGCCGGGGGTATTTATCTTCCTGAAAATGTTAAGGAAAAACCACAAATTGGTGAAGTGATGGCAATTGGTCCAGGAATCATTCATCCAAAGGGTGAAGTTGAAAAAATGGTCGTTAAAGTTGGAGACAAAGTGTATTACACCAAATGGGGTGGCAATGAAGTAAAGGTCGGTAACGAGGAGTGGAAAATTGTTAAACAAACTGATATACTCGCAATCGTAGAGTAACGATATACTTTTTTATTACTATGGCAAAACAATTACAATTCGGAGAAGAATCAAGACAATCACTCGTAAAGGGTGTAAATACTTTGGCAAAAGCAGTTATTACGACGCTTGGACCTAAAGGCCGCAATGTTGCACTCGAAAAGAAATGGGGCGCACCAACTGTTGTCCACGATGGTGTTACCGTTGCAAAAGAAATCGAACTCAAAGATCCATTCGAAAATATGGGTGTCCAACTTGCTAAAGAAGCTGCAAGTAAAACCAATGATAATGCAGGTGATGGTACAACAACTGCAACTGTCCTCGCTCAAGCAATTGTTAATGATGGTATGAAACACGTTACAGCAGGCGCTAATCCAATGATCCTTCGGGAAGGTATTAATAAAGCAGTAGCAATTGTTATTGCAGAAGTGAAGAAAATGGCACGACCTGTCAAAGATGAAGACGTTGTTCGTGTTGCAACGATTTCTGCACAAGATGAAACAATTGGTTCCATGATTGCTGAAGCATTAACAAAAGTTGGCAAAGATGGTGTTGTTACCGTTGAAGAAGGTCGTACCATGGAAATGGAAGTTGTTTATAAAGAAGGAATGGAATTTGATAAAGGTTATGTCTCAGCATACTTTGCAACTAACACTGATAAAATGGAAGCTGAAATTGAAAATCCATATATTCTGATTACTGACAAAAAGATTTCAGCTCTTAATGAATTCCTTCCATTCCTAGAAAATCTTGTCAAAGTGTCAAAGAATTTTGTCATCATTGCTGATGATATAGAGGGAGAAGCACTTGCAGCACTTATTGTAAATAGACTCAAAGGTACTTTTAATTCAGTTGCTATTAAAGCACCTGGATTTGGGGACCGACGAAAAGAAATGCTGCAGGATATTGCTATTTTGACGGGTGGT
>DATMOG010000099.1:0-3369 GCA_035568375.1 Candidatus Sulfotelmatobacter sp.
AATATAGGGCTACAGAGCTGGAGTTTAAATAGAAACTTATAGTATAGTCTTCTATTCTCTATGTGCGGATTTTTTGAATTCAGTAATTCTTTTCTATGGTGTCTCTGGATTACTCTCTTCATCTTCAATAATATTTTTGACAAGTTGTTTTCCTCTATCAGAAGTCATGGTTCCAATCCAATGTTCAGGATCAGCCGACACGCCTCCTGAAGACATAGCGTTAATTCGTACCTGATCCAACACACGAAGTGCACTATCTATCTTTGAGGGTTCTTTAAAAATTTGTATTAGTGACGCGAATGTTGTTGGGAAAAGTTCTTTGTAATCATCTCGCCTTATTTGATCATCCTCATGCTCTTCTGGAGTTCTATATCGTTTCGCATCTCTATTAATACCAGCTTCAAATATATCATGAACAGGCTTATAAAGTTCTTCTTGCGGGATTTCTGACATCTCACTCATGAAGGTTATTATATCCAAACCCAAGCGCAGAATCAATTATAAAATTGCTATATTTGCATAATGTGAGTCAATAATTTGAATGCCAGTTTGGTAATATTTCATATCAGCCATTGTGGCAACAGACAGAGATATTAATAGTTGTGTAGAGGTTAAAAAAATAACCTCTTGAAAGCAAGAGCAAAGTATAATATGCTTGATATTGTTAGTAATCTATGAGTGATCAACCGCAAGATATCGGACAAAATTATCAGAAGACAGTGATGTTATTCCCTGAAGCTATTATTGTTCTGGATGGGACTGGTACTCTTATTAGAGCAGATAAACAAACGGTTCGAATATTTGGTTGGGAAAATGAACAAGAATTGATTGGCAAGAAAGTTTTTGATTTTGTTGTCGATGAAGATAAGCAAATTGTCCAAGCAGCGTTTGAGAAAATACTATTAGATGGTTCAATTACTAACGTGCAATGCACAGCACTTACAAAAGATGGATCTCACCTCCGTGTTTCCGCTTCAGGATCGCTTTTTGTCGATAGTCAGGGGAATCCAAAAGAGGTTATTTGCATAATACATAATATTACCCTCCATCTTTCCGAGTTTGAACAGGTTAAAGAAGCGGAAAGGCAGTTATCAGAAGCGCAACAAATTGCTCATTTTGGTAGTTGGGAATGGGATATTCCCTTAAATAAATTCCAGTGGACTGATGAAATGTTTAAGCTTTTTGCGTTAGTCCCTCAGTCTATGCCCGTGAATAATGAAACATTAGTTGCACATGTTCATGAGGAAGATAAGGAAAAAGTAAAAAATTTTATTACTAATTCTCTTAATAACGGTTCAGATATCCTTGATTTTCGTTTTGTTAATTCTGGGAATGGAACCACGTCATGGCTTCATAGTAGAAGTAAAACATTCTATGATGCTGCTCATAAACCGCTACGTATGGTAGGAACAGTGCATGACATTACTCATGAAAAGGAAATAGATCAGGTCAAGACACAATTTTTATCACTTGCTTCTCATCAAATGAGAGGTCCATTAACTACTATTAATTGGCATGCAGAAATGTTGTTACAACAGCAAGGTGAAGGGCTTAGCGAGACACAAAAAAAATATATTAATGAATTATATAATGCAAGTAAGCGAATCGTGCAGTTAACCAATGATTTACTTACTGTTTCTGAACTTGAGCTTGGAAGAATGCCATTTAAACCAGAGAAATTATCTCTTCCTAAGATTGCAAAGCGAGTACTTGAGAGTTTTGAGCGTACGATAGTAGAGAAGAAACTCAATTTTAAAGAGGTTTATTCTGATGATCTGCCTGAAATTGAGACTGATTTATTTCTTCTTAAAACGATTTTTAATGAGTTAATTGCTAATGCAGTTGACTATACTCCACCAGAGGGTACGATTACTATGAGTATTGCAGTTGATCCGCAGAAGACAAACACCTTTTTATTGATCATTACTGATACTGGTTATGGTATCCCACAAGTGGAACAAGAAAAAGTATTCACCAAAATGTTTCGTGCGAGTAATGCGAAGACGAAAGTAATGGGAGGTACTGGACTTGGGCTCTATATTATTACCCTGATTCTTAAACTGAACGGAGGTAAAATCTGGTTTACTTCTGAAGAGAATAAGGGTACGACATTTACTGTCTCATTGCCTTTTGTTCCGAAGTCTTTAGAAGGAGCTATCACAATAGGAGTATAATCTGTCTTGCAATTAGATAATGTAGGTAACTATACTCACATATAAAGTTATGGATGAGAATAATGGAAGAAAAATATTAGTAATCGAAGATGAACCCCCAATGCAAGAAGCAATTGTTGCTACGCTACAGCAGCATAAGTTTATTGTAATAACTGCAGATAATGGCAAAGATGGTTTAGCTCTTGCAATGAGTGATCATCCCGACCTGATACTTCTTGATATCTTTATGCCAAAAATGGATGGGCTATCCGTGCTTGAAACATTACGAAGTGATTCGTGGGGAAGTGATGTTCCTATTGTTATCTTAACCAATCTTAATCCTGATACCGACAAAACAATACATGCAATTATGGATCATAAACCTGCTTTTTATCTTATTAAATCAAATGTTACTCTTGAAGGAATTGTATCCAGAGTAAAAGATGTCCTTAATATGTAAAATATGCAAAAAAATATAGACAAACTTGCTTGGATTTATATTAAAGACCGAAAAATTCTTGTAACTCGAAGCCGCGGAAAAGATGCATGGTATATCCCAGGGGGCAAACGGGAAAAAGGTGAAAACGATCAGCAAGCGCTGATCCGTGAAGTTAAAGAGGAATTAGCAGTGGATTTATTTCCAGAAACAATCACCTATTTCGAAACATTTTCTGCACAAGCGCATGGCAAACCTGAAGGTGTTATTGTTCAGATGATATGTTATACAGGAGCGTTTAAGGGAGTAATAACAGCTTCTTCGGAAATTGAAGAAATTGCATGGCTTAATACCCATGTTGATTATACGACACTTTCACCAGTTGATAGAATTATTTTCGATTACCTCAAAAAGAAACTAATGATTGATTAGTGATATTCAGCAAGATAATTGTTATGTTATACTCTCAATAATGGCATCTGACTATACCTATTCTCTTTTGAAGGATATATTGAATACAAAAATTAACGGAAAAAGCATTTGGAAAAAGCGCATAAGTCATCAGATGCAATTTATTCATTTGTTGGAAGCTGTGTTTGAGACAGATATTGCAACAGAATCATTTGGTTTTTATCCAAACAGAGTATATTTTGCTACACCCCTCACTTCTGATCCAAAGTATACACAAGCAATGAAGTCTACGTGGAATAAAATTATTACCGTAATAGAAAAGTTTAATTGGGATGTATATGCTCCTTTTGCTACAACCGATCCACATGC
>DATMOG010000100.1:0-14512 GCA_035568375.1 Candidatus Sulfotelmatobacter sp.
CCGCCTTGGCGATGAAAGAACCATAGCAAGCTTTTGTCTCAGGCCCGATGTCAAGGATTGCTTTGCCTCTAGGAATATTATTATCTTTTATTTTGATAACTTCGCCTCGTTTTTTAGTATCCTGTGGATCTCCGATAAGGACATCTGTTGGCAATATCATTTTGGTTTTTTTCTGTTCAGCGAAGAAGAGAAGTTGTCGCGCTTTTAATGTCATTTCATACTCACAAATACTGCTACCAATGAAGTACCTCTGCGCACGGAAGAAAACATTGGCTAATCCGCCACCAAGAATAACATAATCTGCAATTTCAATAAGTCTGCTGAGTAGTGCAATCTTTGTTGAGATCTTTGCTCCACCGATAATTGCAACCAGCGGTTTTTTAGGTTTTGCAATTGACTTTTGGATCATAGTAATTTCTTGTTTCATCAGTAATCCACCATAACTTGATAGGTACTGTGGAACACTTACGAGAGATGCTTCAGCTCGATGAGAGACAGCAAAAGCATCATTAACATAAATTTCGGCAAGAGATGCTAACTTTTGGGCGAAAGCTTTATCATTTTGTTTTTCTTCAGAATAAAATCTGATATTCTCCAGGACTAATATTTCATTTGATTTCTGATTGGCAAAAGTTGAAACTTTTTCAGTAAGAAAATCATTGACCAAACGTATCTTCATATCGGGTAAATAATGACGTAAACGTTGAACAATTATTTTGAGCGAAAAACTATCATTTCGTTCTTTTGGTCTAGCAAGATGAGATACAAGAATAATCTGATTATTATCTTTTAATAAGTATTTTATTGTAGGTAGGATGTGTCGTATTCTCGTATCATCTGCAATAGTGTAATTAGGATTAAGAGATACGTTGAGATCTGCTCGTAATAAAACTTGCTTATTACTGATATCCGCTTCGTCTATATAGGATATTTTTTTCATTTGTAGAATGCAAGATATTCTTCAATCATTTTTTTACTGCCAGCAATTATTGGAGAGCGATCATGAATATGTTTTGGAACTATAGTAAGCGGATTGGTCTCTTTAATGCCTACTACTTTTCCTCCGGCTTGTTCAGTGATGTAGGCAAAAGGGTTTACTTCAATAGTTAAACGTAATTTGCCTTTGGGGTAAGTGTTAATTGTTGGATATAAGAAAATGCCACCTTTGATTAATGTCCGATGCATATCAGCCACCATAGAACCAACATATCTGAGGGAGGTATTTTCTTTCTGTTTCAATTTCTGCAGATAAGAGAGGAGTTCTTTATCAAACTTATGTTCATACGCTTCATTAATAGAATATAAATTACTGTCTTCAGGTATAGTGATATTTGGGTGTGAGAGGAGATAATTCCCAATTGCCGGATCAAGGGTAAATCCGTTGACGCCGTTTCCAACAGTGTATACAAACATTACACTTGAGCCGTAGATAATGTAACCTGCTGCAATTTGGTTTTCCCCCGGCTGAAGGATACCACCGTCTTTATGATAAATACCAAAGATAGTGCCGATAGGGCAGATCGTGTCGATATTAGATGAACCATCAAGTGGATCAAAGAAGACAACATATTCTCCCTCATTCTCTTTGCTTGCAAATATTGGTTCTTTATTTTCTTCAGAAATTACTGCTTGCACCTGTCCGCCTGCAAGTAGTGCATGAATCAAAAGATTATTAGAAAATTCATCAAGTTTTTGTACCTCTTCACCGAAAGCATTTTTTCTACCAGTTTTGCCAAGGATATCAACAAGTCCTGAAGCTTTGACATGGCTTGCAACAATTTTGGAAACATTTTCAATTTGGTGCAGCAAGATAGTCAAATCATGTTTTGTTTTTTTTCGTTCTGTCAAAATATGATCAGTGAGTGTTAATACAATGTTCTGCATATGTTACTACTTCGCTAGAGGCGAATTTTTTCTTGAAAGAAATTGATTAAAAATTTTTCTTTGATTCTTTCTCGTAAGTATATTGAAACCTTTATAGATGTTTACTAAATAACTATTTTAACGAAATGTGTGCTGTTGGGATATTGTCTTTAGTTTTTACGAAAGAAAATTTGTTTTCATTTACTTTACAGATTTATTTTCAAATTGTTTTAATGCTGTGATGTAAGCAGCATCACGCATACTTGTATGATATTCCTGTTGTGCTTTCCAGACAGCATCAGTCGCGTCAAGTATTTTGCTTTTTAATTTTTTAAAAATTTCTTCTTTACTCCATGATTTATTATGGATGTTTTGGTACCATTCAAAATAGCTTACAGCAACGCCTCCTGCATTGGCAAGGATATCGGGAATTACAGTGATATTGCGTTTTTGCAAAATATCGTCTGCCAAAGTTGTTGTAGGTCCGTTTGCCATTTCAAGAATAATTTTTGCTTTGATTGCATCAGCATTTTTTTTAGTAATGACATTTCCTAATGCAGATGGAACAATGATATCAACAGGTAAAGTAAGCAATTGTTCCGATGAAATATCTCTTCCTTGAACTTGTTTTTTGTAAGTAACATCACATACGGATCCAATACAGTAGCATCCCGCGAGATGGCCTTTTTCTTCTTTACATTTTTGGATTTGTTCAACTGAAGCAATGCCACTTGTAATATAGATTCCTCCTTTTGAGTCAGATAATGCAACAATTTTAAATCCTTGTTGTTGGAGGAAATATGCTATGTAATAACCTACATTTCCAAATCCTTGAACAGCAACGGTTAGATCTTTTGGATTTAGTTTCATCCGTTTTACTATTTCAAGTAGGACATATGTGCCTCCTAGTCCAGTTGCCTCGGTGCGTCCCAGTGAACCGCCTTTGTTGATCGGTTTGCCAGTAACAACAGCCGGAGTATTTTTCCCAACTTGTTTGCTGTATTCATCTACAATCCACGCCATGATTTTGGGATTGGTATTTACATCTGGTGCTGGAATGTCTTTGTCAGGACCAATAGCATGAGCAAGGCGTCTTGTAAAAAGTCTGGTGAGTCGTTCAAGTTCAGGTTCTGAAAGAGTTTTAGGATCAATAGTAATGCCACCTTTACCTCCACCAAATGGGATATTTATAAGCGCTGTTTTCATTGTCATCCAAAAAGCAAGCGCTTTGACTTCGTCCATTGATACTTCTGGATGAAATCGTAAGCCGCCTTTATATGGTCCTTTATAACTATTATGTTGTACGCGATAGCCTTTGAATGTTGCAACTTCGCCGTTATCCTTACGGAGGGGCAGATGGACCTCTATGACTCTTTCAGGCTCTGAGAGATAAGCATGAACTAGTGGATCCAAATCAATGTATCGAGCTGTTTTTGCGAGTTGTTCTTTAGCTTGTTGCCATGGGTTATTTTTTATCATAAAAAGTTATTATAATGCGAAAAAAATTCTTTTACTAGACATTTACTAAACACTTATTGTACAAAACTGATGAGTTTTGTTAAAAATAATAAAAGGTTCTCTCTTCTTATGTTCGTTTATTATTTATCTCGATTTTTGTTGGAAGGCCCAGGCAGCAAAGACAGCAGTAAGTGGAACGGATAACATAAGACCAATACTACCGGAAAGTGTTCTGATAATTTCTTCCATAATGAGTTCGCTATTAAGAATAAACCATAAAGGTTGATGGTTTGGATTGAGAATTATAAAAAGGAAAAGAGGCAATCCGACACCTGCATAGGCCAGAACAAGTGTATTGACCAACGCAGCGATATGTTCACTTCCAATGCGTAGTCCACTTTCAACAAGTTCACGGAATTTTAATCGACTATTCGCTTGTGATAATTCTTGAATTGATGCCGCTAAACCTGTTGTGATATCTTCCAAAACACCCAAACTACCAATGATAATCCCACCCAAGAGCAATCCTTGGAAATTAATATTACTTGTTTGACCAAAGAGAAGACTCGTTACATCTTCACTCCCAAGTCCAGTTAGAGAAGTGAAATGAACTGCCGTATAGGAAAGAATACCTGTTAATACGAGTGATAGACTTGTTGAGATAAGTGCTATATTTGTTTTTTGCGAAAAACCATGGGCGAGATACATAGTAACAACCATAATAAACATAGCACCGACAATGCTGGCAAGCAGGGGGTCCTGTCCTGCAAGGATCTGTGGAACAATAAATGCTGTAATCACTAATAAGCTAATTCCTAGACCAATAATTGCTCCCAGGCCTTTAAGGCGAGTAATCAACAAAACAATAACTAGAAAAGCAATAGCAAAAGGATAAAGATGATTTAGGCGATATGTATCAACAATTTCATAAATTGTTCGTTGTGGAGTAGTATTCTTCATAAGAATTATTGTTTGACCTTGTAAGACTTCCTGGCTTATGGTGATTGCGGCAAGGTCACCATACGTAATAATCATTGTTTTTCCATGATCAGACCCATCAAGGATTTGGAGTTGGAGCTTTTGATAAGGATATTTTTGACCAGCAATTGTTTTTTCTCCTTGGGCAAGTACCGAAAGTACTTTTGCGGTTGCATATGTTTCTATTGGGACTATAGGTTTTTTTTGATGTGGAGTAGAACTTGGTGTTGCTTGTGCAAAGCTCAGCGGTGCAAATGCCGCACTAGCGACAATAAAAATAAGCATAAAAATACCGTTTTTCAGCATAGGGAACACGCTGTAGTGAGTTAGCGTATCTTTATTATAGCACCAAATTGTCCTATGCAAAATAATTAATGCTAGTAATCAATGCTTTATATTTTGCTCTTGCAATATTTTGTGAGTTAGATATACTAAATATATGATACGTATTGCTATTAATGGGTATGGCAGAATCGGAAGAATGGCCCATCGGGTAATTCTTCAATGGCATAATGAGGATATCGAAGTTGTGGCCATTAATGCTGGCAGTTCGACCGACCTTAAAGGATGGATGTACCTTCTTAAATACGATAGTGTTTATGGATTATTGCCTCAAGATATTAGTATGCAACCAAACCTTGATCTAAATCAAAAAGATTTACTTGGTCATCTGGTCGTTAGTGGTAAAAATATTCCTGTCTATTCGCAAAAAGATCCGACACTTCTTCCCTGGGGAACACTTAATGTGGATGTTGTTATCGAATCAACAGGGCATTTTACCGATGTTGAAAAAATTAGGCAGCATCTTTCAGCTGGTGCAAAAGCAGCTGTTCTTTCTGCACCTGCAAAAGGTGAGGGATTGCCCACCTATGTTATTTCAGTAAATGACACAAATTATGCTGGGGAAAATGTTATAAGTAATGCATCTTGTACGACAAATTGTATTACTCCACCTGCAAAAGTCGTTAGTGATCATTTTGGTATTGAAAAAGCTATGATGACTACTATTCATGGGTATACCTCTGATCAGCGGCTTCATGATGGTGGTCACAAAGATTACCGACGAGCTAGGGCAGCAGGCTTGAATATTATCCCGACATCAACGGGTGCAACAATTGCAGCAGCACAAGCATTGCCTGCTTTGAAGGATATTTTTGCTGGTGTCTCTTTCCGCGTTCCTGTTCCTGTTGGCTCTCTATCTGATTTTACTTTTTTACTGAAAAGGTCGGTAACAAAAGATGAAGTCAACCAAGTCTTCCGTCAGGAATCTGAAAATCAGACTTATAAAGGAATTCTCGCTGTGACTGAAGATCCTTTGGTTTCTAGTGATATTATTGGTAACTCTCATTCAAGTATAATAGATTTATCTTTGACACAAGTTGTTGGTGGTAACATGTTGAAGATTATTGCATGGTATGATAATGAGTATGGCTATGCAAATCGATTGGTGGAAGAGACAATTATGGTTGGACGAAGATCTGCTGCCTCGGTACCTGCTCCACAACAAAGGTAAAAGTAAATTTTTATTATGGATAAGCCTATAGAAATTCCTGGCATTCGTATTATTACTGTTTCCGGACGTATTGCGTCTGGCTCTACGACGCTGGCAAAACATTTGGCTAGACGTTTGGGCTGGAAACATATGGAGGGAGGAGAAATCTTTTGGGAAGCAGTACGAAGTAAGCTTGGATTGCAGGCGAAAGATACAAATCTTCGGCCTGATGAAGAAGATGTATTATTTGAAGAAAAACAAAAAGAGATTCTTGCAACACATAAGCATCTCGTGCTTGAAAGTAAGCTGGCCGGATTTTGTGCACAAGGATTTACAGATGTTTTTAAAGTTGGTGTCTTATGTCAAGATGAAAAAGGCAATGATCAAACACAAATTCGT
Organism: Candidatus Sulfotelmatobacter sp.; assembly: GCA_035568375.1. Lineage (GTDB taxonomy): Bacteria > Patescibacteriota > Microgenomatia > Levybacterales > UBA12049 > JACDET01. The sequence continues at coordinate 6,191 of DATMOG010000100.1, forward strand.
ATCGATCGTTTGGTAAATCGTGAAGAATTATCAGTTGATGAGGCAAAAACAGAAGTTGTTGAAAGAGAAGAAAATGATTTATGGAAATGGCGTAAATTATACGCCCATGGAGATCAAGAATGGGTATATTGGGACAAGAAATATTATAATCTTATAGTAAATACATTTACTCATAACCAGGAAGAAAGTTTGAAGTTAGTTATAGAAAAACTCGGATAGAATAATTGTCAAAAATATAGTCTATAGTAGTTGCTTTACATATTTGAATTATTTTTAATGAAGAATAAACGACTTTTTATCTTAAGCTTTATTATTTTCTTTTTCTTCAGTGGAAGGTTTTTATTAACCTATGCACAGGAGGCTTCTTCTGCTGCCCAATCTCCTTTGCCAACACCAATTAATTATCAATTGCCTTATCCTGGGATGTTGCCAGATAATCCACTCTATTTTTTGAAAGTAATCCGTGATAATCTCATGACATTTTTTATCAGTAAACCACTTGATAAGGCTGAGTTTGATCTGCTGCAGTCGGATAAGAATGTTCAAGCGAGCTATTTACTAACGCAACAGCAAGGGAAGATGGATCTTGCTTTACAAACGTTTTCTCATGCGCAGAGTTATTTCCAAGATGCTATTATTCAAATTACGAATGCAAAAAAACAGGGTTATAGTATTAAAGTAATGGCAAATAAGATAGTATCTGCACAGCAAAAACATATGCAAATTATGCACGCAATAGAGCAGCAGGATAAAAAAATGCATGCTCAGCAAGTACAAAACGAGCGCAACAGAGAAGAATCATTTGCTAAATTGGTGAGATTTTTGCAATAATAAATATTATTTTGTTATTTTGAGCTATTTATTGTAACAATCCTTCCTTAGTGTAAGAAAATATAATTAGAAAAGTATTCAATTGAAGCTATTGTATTAGTATGATCTATTTGGTATTAGTTGACACTATAGATGTAGTGGCATACTATTTCCATAGCACTAGATAACGGAAAATTGTTCAAAACAAAGAGGCAGAAAACGAAATTGGACATTTGAGGAGTGAACTATGCATTGTCCGTATTGTGGAAGTAAAGAGTCAGAGGTTGTTGAAACACGGGAAAGCTCCGATATGGATACTATTAGGAGAAGAAGAGCGTGTCTTGTTTGCGGGAAGCGTTTTACGACTTACGAACGGGTAGAGCATGTACAACTAATAGTTATTAAAAAGGATGGCAAACGTGAACAATTTGCCCGAGAGAAAATGAAGACCGGTATTTTAAAAGCTTGTGAGAAGACTATGATTCCGGCAGAGGTGATCGAAAAAATAGTGCACGAGATCTCACGAGAACTTCGTACCATGGGTTCTCTCGAAGTTAAAAGTGAATTAATCGGTCAAATGGTTGCAAAGCGGTTGAAGAAGCTTGATAAAGTTGCTTATATCAGGTTTGCCAGTGTCTTTAAAAGATTCGTTGATGTTGAAGATTTTGAAAAAGAAGTAAAGAAGTTAATAGTCAGTAAACCAACTTTATGAAATTACATACGGAAATAATAACATTATGCGATTATGCATTAATAGCACGTGAAGGAAAATTGAGTATTAACGGAATTTTTGATGAATTGAGGGTGCAGAAATTCCCCGGCGGTATTTCGAGAGCTTTTTTTGTCGCAACACTGCAGGGGAAACCAGAGACATCGTATAAATTGAAGATTAATACAGAGATTAAAGGTAAGGTAATAAATTCATTAAATTTAGAAATGCATACGAGCCTCAATGGCAAAAACAATATTATCTTGGAGTTAGTCAATTTAGGATTTGAGAAGGAAGGAGAGTACAAGTTTATAATTTACCATGACAAAGATGAAGTCGGCTCAACATTATTAAAAGTACTGAGTGCAGAACAACAGAATCAAGAAGTTAAGTATAAATTACCTAATTAACATTATGAAATTTGATGGCGTGAGACAAAAAGTATTTTTAGATCGTTATGCTCTAAAAGGAGCAGAAGGTGAACTCTTAGAGAACACCCCTGAGGAAATGTGGCATAGAGTTGCCCATGGAATCGCTCAACAAGAGAAGAAATCTAAACAGGCCAAATGGGAGAAAGAATTCTATCGCGTTTTGGAGGGTTTTAAATTTGTTCCAGGGGGTCGCATCCTTTCCGGAGCAGGCACTGGCTATCAAGTAACATACTTTAATTGTTTTGTCATTCCCAATCCTAAAGATTCACGTCACGGTATTCTTGAATCACTTGGTCAGCTTATTGAGATTCAATCCCGCTCCGGCGGTGTCGGGTTAAATCTTTCCTCTTTGCGTCCTCGCGGAGCTCGGGTTAAGAAGGTCAACGGTACTTCATCGGGACCAGTCAATTGGGCAACACTTTTTTCTGTCGCAACTCATGATATTGTTCAGCAAGGTGGTTCACGACGTGGTGCCACTATGCTCATGTTGCATGATTGGCATCCTGATGTTGAAGAATTTATTACGGTTAAACAAGATCTTACCAAAATCAACGGTGCCAATTTATCAGTTTGTGTCTCCGATACTTTTATGGAAGCAGTCAAACAAGACAAACCATGGGATTTGGTTTATCCAGACTTGAGTGATCCACATTATGACACTGAGTGGGACGGAGATATCATTGAATGGAAAGAAAAAGGACGTAAGATTAAAGTATACAAAACCATCCAAGCAAAGGAGCTATGGGATCTCATCTGTACTGCAGCATGGCGTTCAGCAGAACCAGGATTGCATTTTTTGGAACGGAGTAATAAACGGTCAAACACATGGTATTTTGAGAAATTACTCGCAACCAATCCTTGTGGTGAGCAACCCTTGGGTGGTTGGGCTGTTTGTAATTTGGGTGCAATGAATTTGGCTGCCTATGTTAAAGACGATGATCTTAAAAATGATAAAGGAGGCTGGTTTGATTACGAAGCATTCGGAAAAGATGTGCGAGTTGCAATGCGTTTTTTAGATAACGTTATTGATGATACTTATTATTTCTTCAAAGAGAATGAGCAAGTAGCAAAAGATATCCGTCGAACAGGTCTTGGAATTATGGGTATTGCGGATACTTTTATTAAGATGAAAATTCGTTATGGATCTGAAGATTCAGAAAAAGTCTCAAAAAAGATTTTTAAAACTCTTCGTGATAATGCATATATTGCATCTTCGGATATCGCAAAAGAAAAAGGTTCATTTTCGAAATTTGATAAAGAAAAATATCTTAAAGGTTATCATATCAAAGCGTTACCTCAGACAATCCGTGAGAAAATTGTCGAGCAGGGAATACGTAATGCAGTTCTTTTAACTATTGCTCCGACCGGAACAACAAGTCTTTTGGCGGGTGTCTCAAGTGGTGTTGAGCCTGTTTATGAGTTTGAATATTCCCACAATGGCCGTCTTGGCAAACAAATGGTCTACCACGGATTGTATGGTGAATGGAAAGAATCTCATTCTGACGAGGAGAGACCAGCGTATTTTGTCGGCGCAAACGATTTGACACCTGAAGATCATGTAAAAATTCAAGCAATAGCACAGGAATATATTGATTCATCAATTTCTAAAACTGTTAACGCACCAAACTCTCACACGGTTGAAGATGTAAAGAATCTTTATATGGCTGCCTACGATAACGAGTTGAAAGGTGTGACTTATTTTCGAGATGGTTCACGAATGGGAGTCTTGCAGAGGGAAGAGAAGAAAGAAGAAAAGAAAGAAGAAGTACTTACTCTTGTCGAAAAGCCTGTAATTCCGATTACACCACGTGTTGCTCGTCCAATGGTACTCAACGGAGTTACCTATAAAGCGGATAGTCCCACAGGGAAGCTCTATGTGACGATCAATAATGATGAAAAAGGTGACATGTTTGAAGTCTTTATCAATCACGGGAAGAGCGGATCCGATTTGATGGCCCTTGCGGACGCGCTTGGCCGGATGGTTTCATTTGTCCTTCGAATCCACAGTCCGGTTCCTGCTCGGGAGCGGGTCCGCGAGATTGTGTCGGAACTTGCAGGAATTGGTGGAAGCCGCAGTAGTGGTTTTGGGGAAAATAGAGTCCGTTCATTGCCTGATGCCATTTCCAAAGTCCTTGCACGACATTGCGAATTCCGTGTTAATGGAAAAGTGGAAGATAGTGCACAATTTATGCAACGGATGAACGGTCACAGTACAAGTAATGGACACGCAACGATCTCTTCACCAGTTGATATGTCTGAAGAGTCGCCTGCAGCAAATCAATTAGCTTTGCCGGAAACCGGCGTTGCAAGTAGTCCTTCGACTTCGCTCTTTGATATTTGTCCTGAATGTGGATCTGGAAGTTTTGCCTACGAAGAGGGTTGCAAAAAATGCTATTCATGTGGTTACTCTGAGTGTTAGGTTATTGCTCCAAAAGTATATTATGATTACTTGTACATTTGAAAATGGTAATAAGGCTTCTTTGCGTCATGTAACAGTTGATGTATTAGTATTGCAAGACGACAAAGTGCTTTTAGTAAAACGCGCAGAAAAATTGCTTGAAGGTGGAAAATGGGGACTAATTGGAGGATTTGTTGATCGTGATGAAAATCTTATTCAAGCGGCAGAGAGAGAGATTCATGAAGAATCGGGTTATAGAGTAAAAGATATGACTTTTCTCTGCGTTAGGCATAACCCTGATAGACCACATGAAGATCGGCAAAATATTTCGTTTGTTTTTTTCTGCACTGCTGTTGCAAAAGAGGGTGAGTCAGATTGGGAGGTTACTGATCAGCAATGGTTTACTTTTGATAACTTGCCTGAAAAAGGAATGATTGCCTTTGATCATATAAAAAATATCGAATTATATCAGCAGTATAAACGTAATGAAATAGCAATTCCATTACTGCAGTCTTAGTTCTTGTAGACGGAATTTGAAAAGTGTAGAATGCTGGATGTACAGGCAAGTGTTGTGTAAATCAACCACAGTGCCGCTACTGTAAAGTCAGAAAACTGTACAAAATTATTCTTATCCCGAGCAGGAGTTTTTGTAAATCCTTCTGTTACGGAAGGATTTTTTTGTAAGAGCATAGTACTTATCCATATGTATATTTATGAATAAAAAAGTACTACTAGTAATCATATTATATGCCAATTTATACTCGAACCGGCGATAAAGGAAAAACATCACTCTTTGATGGTACGCGTGTTTTGAAATCACATACTCGAGTCGAAACATATGGCACCATCGATGAGCTGAACAGCAACATTGGTGCTGCTGTTGCTCATTTGAAAAGTAGAGAAATAAAATTAAAGACGGAACTTGAGAGAATTCAACATGATCTTCTGGATATCGGTTCAGCATTAGCAACACCGCATCCAATGCCTGTTGTTGGTCTAGAAAAACGTCCAGAAGAATTTGAAAAAGTGATTGACGATCTTACGAAAGAATTACCGGAGCTAAAAGCGTTTATCCTTCCCGGTGGTGGTAAGGTTGGCTCATTGTTGCATGTATGCAGAACTGTCGCGCGTCGATCTGAGAGACAATTGGTTGCGATAATGCAAAAAGAAAATATTGATGAATCTATTGTTGTTTATCTTAATCGGCTATCTGATCTCTTTTTCACAATGGCACGATATGCTAATCACATTGAAAAGAAAAAAGAAACAATATGGAAAAAGAAATAGTTTAGTTTTATTTTGGGTGAATCAGGTGTAATTCCTGAGCTGTGCCGCAACTGTAAAGCCAGATCCCCATATCCTGATTGGCGGGATAAGAAATCTTCCGAGCAGAAGTCCTTTTTTTGTGGACTCCTCGGAAGCGAGGAGTTTTTATGGATCGAAGAGGTAATGTCTTACATCCTAATTTTAGTGATTGGAAAAAACCACCGATTGTTGATGGTACTGCTGCTTTACAACCTGATACGCCTTTTCCTCGAAATAGCGCATTGCAGCTTGTTAAAGCTAAGAGAAGAAGTAGTTTGCCTGAAAGTTTTCGAGATAAGTTGGTAAGTGTACGCAACAATTTTGCAGAACGATACGGAGATAAGAGAGTTAAGGCTTATGAAATAGAGCAAGATGTCGTGTTATATAAGGCATTGGCAACAGAAAAAGGAACAGGTAGGTATGCAGAATCAAAAAGAAGCCTTGATGCTTATATAGATATGCAGTTACAAACCCATCTTGGAGAGCGACTACATGTAGGAATAAGTCAATTACAGCATAACATTGTTGATGGAGAGCTACGGGTAGCGGATACGAATGAGTCATTGCTAGAAATGCTTGATAGAGGAAGAACGTATCGTCGGAAGCATGGTAACCGAGTTGATTGGGATCGGGAAGAAGCTGAAGTAGTCGGATTTGCTCGTATTCAAGAAGAACTTGCTGATTCTGAAACTCCAGTTGGTACAATGATGTTTTTTGTGTCACCTCCCGGAAATATTGAGCAAGGGTCAAATTATCAAAAGAATTATTTTGATGCTTATTGGAAAATAGCAAAGAACAAAGTTCTTGCGTTCCGTTACACATCAGGTTTAACTCCTGAAGAGTCACATCAGCGATTAAGATTGGTAGATAGCCGTTATGATAGAGATGAGACCCCGTCTGATGCGGAAATGATTGCAAATCCTGTTAAGATTGAGTCGGGAACAAAAGGACTCGAAAATCCCGATGCTCTTCATAATTTTATGCATGTTAATCATCAGCATATGAGTAAGCAAAAATTTGATGTCGTTATGCTTGCGTGTCAACCGTTGAGAGAAGATTACAAACAGTCTTTACGAGATAATCCAGATAATCTTAGAGAGCATAAAAGGAGGTTGAATATTCTTATGAATTATGCCGATAATGTTTCTCAAGAGCTTGAGTCTGTCTCTGACGGTAAAGTTATTGCACTATTTCAGCCTCAAAAAGATGTTCGACCATGGTTTCCTTCCAAAATTGATAAAGCTGCGCTTGCGCGTCAAGAAGTGCGTGTTGTTAAAACTGGCTGTGGTTCTTCCGGTGGAGAAGTTTCGTCACCTTATAGTGTTGCTGAGCATGCATCTCATAAAGAAGGTAGCATTTGTCCAACATGTAATCAAAGCTCAGCAGATAATCATTATCATTGCCCTGGCCCTGAGTGCAACCGAAAATATTCAAATGAGACACAGCTAGATGCTGGTGCAAGAACAAAAAAGTGCAATTGTGGTTTTGAGTTTAATTGTTAATTATATGAGCAAGAGACAACCGGACAAAGATTGTGATATCTGTTATAAAATCATTTGCAAACAGTGTGGATGGGTTGCTTCTGAGGCAGATGTTTTAAAAATACAAAAAAGTGAAATAACTGCATGTCCTGAATGTGGATGGATGCCGGCTTGACAGCCCATAGTTTATTTGTTAGAATATTTTTTCTATGGTTAATCCAGAAAAAGCACCGCAAAATACAGGAGAACTTGCTGACGGTGGGCAACGAGCAAGAAGAAATAGAATTAGTAAATGGCTTATGACAAGAGGATTTAGTGCAGCAGCTCTAGGTACACTCGGTGTTGCGGGGTATCTCTTATTGATTGGAGGTACGGCAGCTGTATCACTTGTTGCACCTGCTTTTGTTGTAGCAGCAGGGGTTGCAGCAGCAGGGGGAGTGTCTTTAGCTGCGACAGGAGTTGGCAAACGACTAATTGATAGTTTTAGAGGGTAAAAAGTGTTATATGAACAAGTCAATAAAAGATATTTTAATAGAGATTTTAACTATTGCAGGATATCCAAATAATAAAAATAATTTTATTGTTGAATTCGAAAAGCTCAATCTCTTAGAAGCAATGATGCATATATATGATTCACTTCCTCTGGAAAAGCAGCTTCAAATAAAAGAGTATAGTAATGATCCTTATGCAATTAAAAAAATTATTCCACAAGAAATATATGTAAATGAATTGAAAAAAATAACAAGACATGCATTACAAGATTGTGTTAAGGATTTTGCTCCAGCTTTGAATCCATATCAGAAAGAAAAAATTGCAAAGCTTGTTTTTTCTTATTGAATACATATTTCGTTGTTTCTTTAGCCTTATCATGGTAAGATAAAGGTATGGATCCGAGTACTTCTCCTGCCCAGGATGTGCAGAATCAAAAAACATCTGACCAGCAAATAAATCGTGCGCAGCAGCCTTCCACGGCAACTCAGCCGGTACAATCTCCATCACAGCCAAGATCGCAGGTATCGGTGGGAAATATAGAAGCAGGAGCTGCAACGATCATTCAGGAAAGTTCTGATGTGGATGCAGAAGAAGATGAGATCAAAGTAGCACCACAAGAAATGAAATCTCAGGCAGTTAGTAGCGGTGGTGTAGAGGATCAGGACGAAGTTATTGAAGTGCAACCTTCAATTCCAG
>DATMOG010000101.1:0-4653 GCA_035568375.1 Candidatus Sulfotelmatobacter sp.
TATACTGCTATCTTCCCATCTGGCAAGAGCACTCTTACTTCCAATCGCCTGTATCATTTCTTGAGCACGAGAAATAATTGCTTGTGTATTTGTTGTGATATGTTCATTTACTTCTCGTCTAAATGTTGTTGTGGCAGTATCAAATTGTTCCTGTATATTTCCGATTTGCTGCAGAAGCTCTGCATTCCCTTCCAGAATTCCCAGCAATGCATTTATCGATCCTTTAATACTATCTCCTTGTGTGATTGTGTCAGTTGACCATTCTCCTTGAATAAGCCCTTGTAATGTTCTTATATCCTGTGTTACAAGCTTTTGTGCTATTTCACGCTCTTTTTCTGCAATCACTGCCTCTAATGCCGGCTGAAATAATTCATTAATTGCTTCTGCAGGGATAGTGCCATCATTTCGTAAAATATTCAATTGTCGTTCTAAGGCCATTCGCTCTGCACGAATTTGATCCAAATCCTCAACTCTTTCAAGAACAGCTTCTAAGCTTGATACATTTTGATCTCTAGCCGAAACATAGGGTGCATATACTTGTTCTAACTCCGATTGGCGGTCTGTTGGAATTTCACCACGCGCTTGTTTGGCTGATTGCTGCATCTTAATTTCAGCTTTTCGCTGTTCGATATTGGCAACAAACTGACTAAAATTTCCTTCGTAAATCACCAGCTTACCGTCTCTATTGATACCATGTATCCTGCCTTGATCATCAATTGCCCCTTGAACAAAATGTTCAATTCTTCCTCGTTCTTCTAATGTCTCTTTGTCTAATATAAAAAACCCCTCGTTTGATGAAAAAGTAATGAAATTACCACTTGGGTCCATGCAAAGATTACGAATACCATGAAACTCCTGACTACCTGGGATAGGAATTCCGACAGGAATCGGACTTGCAGCTCTTGTATCTAATTTAAAGATTGCCTGAGGATTTTCAGAACAATAATAAATAACTCCTTCATTGGCACGACTTGGATCTTCACAAATATTATTGTTAATATTTGGTAGATTTTCGATTATAAGATCGGGCTCAGAGGGGTTATCCCCGGTTCTTTTTACTCTAAACCCTTCTTCAGACACGATAACTGTCCTTGCATTGGTAGTCGTTATAATATTTTGTACTCCTTCTTGACCAGTATAATTGTTACGCTCAAAAACACTCTGAGGGACAGACTGGCTTAGTCCAGTCAATATATCTACTCTTGCCCAATTTCGTACAGGCAATTGAGTACCTGCATCATTTGTTCTCTGAAAAGCAATCAAATTATCAGTTCCAGGTTGATAGAGCGTAATGCTATCACTTGCTACATCTACTGCTACTCTACTCAAATCTGCTGTATCAATCTGCCATGTATCAAGAGGAAGTTCTAACTCATTCGTAGCAGAGGCATTCAATCTTGCTGTAACTGCTGATCGGAGATTATCAGGCAGTTTATCAACCATTATATAATCCGTTGCTCCACTAGGAATATCACTTCTTGTTGCTACAATTTTATAATTGCTTGACCCAAGCCTATTATCTCCTCTTACTTTTTCCCAATCCGCAATACTGAGATTCCCTGGCAAGTCGACTTTTGTTCCTTGCAGATCAAAAATGCTAACATTCTTATCTCCTTGTCTCAAAATAATTGTCGCATCTCCTGCAGTTCTTAAAATCGTTTTCTTATTATCACGCAGCGCTTCAGAAGAAATAACAAAATCTTCTGATACTGCAATTTCTCTAAAAGTAATTTTCGGTGCAGGAAGCTCACCACCATCTGCTCCTGCTTGTAGTTCTGGTCCGTTTGAATCTGCCATAATTATAAAGTAGGATAATTTATTGTAGCATAGCAATTACAAAATCGCATAAACATAAATAAACCCGTAACAGAGATCGTACCTTCAAGACATAGTAAAGATAAAAACGTCTACATAAATTCTTTAAAGAAGCATGGACTTCAAACTCTTCGAAACGGAGAAAATCGCAGATGTATACTTTTTAATCAGCGCGCTTGCAAAACAGAGGATAAACACAATTTAACGCTTTGGAGATTGTTTCTTTCGTCGTGACTTTCCACCCATACCAACTGCACGTCGTTCTCGGACACGAGAATCACGGGTAAGAAAACCTTTTTTCTTAAGAGTTACACGATGTTTTTCTGGGTCAAGCGTATTCAGTGCACTTGCAATACCAACAACTACTGCCTGCAATTGTCCTGAAGGGCCACCGCCTGCAACTTTGATGGTAAATGTATAATTCTGTTGATGGGTATTGGTTACACGAAGTGGTTCTGTGTAAAGACGACGTGAAACTTCTCCTGAAAAATATTCGGCAATTGGCTTTTGGTTAACATATAATTCACCCTTTTTGATTGGCATTTCAGCCCATACCACATCTGCTTTGACGTGTTCGTATAAGCGGACACGAGCAACCGATGATTTTCTACGGCCAACAGCAAAAATATAGTCTTTCTTGCCATTTTTATTCTTTTTTATTGTTTGTACTTCTTCTGCCATACTATTAATTATTGAACTTGTCAGTATACGTGTGTTCTGTTCCCTCAAAAACAAAAAGTCTTGTTAACATCCTGTCTCGCAAACGATTGCCAGGCAACATACCTTTGACCGCATGCGTAATAATATTTTCTGGTTTACGCTCTCGCAACTCTTTCAATGTTTCGACTTTAAAACCACCTGGGTATCCTGAATGACGATAATAATTTTTTTGCTCTTCTTTATTTCCGGTTACTTTAACCTCTTTTGCATTAACAATAACAACATAATCACCGCAGTCAAGATTACGGACAAAATATGCTTTACCTTTCCCCATCAATAATTGTGCTATTTCACTTGAAACACGACCAAGGGTTTTGCCTTTTACATCAATAAGATGCCATGCTCTTTTGATATCACTTGCTTTTGTTGCTGCTGTTATTGCTTGATTCATATTAGTTTATCCCTTTTTCTGTCGTGTGACTGTTTTCTTTGGTGCTGCACTCTTAACATTTTTTGCTTCCTTTGTTAATTTTACAACTGCTGCAGGTGCTTTTACTGCTGTCTTTTTTTCAGTTTTTTTCTCGTTCTTTTTTGTTTTCTCAGTCTTAGCAACGGTTGCTTCACCTTGCACAACCCATTCCATAACAACTTGTGGTGCGTTATCTGCAACCCGACGACCAACTTTAATAATTCGTGTATATCCACCTTGTCGATCAACAAATCGTGGGGCAATAGTATGTATTAATTTAGCAACTGCGTCATAACGGACATCTGGTGCAAGCCTGCGGAATGCCTCTGGACCACCTTTTTTTGCCTTGGTAATCAGTTTGTCAGCTGCTGCTTTGATTGCTTTTGCTTTTGCTTCCGTTGTTGTGATGCGTTCTGCCATCACTAAAGATGATAATAAATTTTTAAACAATGCTTTTCTTTCGTTAGCATCTCTTTTAAAATGTCGCCCAAATACATGTTTTTTCATAATAATAAAAAATCAGTTACCGGTTTTCAGTTAACGGTTGTCAAAATTTTGCTTACAGTATCAGTCATTCAGACTGAAAAACCGAAAACAGACTCTAATCCGAAAACAGAAAACTGAGAACTGATAACAATGAACTAAATATTTAGTGAAATACCCTTTTCTCCAAGTTTTTCTTCAATTACTGAAATTGATTTACCACCCATGTTTCGCATTGAAACCAATTCTTTTCGTGGTGTAGCGAGGAGCTGCTCAATTGTCTCAATTCCACCATTTCTTAAACTATTATAAATTCTTGTAGGTAAATCGAGTTCATCGATTGTCATGTTAAGAAGGTTTTGCGGCACACTTGATGTTGCAGCAGGTGCATCAGATTGCACTGATACCTCTTTTGGTGCGTATACCTGCATAAAATAGGAACTTAATAATTTTGATGCATGCACTAAAGCGTCTTTTGGATTAACTGTTCCATTTGTCCAAATCTTAAGAGTCAATTTATCAAGATCAGTTCGTCGACCCACACGAGTTGCAGTTACTTCGTAAGTTACACGACGAACAGGAGTAAAGACTGCATCTGTCGTCATAACACCCAAAGTGCTACCATGTCGTTCTTCAGCAAGAGAAAAACCATAGCCTTTTTCAACTGTTAATTCCATTTCAAGTTTTGCTTTATCGCCTGAAAGGGAACCAATATACTGCTCTTTATCGACGACTTCAACTCCATCACTTAATTCTAAGTCTCCTGCAGTAACTCTCTTTGCACCTTTTACAGAAAGCTTTACTGTTGCACTCTCTTTAGAGTCTGACAATCTAAGATTGAGTTCTTTAATATTTAATAGCAAATCAACAATATTTTCTTTCAAACCAGGAAATGTTGAGAATTTGTGTTTTACGCCAGTAATTCTAACTGAAGTAATAGCTGCACCTTGAATAGAGGTGTAAAGGACTCGACGCAATGCATTTCCGATTGTGTGTCCGTAACCCGGTTCAAGTGGTTCGATAACAAATTCTCCGAAGTCCGGAGCTAATGTAATTTCTTTTACTTTAAAGGTTATGTCTTCCATAGATTGCTATTATATCACTATCTTGAATAATATTCAATAATCTGTCTTGTACTAAATGGAACCTGAATATCTTCTGCAATTGGCATACGAACGAGTTTGCCCGCAGGTCCTTTCTTTTCAAGAAATCCAAGTGTCTCTTTA
>DATMOG010000102.1:0-15724 GCA_035568375.1 Candidatus Sulfotelmatobacter sp.
ACTCTTATGAGAAGATTCAATGTTGGCCATGAGTATTACTGTAAGCTATATTCATTCGTTCGTAAGCCATAGGGAAGTTTAACAAATGTAAACAGAGGTTGTAAATAATTGTAATCAGCTTACTGGACAAAAGCTTGAGGAGTAAAAGAACGGTTAGGATAATCCTGTAACATTATTACAAGATGCCTCGCGCAGCAACTAACTTGTGATAAAATCATAAAATGAGTAAAAATACATCCAAAAAAAAAGGTATATTGTTACTTCTTTTAGCTGCATTTCTCTACAGTATTATGCCAGTACTGATCCGTTTGATTGGAAATAATGGAATTCCACCTATTTCGCAAGTATCGCTTCGTTATACTATCGCCTTTCTATGCGCACTTATTTACTATATTGTCATTGCTAAAGCAAAATTTTTCCTTCCTAAAAAACATGTTCCTCTTTTACTCTTTGCTGCAATTGTTGGCTATGGCCTAACTAACGTCTTTTATACTATCGGCATCTTGAATACACTTGTTAGTACCACCTTATTTCTTTTCTACACGTACGCTATTATTGCCCCAATCCTAGGATTCTTTTTACTAAAGGAAAAAGTGAATAAGTTCAATATTATTTCATTAGCCTTAAGTTTTATCGCACTGATACTTCTTTTTCAACCAACAGCATTTGTGACATGGAAGATTGGCGGAATTTTTGCAATCCTTTCAGCACTCGCAACAGCATTATACCTCATTGCACGAAAGAAACTACATGAATATCGAGCAAGCTATATGATGCTCATAAATACATTCTTAGGGATGCTTTCAATCGGAATTCTGGGAATAATTCTAGAACATTCCTTTTATTTTCATGGCGGGATATTGCATGTTTCACCAAGCACATGGTTCGTAACTATTCTCTTTGGAATTGATAATTTTGCTGCTTGGCTTGCAATGACAAAAGGATTTGAATACTTTCAAGCAACATCATCTAGCCTTATTCTTTTATCTGAGCTTATTTTTGGTATTTTCTTTGCTTTTCTCTTTTTTCATGAAATTCCAACATATACAACATTCATTGGTGGTCTGCTCATCATTGTGGCATCAGTAGTAGTTCTCCTGAAAGGTGAAATTTAAAAAGTTTACAGCACTAGCCACTATCTCAAAAGATAATTTTTTAACTCTATTTAACTTCAAAAATAGAATTTCTTACAGGAAAAATGCACCTCTCCATTAATACAAATGCTTATCCTTCGTATTGACGACTACCATAAATCTGCTTTATCGTAAGCTCTGAGGGAAAATAGTTACATCAATAATTGAGGATTCAATTCATTCGTTTATGACTTAAGTTCCTTAGGAGATAAAGGTGCTATTGTAAGATTCACTCCTACTGGTAGTATGCGAATAGATGCTCGCATCTGTAATCTTGTTAATTTATTGACATCCGCCTGCACCCCTGCTAATGTGTCATCTTCGACTGAAATCGCAAGGCGAAGAGATAATCTTGGATCAGAAAATGCTTCACCAAGTTGCGTGATAAACTCATCATAATAGCCAGGAGATTTTGGCATATTATCTACGTAAAGATTCTCGAATCCAACGATTAAACCTAAGACAGGAAGCTGCTCACCATGCTTATCTATTCTTGTAGTTCTCTTTCTTAAAAAATCGCTAATAGTGATATCTGGCTTAATAGGTTCATTAGGAGTTGACCAAGAGGCCAATAGTGCAGTAAGGTAAGGATTAGGAGAGTGATATCCATCGTTTGCAGGGGAAATTACGTCAGGTAATAGATCGCTTTCTTCAGGTACAACAACGGTGGTAACGGAAGGATTCTTAGCTGTCTGCTGTGTATCTACTCTCCCAACTGGCAACAAATCCACTTTAGCTAGATTAATACCAGGAATGGCCAAACCAAGAAAATCTCTTTTATCTGCAGCCCGCGGCCCATGAACAATTGTTAGTTGGTTTGCTCTCCAAGACAAAAGGAAATCTTCAATTTTGCGTTCTTGATCCTTAAAGCGAGGAGGTTTAATAACATCAGAAGCGTGAGACCTTTCCGCATTTGCCATATGCAAATTATAGGATATAATTGGAGGAAGTCAAGAATCACGAGTGAACACTTATTTCAGATTTAACGCATGAAACTCCGAGAAAAAGCATCAGACAAAAAGTTCTTATAGAAAAGATAAGACACCTAATGTATACTACCATAGTATACATTTTAAAAATGTTGGCACTACTATCAGGCACACTATGAAGTATTTCTTTTTAGCTTTTGTACTAGCTTTCATAGTACTCACATCACCATTGTCTGCTTTTGCGCAAACAGTGTCTCCTAACTTAGCTTCATCTTCAGCTAAAGCTTCTTCAAGTGGACAACAAAGTATAAAAAGAACTAAACAAGCAATAAATGAGATTACCAATCCTGCACAGGATAAACAGAAAAATGCAATACTTAATGCATTACGAGAAAAACGGGATACGGCTCATGTGACTATCACAAATATTGTTCCTTTTGCCATTCAATATGCTGTAATGGCAGGTGTTCCGACAAATACTATTGACCTCATTTTATTATTGCCACTTCTTGCAACCATTGTGGTAGCATTTCGATATATTGTGGGTCTGTCTGGTATTGGTTTGCTTGTACCAATTGCGCTTTCAATAACCTTACTCGCAACTGATGTAACGCCCGGATTTATTATGCTTGCTGCAATTATTATTGCATCGCTTGTTTCACGATTTCTTCTGAGACACTTCCCGATTATGCAAATGCCTAAAGTAGCATTATCAATGCTTATGGTATCAATATTCTTATTAATTGCACTCACCATTAGTTCTATCTATGGAATCATTGACGTCCGCAATCTATCCATCTTCCCTATCCTTCTTTTTATCTTGCTGAGTGATAGAATTGTGACACTCTTTTTGGAAAGAGACTTTATTGAAACAATCCAGACAACAGTTATCACGCTTTTCTTAGCAATTCTTGGATTTTTATTACTCACCTGGGGACAACTTCGCTTTTTTATGTTAATCTATCCTGAATCTATATTACTTCTTATACCGATCAATATACTGATTGGAAGGTACTTTGGTTTACGGGTAATCGAGTACTTGAAATTCGAACCTGTTCTCAGACATGGCAATAAGTAAATCAGTGTTGGGCATGAACGCCCGCAATTTTCTTTATATTCGCCCTTTTAATAAGCCATCAGCAAAACGTATTGCTGATGATAAGTTGGAAACGAAAAAAATCCTCATTGAAAATGATATTCCAACACCATCCTTACTTGCCATATTCTATACGAGAAAAAATGTCCGTGATTTTGATTGGGATCTTCCAGAAAATGGATTTGCAATCAAGCCCGCTCGAGGTTATGGTGGGAGCGGCATCATTGCATTTAAAAGCTGGCGACACGGTGTGGGAACAACGGTAAGTGGAGAAGAATATACTATCAAACAACTCGAATCACATATTTTTAACATCCTTGATGGCGCGTTTTCCCTCCAATTTCTGCCAGATAAAGCTTTTATTGAAGAACGAGTTATCCAGAGTCCTTTTTTCAAAAATATTACACCAGTTGGCCTTGCAGATATTCGTATTATTGTTTTTCGACATGTTCCCGTTATGGCAATGCTTCGCATCCCAACGCTGCAATCATTTGGCAAAGCAAATCTTCATCTTGGTGCTTTAGCAGTAGGAATAGATTTAGCAACTGGCATAACAACAAGTGCTACAAGTAAAAGTCGCCTAATTTACTTTATTCCTCAAAGTAAAAAGAAAACTGCAGGCATCAAACTCCCCAATTGGGATGATATGCTACTTCTCGCATCGAGAACACAAAATGCAGTTGGCCTAGGTTTTGCAGGGGTTGATTTGGTGATTGATGCAAAAAAAGGCCCTATCGTTCTTGAAGTGAATGCAAGGCCTGGTTTAAAAATACAAAATGCCAATCTTGCATCTCTTCGCACTCGCCTTGAAAGAATTGAAGACATGGATATTCCAACTTCTAAAAGAGGTGTAGCAATCGCACAAACACTTTTTGCAGAAAAATTCGCTGAGAAAGTAACAATAGCTCCACAAATACTTCCCGTTGTCTATTCAGTTTTTATCAAAACAAAAGATACGGTGAAAGAAATTAAAGCAAAACTCGATACCGGCGCTTATCGTTCATCAATTGATTCGACTCTCGCGAAAGAATTGGAGTTGCCAATTAATAAGGAAACTGTGTATATTAAATCAGCAAGCGGCAAAGCCTATCGTCCGACAACACAACTTTCCTTTCAACTTGCGGGAAAAAAAATTACTTCACAAGTATCTGTTGTTGACCGATCACATTTAAAGTATCCTATGATAATAGGAAGGATTGATTTGAAAGGGTTTCTTATTAGACCAGAAATTGATCATGAACCGGATAACGAGTTGGTTGATGAGGTTTTATCAGACAAATAACATAGTTAACACTCACCAAAACCTAATCCCTCTTTTGAGAAAGATTAGGGATGAAATCCTTAAATCCATTTTCTAAATCAAAAAATGAAAACCACCTAATATACATTGGGATAAAAAAATCTCACATCGTCTATGGATCAGGGAAACGTATAAAAAATGATACATTTTCTATAATCTTGCATCAATCTCTTCTAAAAATCTGTCCCTTGTTAAAAAAATAAAAAAGTTATATGATAATCGCTATTCTTATATGAATGGAGGTGATAAAAATATATAATTTTAGTGAAATATTGAGAAACGGTTTACCCGTAGAAACTAAAGAAGCAATTACGATTGCTACCTTAAAAAGAGCGAAAACAGTTGCAACTACACCTAGAGAACAAAGAGAAGCTATCGTACTCGGTAGTCAAGCAGCAAGAAGAATTTCCGGTAAAGGTAACCGGTAAGTTAAATAGGTACTTTTTTCTCCTTTCAATTTATTCCTTGGTGCCTTTGCAATAGGCATTTTTTGTTGTATCTAAGGTATCGCTCCGATTTGAACATACCTGTCATATTCTTGGACTTTATTATATAAATAATAAAAGAGTGCACTCAAATGATTGGCCGGTCATAGCATCAGCCATTTTATTCTACAAATCGAGACTTGATGAACCCCTAGCTAAAACTCTTATATGCGGAAAGTTATCGATCTTAACTGTAAGCCCACCAATTGGTAGATGTATATAAAGTATAGGGTTTTGTATCTATTATTCAATGAATGTATACAAAGTTTATCAAAAAATTGAGACTACAAAATTTTATCATTTAAGATGATTAACAACCTAATGCTTCAAAGCCTTTGGTAACCCCTCTTCCTTCAGCATCATTATCTGCAAAATATGTTGCAACTTCCTCTTTATCAATCCATCTAAAATCTGCAAGCTCTTTTCTATTCATCACAATTTTTTGACTAGGATTAATCATATGTCCCGTATAGAGAACTTCAATAATATGTTCATTGTTCCCAATCCAAGTAAATTCGTAATATAACTTTTCTATTACTATATCTATCTGAAATTCTTCTTGTAATTCTCTTTTAAGTCCCTCTTCTACTGTTTCGCCAAATTCTATATGTCCACCTGGCAATTCCCATTTCCCAGGGAAATGTAATTTGGTATCTGCTCTTTTCCCAATAAGAACTTTTCCATTTTTATGGAGAAAGATACAAGCAGTAATTATTTGTTTTTTATCCATGTACAAATTATAACAGAAGTTCAAAATACGTTTAAACCTTTTGAAGAGATGAAAACTATTCTCTTAAATACATCCTCTCAGGGAAGCTGAAATATTACTACTATAGATAAGGCATTATCAATATTTTTAGCAGTATACTAAGTTATAAAACTGTAACATGTTTTATATTATCTTTAATCAAAAATTATGTCAATGTTATGTGGAATGAATACTGTGCAGAGGTCAGGACATGGTATACATAATCGGCAAAAAATATATCTTCATAAGTGTTTAACGGTTGATAAAATTCATTACAAAACGTTTGTTGCGCGATGTAGATGATACCCGGCATCTATCTAAGAGTGGTCGCAAGATGGGCAATTCTCCAAATAGTAAAATGTGGAGGCTTTTACATATAACAAAAGACGAATTTATCAAGCTCTTAAAAAATAAGGCTGGAGATGTAACCACTCCATCTAATAAAACGGCTTTTGCTATTAAAAAAAAGTTATTGAGATTAAACAAAAAACACGATAAGATCCTGTAGCTATACGTTGCTTTTCAGCATTTTCATCTTATTTTTTTAAGTTTAATTGCTAATTTTTCTGTTTCCTCTAACGTTGCTTCAACTTCATCAAGACCTTTATTCCAAAATGTAAAATCCGTAATGTCGATACCAAGATTACCAAAAATTGTTTTTGGTGACTGGGATACACCAGCAGAAAGAAACTCTTTCACTTGCACTATAAATTGTGGATTCTCTTTAACACTTTTTTGTAATGATTTAGATATCAATAAACCACTCACATACGAATAGACATAAAAAAATGTTCTAATGTGCGACCAGTAAATCCACCAATTTTCAGATCCAGGTGATTGTGCAACTGTTGGCCCCATATAGGCGCTCATATTTTTTTGAAAGAGTTGTCCAATTTCCTGATGCGAAAGATATCCCTTTTCTCTAAAGGCTTTATGCAATTCCTGTTCAAACTGATAACATGCAGCCTGTCGGAATATGGTTGAGATATCTGCATCAAGCTTGGCTAGCAATAGACTAAATCGCATTTCTTCATCAGCAGTCTTTACTATCTCCTGCAATACAAAATCCTCGGTAAACGTACTTGCAACTTCTGCAGTTGCCATTGGGGTTCCAAAATTGAGTGCATTTTGCTTCACTCGCATTAATTCATTATTGATACCATGACCCATTTCGTGTGCAAGCGTTTGGGCATCTCGGAGATTATCTGTATGATTTAATAAAATATAGGTTGGTTGTGTAAGAAGCCAATAGACACAAAATGCTCCTCCCCTCTTCCCTTTTTTTGGATAGACATCAATTTGACCATTATCCAAAAATCGTTTAAAAATAGCAGCAAATTCTTCATCGATATCATTAAATACTTTATAAACCAACGCTACTGACTGTTGCAAAGAATATGCCTTTCCAACAGATACATAATCGATATTACGTTCATGGTATGCAAGTTTTTTTACTCCTAATAATTGTGCTTTTAATCGGTAAAATCGTTGTGAGATATCATATCGTTTCGCAACTGTTTGGATTAATGTATCAACAACTTCTGTTTCAATATCATCACTTAAATGTCTTGAAAGATCAGGACGGGACATCTTGCGAAGTTCATCATCAATTTTTTTATTAGTAAGGATTGCATTAATTTCCGCTTCAGCTACAGCAACATACTTTTCTAAAATAGCATTAACGCCTTTTGCTGCAGCATCTCTGACTGTTTTCTTTTTATTACTTAATAAGCTGATCAAACTTTCAAATGTTTTCTTTTCTTTCTTTCCTTCTTCGGTTACTGTCTCATATTCTTCTTTTGAGATAAATGTGGAAACCATTTGCACCCACTTGCCATAAGCAGGGTCATCTTTCAATGTCAGTATTTTCTCCTCGCTCTCACTTAGGTTATACTCTGCTTGTCTGAAAATCTTTTCTAAAAAATGCTTATATTGAGAAAGTTCCGGATCTTTTAAAAATGCTTCTTGTTTTTTTTTCTCAATTTTTGCCAGTCGGAGCTCAAAGAATTGTAATTCATTTCTCAAACGGTTACTAAAATCCGTTATTTTTGCAACTTTTGCTTTTATCTTCTGATCAGTTTGATCCTGCATTGAACGAAGCCAAAAATAATAGCCTTCCTTGCCATCAATGCCATAATTACGTAATAGCTGCTCATACTCATCCAATGCAGTCCTTAATACTTTTGCATCAGTTAGATAATCCTGTCTTTTCTGCCATTTGGTAACAAATACGGTATTTGCTTTTGTAACAATTACTCGCTGTTTTTTAATAGCGGACTCGTCATCAGATGTAAATAAAGGAGCTAAATTCCAAGAAGTATGTGTTATCGATAAAATATTCTTTTTCATAAAACAAATTATACACTAAAGTACAAACTTCTCAATAACAGTAGCAACACCATCTTCCTCAACACTTGGTGCTATATAATCAGCTATTTCTTTTAACTCCAAAACAGCATTATTCATTGCAATTTTTAATCCACATGCCATAAGAAGGGGAAAATCATTATAGCTATCCCCGACTCCGATAATCTCATGTGTTTCAATTTCCAATAACTTAGCAACTTCATAAATTCCATGCTGTTTGGTCGCCAATACATGAGAAATATTCAAACCAATTTTCCCTTCGTCCCAACTCGTAATTTTATGGGCTATGACAGCTTTAAGATGTGACAATTGAGTAATTATCTCATCTGCAACTTCCTTTGTAAGTTCTAACACGAGCAGATTAAATACTTTATCCGGATTATATAAAGAAGGTGAAACCTGTCTATCCTCTTCATCAATCAAAGTATGTTTACGATAGGGTTTAAGTAATGCAAGTATGGTAATAACATCCTCCTTTTGCAAAGGTTTTTGATAAACAAGTCTTTGTGAAGCACCAGCAACAATTTGTGATCCTCCAAGCAATATTGTAGGATGAGTAATGTGTAAAGCATCCAAAACAGGTCTTGCATCTTGTAAAGATCTACCTGTTGCAACACAGACGAATATTTTCTCATGGGCTTTCATTATCGCCTCTATAACTTTTTGAGAAGGCAAACCATAACGATGATTTGGCATTGTTGTCCCATCTAAATCAAGCATCAAGGCTTTATATTGTTTCTTCATAGTTATAGTAATGAATTAAGAGCTATTATTTAAGCGAAGTTTCTATTGATTGTTGTCTATTATGTCTCTCCATGGCAAGTTGTATCAGTTTATCAACTAATGCAGGATATGCAATGCCGCTTGCTTCCCATAATTTTGGATACATTGAAATATTGGTAAATCCTGGTATCGTATTTGCTTCATTAACATAAAATGTTTTATCTTCTGACAGAAAAAAATCGATTCGGGCCATACCTTCAAGACAAAGGGCTTGAAATGTTTTTTTTGCCAACGATTGTATCTCTTTTATTTCCCTATCTGACAATTTCGCAGGAATTTCTAATTTTGCTCCGTTCTCATCAAGATATTTTGCTTTATAGTCATAAAACTCATGCGTTGCCATTATCTCTCCAGGAATTGAAACAATGGGGTCTTCATTACCAAGCACTGATATTTCTATCTCTCTTCCTTTTATATATTCTTCAACAAGTATTTTTGTGTCATACAAAAATGCCTCAGTAACTGCTTCTTTAAATTCTTTTTCATCATGTACTTTACTCACACCGATAGATGAACCGAGATTGGCAGGTTTGATAAAAAATGGCACCCCAAGTTCATTTTTTATTTGAAAAAATGAAGAAATTGCCTCACTTTTTCTAAAAACTAAAAACTTTGAAACAGGAATACCTGCATCACGCAACAAACGTTTTGTAACATCTTTATCCATGCCAACAGCTGAACCAAGAACACCCGGTCCAACATAAGGAATATTCAGCAACTGCAAGGCACCCTGAACGATTCCATCTTCACCAAACGGACCGTGCAAAACAGGGAAAACAACATCAATATTTTCAAAACTGGTGACTACTGAAGAAATAACTAAACTATTCCCACCCTTTACGATTAACGAAACTTCACTAGTACGTTGGAATGATTGTTGCTGAGAAAAAGATGCCTCAAGCAAATACTTTTCATTCAGTTGATGCCAAATACCTTTCTTATCGATACCAATTAAAACAGATTCATATTTATTTTTATCAAGCGATTTGTAGACATTTTTTGCTGACTGAATTGAAACTTCATGTTCTGCAGATTTCCCCCCAAATAAAATAGCAATGCGGATTTTTCTTTTTACATTCATATATAATTCTGATTGATGCAACAATCGTTCCTCACATTATATCCTCTTTCTAAAACAAAATCTAATACCTATCCCCTAAATAATTTGCTTCTTCGCTCCACCCAGATCTTTTCACGCCTTGGGAGATACTGAGCATCATCTTTATTTTTCAGTAACCGTTCGATGATCCCTTCAAGAAGCATCGACTGTGATCCTTTAAAAAGGATTGTCTCTCCCCCATTAAGATGATCATGAATATACGTATCCAGCTCACGAAGAGATTGAAAAGTAACTATTGTTTCAGAATCAACAGCTAAACGCTGTAATTTCTGTGCTGTATATGTTACTGTTCGTGGACCAAATAAGATAATCTTAGCAACATGTGTTTTTGCAAGTAGTTCTGCCAGTAATTCATGTTCTTCTTTCTCTTTTTCTCCAAGTTCCAGCATATCACCAATAACAACCCATTTTGTTTTCGCAGGCAATTTTTTAACCATGGTAAGCAACGCTTTCGTTGAAGATAAATTAGCATTGTAACTACTGTCAATAAGAATAGTATTTTTTATTCCTTTAAAAAAGGTACTTCTCCCCGGTGGCAAATTAAATTGAGCGAACGATCTATCAAACGGCAAAGAGAGCTGCTTTAGTACTTCTTGGCACATTGCTATTGAATAAAATATTTCTTCCGGCAATAAAGCGTTAAATGAAAACTGTTGCTCTTTTATTGTATACATTGTTTTCTCTTGATCAATGATATATTGCTTTAAAAATTCCTCTTTCGTTATCTCAACAATATGTGCTTTTGTTCTCGTTTTTTGTTTTTTTTCAAGTGGCAAGTCGCCATTAATAATTGCATAGTCAGTGCAGTATTCAAGAAAAAATCCATATTCATATGCAATCGCTTCATCCACTGAAGTAAACGACTTATTTGCAACGAGAAAATCAAAATGCATACTATGCGTTCTAAAACTATTTAACCATAATACTATTTGTGGTTTGAGCAACGATGCTAAAAATTTCCCTTCAGCAGGACGATCACAATCAGCTTCCACAATATATATTTTTTCTTTCGGTGAGTTTTTAAATGCAGCAAAAGGAGCACTACAAATAAGACTCACCCACTCTGAAGGCTGTAAACTTGTTCTGTGCAATTCTAAAATATCAAACGGAATGCCAAAGCTGCTATTGGCATGATGGGAATACTTTGCAATTTTGCCAATCTGGGATTCGAGTAAATGTAACAGCGTAGTCTTCCCGCTTGATCCCGTGACGACAACAATTTTCGGATGCCAACGATGTAAACGGATAGCAGCAAAAAAACTGAAATAGGATGCAATGGGAAAAAAGAATATTTTTTTAAATTCTTCTAGCATAAGCTAAGCCTAAGTATAACAAATGTGGTGTTATGAATGAAATCGTCTCAATAGATATTGCACTATATACAACTACGAAACTCTCTATACTATTCTTTTGTTGGAGGTACTATATCTTTCGGTGCTTTAGGATCCGGTCCATAATTAAATTCGACATCTGCATCGAGACCAAGTTCTTTACCTCTCTCATTAAAACCATTCCGTCTCACCACAGCCGTATAAATTGTACCGCTAGCAGCTAAAACAACCAGAGAAAAAAGCTCTTCTACTCGAGCCAGTGCATCAAGCGAGGAAGCTCCTGTTTTAAGATTAGCTTGATACGTTGCATCTATTGGAGACTTGCTGCCGATAACTCCCTGAGTTTGAGAATCTTTTGATTTTGTCCTCAGTCCATCAGCACCACTATGCTGCTCGTACGCTAATGACCCTACAAAGGTACTTAAAGCAAGAGCCACTCCTGCAGCACTTGCTCCTATAGGACTACGCTTTACATTATCCGTCTCAATGTATTTTTTGTATCTTACGTAACCACAAATTTCACGCATCATATCAAAATTATTATACTATAAGCTTTATATTTGTCAATACTAACAAGAGAATGTTTATCATATATATTTTGCACCTAGGATATGCTTTTTATTCATAAATGAAGTTATGTTGCAGATTGATGCTTTTCGACACTCATAAATCTAATTCTGTTGCCTTGAAAAAGCAGGTCTATCTCCCCTGTCGGGCCGTTACGATGTTTTGCTATCAATAATTTTGTTGGAATATGCGTTGAGGCTGTTTCACTGTCTGGTCTATATAAAAACATGACAACATCAGCATCCTGTTCAATCGTACCAGACTCACGAAGATCGGCAAGTTGTGGCTTCTTCTCTCCCCGATGTTCAACCGCACGAGATAACTGTGATAAAGAAAGAACAGGAATACCCAATTCACGAGCCAAATTCTTCAATGATTGTGAGATCATCGCAACCTCTTGAACGCGACTTTCATAACGTTTTCCTGGAACAATAAGTTGTAAATAGTCAACAATTAATAATGAAAGATTGTGCTCCATTTGAAGGCGTCTTGCCTTACTTCTCATTTCAATCAATGATATTCCTGGTGTGTCATCAATAAAAATTGGTGCATCAGCAAGCTGTCCCATGGCATCCGAAAGTTTGCCAAAATCTTCTTCTGAGAGCTTACCTGTCTTTAATCGCCATGCATCAACATCTGCTTGTCCAACCAACAAACGATCCACCAATTCCTCTTTACTCATTTCAAGGGAAAAAATGCCAACTGGCTTTTTATCATTCACGCCAATATGTTGAGCAATATTTAACATAAAGGCAGTTTTTCCTTGTCCAGGACGAGCTGCAAGAATAATCAAATTATTTTTTTGCATACCCGATAGCATATTATCCAAATCAACAAATCCAGATCTAACGCCTCGCAAACCAACACCTTCTTTTTGTAGTTCGTCAATCCTGTCAAAACTATCAGTCAACGTATCTTTTAATGGAATAAAACCTCGAGTCAAGTGCCCTTGTGAGATAGAAAAAATTGATGCTTCTGCTTTATCAAGCATGTCTTTTACTTCACTATCTACCGTGTATCCAATTTCTGCAAGCTGAGTACCAGCAGTAATAAGACGACGTTTTGTTGCATCTTCTTTTACCATCTGTGCATATGTTGTAACATTTGCAGCAGTCGGTACCATCTCTACTAAATCTGTTAAATAGGATGTATCAAATTTCTGCAACAGTTTACTTTTCTTTAACTTTTCGGTAAGCGTTAAAAGATCAATAGGTTTTCGCTCTTCATATAAAACGAGCATTTCACCATAGATAATACCGTTCATATCGCTATAAAAATCTTCAGTTTTCAGAATTTCAGAAACAGGAACAATAGCATTTTTATCGATAAGAATCGCGCCTAAGACGCTTTGTTCAGCAGTGTCGCTATGAGGTGAAATCTTAATTGCCATACAAGCGGAATTCAATTTTATTATTATTTGTAATACGGCTTAACTCAGCAGGATAGTTTCCATTTCCGCAGGAAGTTTGCCAAGGCTTGCAGTATATTTATTCATCGTCTTTAATTTTTCTTTTTCAAATCCTTGTGCAACTTCAGTTGCTTTTTCACCATAAAAAATAACAGCATTCACTGCTAAAGATGTCAAAAAAGAAGCGTCTATTATATTTTCACAATTAACTATAATAAGATTATGTTCCTTTAATTTATGTTGCATTTCGGAAAGTAAAATAATTGTTCCAACAGCAACATCCATTCCATCAATATGGATACTATATAAAACGCTTTTTTCGTTTCGCAAGCCAGTAAGTTTAGCCCCACCAATTTCATACTCACCTGCTCCACTTAATGTAACTACCTCTTCTGATTCATATTCAGCATTTGGGTCAAGTAATAATGCTGCATTTGCTACAACAGCTCCTTGAGGATTAACAACAAATGTAGCATTTTTTCCTTTTATCCTAAGTACCGAGTTGGGAAGCAATGCAATTTCCATGTACCCCATACTAGCATAAGCAATTTACCTTGACAAGTAGTTGTAATTATCGTATTATCGTTCCAACGAGCTGTTGTATTACTGATTCAGGTAGCAAAAGTTATCTGTACTGTACCCCTGCCCAAAGCTGTTATCTAAAGATGAAAGCGGAAAAAGTTATACTATCATTTGTTGCTGTATTTGTTGGACTGATTGCTGCCGGAGTTGCGTTTTATTTATATCAATCAACAAAAGTCATCCCTTCCGATCAAACAAAGCCTACGACAAAACAAATAGGACAAGCTCCTTCCCCAATAAACTCAAATACCGACATTTTCACTGTTGATACACCCCAAGATGAACAAGTTTTTGATAAAAAATTGCTATCAATTAAGGGTACAACGGTAAAAGGTGCAACGATTACTATCTCAACAGCTGATTCAGATCAGGTTGTGCAACCAGCAGATAATGGTACTTATACCTTGACACAAACGATTCCTGATGGGACAAGTGTTATTGAATTCACCGCAATTTTTCCAGATGGATCACAAAAGAAGATTGATAGAACCGTAACATTTTCAACAGAAAATTTTTAAAGGAAACACTATGAAAAAAAGAATACTTATTACAACCTTCCTCTTTTCGATTACAATCGTAGGACAAGCATTTGCTGCAACATCTACTACACCTACTCCGAGTATAGCTAACAATCAAATTAACAAATTAAAAGAAAAAATTGCTTCTCAGGTTTCTAAACTCAATCTTGTTGAAAAACGTGGCGTCATCGGTGCAATCGAAGCGGTAGCAAATAATCAGATCACACTTACCGATACAAAGGGAAATATCAGATATGTAGATCTTGATGAAATTACTAAATTTAATTCCACGGGTTCAGGATCTTCCTTTGGACTATCTGATCTTAAAAAAGGAATGCAAATTAGTGTGCTTGGAATTTATAATAAAGACTCACAAAGAATTCTAGCAAGATTTGTTACTACTGTAACCGTACCCACTCGATACATCGGTGAAATTGCTGCAATTGACAGTAACAATTTTCAAGTTACTATAGTAACCGAAGATGGAAAATCAGCAAAAGTTGAAATTGATACGACTTCAACTGTTTCCTCCTATTCAAGTGGTGCAGATCTCACCAAATACGGATTTTCAAAGCTTAATGTTGGAGATCGAGTTACCGTCGTCGGATATCCCGATAAAAAAGCTACATTGCTCATTGCTGACCGACTAATTGACTATTTGAATACACCAAAAGATTCTACTATCTCAATCGTTACTCCAACCACTGCACCAACGAATGCTCCAACAAGTGCCGGTGCAAAAAATATCAAACCCTTAAAATAGTTCATGAATCCTCGCATACAAAAACTGAGAACCTTGTTGCAAAAGAAAAAGCTTGATGCAATTTTTATTTCATCGCTACCTAATATAACTTATTTAACAAATTTTTCCGGTTTTTCCACGGAAGATCGCGATGCATATCTGCTTATAACACAAAACGAACAATATATCTTTACTCATGGCATCTATAAAGAAACTGTCGAGCTACATATCAAAGATTTTAAACTCATTGCAATCCAACGAGAAAATCCGATCAATATAGCTATAAAAAAAATTGTAGATGAACAACAAATCAGAAAATTAGGATTTGAATCGTTTGATCTTACAGTAGATGAATATGATAAACTTGTTAAGCAAATCGCAAAAAAAATATTAGTTCCCCATGACTTAATAAGTACTATTCGGATTATCAAAAGTTCAGAAGAAATAGTTGCTATTCAAAAAGCTTGCCAACTTGGCGATCAGGCGTTTTTGTATATTTGCAAACAGATACGAGCAGGTATCACTGAACAAGAACTCGCAACAGAGCTTACATTTTTCGTCAAACGGCATGGTGCAGATATGTCATTCCCTTCAATTGTTGCATTTGGCCCGAAT
>DATMOG010000103.1:0-6569 GCA_035568375.1 Candidatus Sulfotelmatobacter sp.
AAAAGCTTGGATTAGATGATAATATATATAATTACCTTAAGGAATATTTATAAAGAGAATATAAGGATTGTTGAGTTATCTCTATATATAACAGTTATTTCTGCAATAAGCTATTGCTTCTTTAAGAAAAGGAATTTAAACAATGTGTCTTTATTGTTGTTATTTATACGAAGTACAAATTGATGAAGTCTTTGTTCATTATATTTTTGATCCCATTGAGTGACAGTTTGATAAAATCTTTTTACAAGTTTTGGTTTTTTACTTTTTTCTAAGCTATAACCAATGGCTTCTTGCAAATCCAATTCACGTTTTTGATTTTTTAGTAGAATAATTGCAGCTTCTCCTTGACTACTATGTTTCAATTTGTAGTCAAAATACATCTTTTTTACAAGATCAAGATCGAGCTTTTTATCAAATGTCTTTACTTGTTTTAATGAATCAGCACAGACAAGGTATATCATTGTAATTAAACATTGATAACAATGTGAACAGTTATATTTTCCATTAGCATTTTGCGTGCAGACGAATAAATATTTAAGAGCAAGAGGAGATTTACTAATTACCTTAGTGATTTTAGTAAGTCGATCATATCCTACATCGTCATTTTTGAGTTCTAGAGTTTCGGTCGACCACAAATTATATAATTTTGAAGAGATACCATTAGGAAATAATTGATCACTTTCTATTGCTCCTGCAATAAAAATCTTTTTAAAGTTTTTCCTCAATAATAAAGCAATTGAAGCTAATACTCCTCCATTAATAAAATCCCATACTAAAGTTTTGTCTATGATTGATCCTATATTGGTTTCCACAAGAACTACTTTAATTTTTTCTTCTTTTGCTACTTTTTGTACTGTACTTTTAGCTTTAATGAAGAATGTTTTATTTTCATGAGGAGTATCCATTCTATGAACTAGTATAAAATGTGTTATTTTATCTTTTTTTTTCTGATGATTAAGGTATGTATAAAACGAATTAACGCCCCCCGTAAAGAAAGATCCAATGTGTCGTGGTTTTCCACTATCTTTTATGACTTTTTTACTTCGAATTTTAATTTTATACATTTTGATTTTGCGCTTACTCACAAAAATCATGATTTCATTAGCATTTTTAAGAAGTTTTTCGGAGATACTGCCATCAATATAGATATTTTCTCTGGTCTTCATGCATGAAAGAAGAAGTGCAGCAAGAAATGGACTAGCATCTGTAGAAACAAATGACTTATAAGTGTCAGATACTTTGAAATATGCTTGTTGAGTTGGTTTCCCGCGAAATATTATGTCTGCAGAGAGAACAGTTTGATCTGACTGTTTGCCAACCAGTACATTTGAAATGATCATAGGTGCCCTATAGTACCAAATTCATGTATAGTTGTCAACGTGATGTGGCTTGACAGATACTTCAAATATGCTATAATTAGAATTACTAATAATTAGACAATCTAAGTAATATGACGAATAGACTATTAGCAAAAAATTACATTGAAATTATGTTCAAAAATAACCGTTTACTCCGGGGGAAAATGAACTATTCGTGTGGGATTGCTCATCTAAGTGTTTTACAAATTCATACATTAAATTTCCTTAAACAACAAAATAATGCTCAAATGTCAGAAATCGCAGAATATTTTCATATTGAAATGCCATCTGCCACTAGTTTACTCAATAAATTAGTTGCGCTACAATTAGTGAAGAGACAGAATGATAAAAATGATCGACGAATGGTTAGAGTAACATTAACAGAGGCTGGAAATGAATTACTGGAAAAAGCAATGGAAGAAAAATTGATTCATATTGAAAAAATGTTATCTTACTTAACCGATAAAGAACAACATGAACTGTTGAGACTACTAGAAAAACTTAATGATCGTATAGAAGAAAATTATGAACATTAAAAGAATTGTTACTATTCTTATTATTCTTATCGTATTTGTCGATGCAGGTATTTTTTTGTCTTATAAAATGCACTCAAACGCTCAAGTAGCAATTGCTTCTCAAACTGCTGCAGTAAAATCAGTTGATTCGACAATTGTGGCAGATGGCTCTATTGTTGCACGGGATCAAGCAACATTACATTTTCAAACTGCGGGCAAACTGATACTACTTTCATTGAAAGAGGGCGATTCTATCTCTCAAGGACAAACTATCGCGCAACTTGATACATATGCATTACAAAGACAACTAACCCAAGCACTTAATACTTATCGTTCCAATCGTAATGTATTTGATCAAGCACAACAGAATCAAAATCAAAATATCACACAGAAATATCAACGGGGACAACTTAATTTTTATGGTACTGGTATTGATTCGACAGATCCTAATGCAACCAATTATCTCAATGATGTAGCAAAACGCATCGTTGATGAAAATCAAGCAAATTTAGATAATTCTGTGATTAACGTCGAAATTGCAAATTATGCAATGCAAATGGCAACATTAACGTCACCATTAACTGGTGTAATAACTCATGAAGATGTCACTGTTGCAGGACAAAATGTAACTCCAGCAACTTCATTTACTGTTTCAGATCCGACAACGAAAATTTTCAGAGCAAATATTCCGGCAACCGATATAGACTATATTTCAGAAGGTATGAATGCAAGTATTGTACTCGATGGTGTACTGAATAAAATCAATGGTACCATTTCTAAGATTTATCCATCCAAAGTATCACTTCCAAATGGTGAACAAGTGTATCAAATTGATATTCAAAGTAATGATATTAAAAATATTGGGAAACTGGACCAAGCAGGAACGGCAATCATTATGACAAATGCACAAAATGTAATGTTGATACCTGCCTGGACAGTTCTTGGTGGTAAATATGTATGGGTAACAACTAGTGGTATAAAACAATTGCGTTCGATTATTATTGGAAAAATACATGGAGATCAAGTGGAAGTCGATAGAGGTTTATCGAAAGATGACAGAGTTATTACTGATCCCAAATCTATTCCTTCAGGAGAGTATTTCTTATTATGAAAAAAACAATTTCACGGTTCAAAAATAAAAAATTCTTAAAGGGTTTTGGTATTATCTTAGGTATTTTATTGCTTATTGGAGTATTTATATTTTACGAAAAAGTTGCCAATAGAATTTTTATTGATAGTTCTTTGATCCAAGCTCCATTAATTACTATTTCTCCATCAGGAAATGGTAAAGTACAGGAAATGGATGTTACAGAAGGACAACATGTTCAAAAAGGAGACCAACTTGCTATAGTTGGTTCGGAAGCATTACGTTCAGATACAGACGGGATGATTGTCACTTCACAAAATATAACTGGATCAACTGTTGGTCCGCAAACACAGCTTATTCAAATGATACGTCCAGTTGACTTTAGAGTTGCGGGGACGATTGATGAAAATAAGGGACTCGATTCTATTAAACTCGGACAAGTTGTCTCCTTTACTATTGATGCTTTCCCTAATAAAACATATTGGGGATTTGTTGATGAAGTTTCACCTACCGCAAAAACAGCACAACTTTCATTCTCTATTTCAAGTGAACGACCTACCCAACAATTTGTGATCTATGCACGATTTGACTCCGCAAGATATCCCGAAATAAAAAATGGTATGTCAGCAAAGATGACCATTTATACGAAGACAAATTAACGTCCAGTTAGTGAAACGTTTATTTATAGAAATGGATTCTAAATTTAAATACTTTTACTTCTATTATGGTAAAACAAAAGGAAAAGATAAACGTAACTCCACAAAAAAAAGGATTTACTGGTGCTCAGTGGGCTATACTTGGAACATTAATGATTTCATCCTTCTTAGGAAGACTCGATGGGACTATTGTTAGCTTAGCAACCCCTAAAATTATTACCGACTTCGGCATTTCAGTAACTGAGGCAAGTTATATTACAACTGCCTATGTTCTAGGAAACGCTGTTTTTGTCCCTGTTTTTGGAAAACTTGGTGATTTAATTGGTCGAAAGCCTTTATACCTTTTCGGTATTATTGGATTTGTTATTTCATCAATGTTAGCTGGTTTATCTTGGGATCTTTCCTCAATGATTTTTTTCCGTGTTCTACAAGCAGTAACTGTTTCAATTGATTATCCTATTGCTCTTGCTATAATTGCCTTTGAATTTGTTGATAAACGTCAGCGTCTGCAAGCACAAGCGATTTGGTCTAGTATATTTGCCGCATCAATTGTTTTTGGTCCATTACTTGGTGGGCCGTTAACAGATACATTTGGGTGGCGTTCTGTTTTTTACGTAAATATTCCACTTGGTGCGATAGGCGCATTTATGGCGATGCGCTATATTAGAGAACCAGTGGAGAAAATTAAAGGAATTAAACATTTTGACTGGTTTGGTTCAATTTTACTCGGTATCAGCCTAGCAGCGATGGTATTAGTATTAGATAGAGGACAAAATTGGGGATGGACAAGTACAGCAAGTATCATTAGTTATATTGTCTCTACAGTTACTCTTATCCTTTTTATTTTTGTTGAGCAGCGAGAAAAAGAACCAGTTGTAGATCTTGATTTTTTTAAGATTCCTGCATTTACTATTGCAAATCTTGCTTCCTTTATCTCAATGATGGGTTTATTTGGCGGTATTTTTTTGATTCCAATTTTTGCTCAGAATATTTTAGGATATAGTGTAACAAAATCAGGCTATTTATTTATTCCTATGGCTGTTGGCATTATGTCTGGCGCTCAAATTGGTGTAAGACTTGCACAAAAAATACCGCCACGG
This sequence comes from Candidatus Sulfotelmatobacter sp., assembly GCA_035568375.1. GTDB lineage: Bacteria > Patescibacteriota > Microgenomatia > Levybacterales > UBA12049 > JACDET01. The sequence continues at coordinate 4,717 of DATMOG010000103.1, forward strand.
TATTTTGTATCTCTTGGAATGTTTTGGGGTGCATTTATGCTGTATTTATTTTCAGGCATTGATGTGAAATGGGAATTTTGGGATATTGGTATCCGTCTTGGGCTCTTTGCCTTCGGAATTGGACTTGGATTTGGACCATTAACGCAAGCAGCTGTCAGTACAGTGCCCATTCAAGAAGTAGGAGTTGCCTCATCGGTACTTGCACTTTCAAGAAATTTAGCTGGAGCGTTTGGGACAGCAATATTCGCAACAATTCTCTCTAATAGTACTACTGCAAGCTTAATTAACATACAGAATAATACGATTATACATACAACTGATCCGCAGCTCTTAAAAATTATTCCTGGTCTTATGGAGATAAAAGCAAGTATTCTTGCTTATGGAAGTGTATTTAAATGGGCGGCTGTTTTTGTGATAGCTGGAGGTATTGCAACACTTTTTCTTAAGGAAGTAAAGAGTAGCGATGTCACTCATCAAACTGCCATTGAAGCATAAAAAATGTCATCCGTCAGCTTTAGATTCTTTGCTAGAGCTCCTATATTTAACCGCCGCCTAGGATGACATAAGTCCTAATTTATAAAAAATTATTACATCCATTTGTATTAATTTAGTATAAAAAGTGTAAGATACTTCTCTTCTAGCAATCTTATATTAAAAGTTCTATACTAAACTGATGAGCTCAGTTGTTTTTTATGAAATAGAAGATTGGGAAATCGAGTACCTTCAAAAAAAAATTTCGGGTGAATCATTGTTTTACTCCAAACTAAAAGGACACGAAGAGAAAAACGATCAATTTTATCAAGCTTCAGTTATTTCGACATTTATTTATTCAGAATTAACACGTGATTTTCTTAGTAAATTTTCTAATCTAAAACTTATTACAACTCGTTCAACTGGCTATGATCATATAGATTTAGATTATTGTAAAGAAAAGAGAATCTCGGTTGTCAATGTTCCTTCATATGGGGCACATACTGTTGCAGAACATACTTTTGCTCTTATTCTTGCTATCTCTCGAAAACTTATCGAGACGATTGATCGGAGCAAACGAGGTGATTTTTCTCTTAGAGGGCTTACAGGATTCGATATTGCAGGTAAGACCCTTGGAGTCATAGGGACAGGAAAAATTGGTGGGAAAGTAATAAAATTAGCACAAGCATTTGAGATGAATGTGCTTGTTTTAACAAGACATCCTGAAGAATTGCAAGGACAAATAAATGTAAATGCTTCACCATTGGAAGAAATTCTCGCTCAATCTGATATTGTCACACTTCATTTACCACTTACTAAAGAAACACAACATATCATTAATAAAAATAATATTAACCTTTTCAAAAAAGGTAGCGTACTTATTAATACAGCTAGAGGATCTTTGATAGAAACTCAGGCAATTCTAGATGGATTGGAATCGGGAATTTTAAGTGCCGTAGGATTGGATGTTGTTGAGGAAGAATGTTCGTTGAAAGAAGAAAGAGAATTATTAACTGATGAATTTCTTAAAGGATGTGATATCAAGACACAATTACTCAATCATGTATTACTAACTCGTGATGATGTCCTTTTTACTTCACATAATGGATTTAATAGTCATGAATCAGTACGTCAGATTCTTGATGTAACTGTTGAGAATATTAAACAATTTGAGAAAGGAACTATTCAAAATAGTGTTTTATAGTATAATTTCATGAGCTTAATTTGCTTCCAAAATTTATAACCAATAATTAAGGCCTGGAAATGACAAATAAAACAGTCACTTAAATGTACACGATTTTTGATAATATTCTTGGTAAGATAAAGCTGCTAGTTGAGTCAGCAAGATTGCACTATAAGTCGTTTTTGGACTATTTGTAATT
>DATMOG010000104.1:0-2238 GCA_035568375.1 Candidatus Sulfotelmatobacter sp.
ATGCTGTTTGTGAAATACCGATCAAAAACGAAATGATGGTAAATCCTAACATCCCCAGTAAAAGAGTTAGCCGGCGGCCATATAAATCAGCTGCACGTCCTCCTAAAAGTAAAAAACCACCAAACGTTAGTGCATAGGCAGTAATAACCCACTGCAATGAATCAGTAGTAAAATGATATGTTTGTTTTATTGTTGGCAATGCCACATTGGTAATCGAGATGTCTAAAACCACCATGAATTGGGCTACTGCAACAAGTAAAAAAATTAACCAGCGTGATTTCATATTCATATATTATCCTTTTATTTTAAAAGTTCAATCATTATAAACGTAAATAGTTGAAGTTGTCAAGTATTTACATTGTAAGAGATTTATTGTAATATACTACTATGTCTAACGAAACTCTTCAGAATAATCTCTACTGGCAGCTACTACGGGTCGCAATTAATGCAAAACATGGATTAATGAATATTGCAGAAAAGCACAAGATTTCAGTCATGCAGCTGTATACTCTTTGTCTTTTGGAAAATGGGACATCAATTCCAATGAATACGCTTTCTTGCATGCTCAATTGCGATGCATCAAATGTTACCGGTATCGTCGATAGATTATTTCAACAAAAATATATCAAACGAGAAGAAAACCCTCAAGATCGCCGTGCGAAATTAATTGCACTTACTCCTAAAGGAACAAAACTTTGCGAAAAACTTGCACAGGAAATTACGCTCTATCAACCAGATAGCTTAAAACTTCTTTCAGAAAAACAAAAAAATCAATTACTCACTCTTTTAACAAAGGTCTCCTCGCCGTTAGAGCAATAAACTTCTTAAAAAAATTACTTCAAATAAGTATTGAAAAATGCTATTGTTGTAGTCATAACAGAAGCCGTATCAGGAACTAAGTTATGATCCGCTCCCGAATACTCGTGATAATCCACTATTTTTCCTGCATGACGCAAGGAATCTCTAAGTGATGTTGAAAAGCTTATCGGCACTTGATTATCTGCTGTACCGACTTGAATTTGAACCGGTACATTTACGAAATTGAGAAATTGCGTAGGATCAATTGTTTTCCAATACGTGGGATCGCTTGCTGGCATACCATGATCTTTTACCATTTGTTCGATAATATCGAGGGTCTGTATATCATTTCCAACAATACTATTCGTTGCGATACGATGATTCCACCATTGTACAAGATCTGTCGCATTACCGACTACCCCTGCTATCAATTCAGCTGCCTTAAGATCATGTGTCAGCACCAATTCATGTAACGTTATATTGCCTCCCATAGAATGACCAAAAACGCCAATTTTATGTGGATTTGTATTTTTATAGTGCTTAATTGCTGAAAGAGCATTCATGCTATCAGTGACATAATCAGGCGTGACATATGGTTGCGTAGGTATTCCTTCTGAATTACCATTGCCACGATAATCAGGCTTAAAAACAATATAGCCTGCGCTAGCAAGCGCATCAACCATTACACTATAGCTTGTATCTGTTGTATAAGCTGCAGGAGGGATATACCCATGATTGAATAAAATAACTGGCCACCCGCCCGTGGTTTTTTTTCCAATGGGTACAGTAAGTAATCCATAAATCTTGAGTCCATCCGAACGATATGAGACAAGATAGCTAGTGTAATTCGCATGAGGAGTAAGCGTCTGTTCGAAAGTAATCGTGCTACCAGGATATGACTTTTGTCGCATTGTTTCAATGGCAAGCGATGAAGAACTCATTGGAACGGTTGGCTTTATTAACGTTACTTTTTGTATCAATTTCGCAGGTACGTTTTTACTACTGAACATACGCTCATAACTTACTCCTCCAATAAATAATACAATTGCTAGAAACAATAGTATGAGATTTGTCATCAACTTGATTATATGACTTTAACGTAAAAATGTACAAAATATTTTATACGATATGAAGATGTGTGCTAAATGCACACAAGAGGCAAACTTCGCCTTTAAAAATACTTTGTGTCTTATGATGTGGACATCTTGCAAGGTAAAATGGTTCCTTCTTATAATCCTTTCTCTCAAAAATTTTCTTTAATAATGTGACAAGCTCTTTTTCATCTTTATACGTAAGTGTCATAAATCCCGGCATGCCTTTTGTCATCCGAGAAACTCTTTCTTTGGAGAATCCAATTGTTGGTATAAATAGACTCATTTCAATTTCCTGGCCAACTCCATGTGAAGGCCGATTAAGATCAATTAAAACTATTTCTGCTTT
>DATMOG010000105.1:0-8755 GCA_035568375.1 Candidatus Sulfotelmatobacter sp.
TTTGTCTCAACGGGTTGATCCGTTACGGGGTTCATCTGCTGCTCTCCAGATGGATTACTCGATGTGGCTTGTATATCAGGCGCTACTGGTGCTGATGAAAAAACGGAAGGAGCAGGAATAGGTGAATTTTGCACAGAGGAAGCTTGTCCAATATTTTGTGGTAAAGCTGATGTACCTGTTTGTAATGGAACGCCTGCATTCGTTTGAGGTACGCTAGCCTGAGCCGTAGGTTGCGCATTATTATCTTGATCTTTCTTAAAAATATTTCCAAACATACTACTATTAAATACTAAATAATGATAAACAGCAAGACTTTATTTATTATTTTCCTGTTTATTTGCCTCAATTACTACCTGGTCTGCTTTAGCTAACATATTACTCGGTTCAGATTTCCCAGGTATTGTTCCGGCATCCTGTGATTGTTCACCAGATTGAGTTGTTACATTTGCACTTTGTACCTGTTGCTCGGGTGTTTTAGTTTCTTCATCAACTGTTGCAGCTAGTGTTTGCTCTGCTTGTGCATGTTCTTTCTTTGTCCCCACAGAAACCTTTTCTTCTTCTTCAACAACAAGCAATCTTGCAACTTCTCTCGCAGCATCTTGTTTAGCTTTCAAATATTCAACAATTTCTGTCTGTGAAAAGCCTCCAACCAACAAGAATGGCAATAAATTAGAAACCTGATCCATACCTTGTTGCACCTTATCCTGAACAGATGATGATAATAACGCAATTGTTTCGTCAATACCTGTAACATCATCTTTTACCCATTCAGCACGTTCGGTTATGCCTTGAGGCACTTCCTGCGTTTGATAATTTTGTTTCCACATATCTTTGACTGCCTGATAGTCTTCCTTACTAACAGTCTGAACTCTGTTTATAGCAGGTAATGTAGTTGTAGCCGTCGTACTAGCAAGAGCTGCAATTTCTGCTGCTACTGGCTCACCTTTCACTTTAGCATCTTGAATCCGCTGCTGTAATGCTTCAATTTCATTTACTGAAGTCTTATCATTAACTGCAAGGATGGAAGTCGCAAGTTGATTACCACTCTTACTTGCCCTCTCAAGCGAACCTCGAAGCTTTGCAATCCGTTCCTTATCAGCACTCTTAACAGCAGTAGGATTCGCAACTCCTTTAATAACACTTTCTACTTGTCTTGAAGATCGGGTTGATTGCGTGATAGCAGAAGTGACTACTTTACTTACCGAGTTATTCGATGTCTGCATCAATTGATCTTTGATCTTTTGAACTTCTTTATCCGTAGTTTTTTCATTTACTGAAAGAATTGATGTTGCAAGTTGGCTGCGATTTTGTGTACTTTCTTTTTGCAACATTTGATTTAACTGACTCATCTTTTCTTTGTTGGTTGTTGTTGCCAAAGAAGGATTAGACATCTGCTGTAGCATATTCTTGACTTTCTGGTTAGAAATAGTTGACATGCTATGTGTTGATGCATTGGCTGCACTCATAATAGAACTAGCCATAACATTACCACGTTTACTTTGCTGTATAATTCGCTCATGTATTTCGCTAACCTGATTACGTTCAATCGTATTCGTGACGACAATTGGATTTGCTATTCTTACCAGTTGTTCAGAGTAACGATTAACATCCTGCAATTTTGATATATCGTTAGAACTGAGAGCGACATCAAACTTTGCAATATCTCGCAAACTTGGTAGTTTAACATTAGCTGCATTCAACATTTGAGCATTCACGGTAGCATTAGGAAGTGTAAATGGCTGTGCAAAAGATGCCTTAATTGTTGCTCCTTGGGCATTAATTTCTTTTGCAACACCAGTAGGACCCGGTTTCAAATCAATTGGTACCGAAAATTTCTTTACGAATGGCAAACTAACTGCAGCGCCTCCTCCTGAAGGTTGTGGAGTTGGTCCACCGCCTCGTGTCGTTGCCATATTAACCAAAGTTTTCATAACAGCAGTATCTCCTGGGGCAAAATTTTGTGCATAATCAAGAAAAATCTGCAAGAGAATCCATGGCAAAAGGATAACAATCCACAACATAATGAGTGACACAACATAAAGAGCGAACGTTTCGACAAGATTGACACTGTTTGTCGGAGTAACTTGCTGCCTTGGCCCACCAAGAAGAATATTTATTGCTGTCGGATATTCAATCGCCGATGCCTTTCCAATATTCGGATTATTAAAAACAAGTGGGATCTGATTTCTCCATAAATAAACTAAACCGTTCAAAAATATTGCAAAAAGTGGTGCATAAAGGAGCCAACGGAAGAATTCTCCAATCCAAATTTTTCCAGTATTCCTAACTGGATAATAGAGAAGCAAAATCGGGAAGATAGGAGAAACAATAATAAAGAACCATAGCACAATCTTTCTTACTAGTAATAGAAATACCATAACAAAATAAGTCAAAGCTGTTAATTTAGTCAATAATAATGAAATAAACGCTGATTCGGCATACTTATCACCAAGTAACCGAAGCCCAACAAAACTGTTATAATCCCATCCAACATATAATAAATCTTTATCTGAGATGCAATTCGGCGGACAGGGACTAGTAATATTTGACCGTAAGAAAAAGCCCTGAATCAAATCAGTAAATTGATAAAAAAACTGCAATAATGAATAAGAAAAGACAATTAACAAAACAACAGCAATAAATCGTGGAATAAACCGCATAATTGTGAGGCTCTTACCTCTTGTGACAATAATAACAATTGAGGTTGCGAGAATAACCAAAAATAACAATGGAACAACGATATAAAGAACAATTAATGACCAATAACTTGCTATTGGATTCTTACTATCATCACATTGTAATCCACTTTTACCAACACTCACTTGCTTCACACAAACCCAGTTATAATTTTGTAGTGTCCAATTTAAAAAATCCCCGGAACGTCTAGCATTTTTACCGATAAATGTTACTTCCGGATCAATCACCCACCGAGAGTCTGTCTGAGGATTAGTTGTAATTGTTTGTGCTGCGTAGGTGGTAGTAACAACAAGAGGATGCAACAAAAAAAGAAAAGCAGATACAAAACTTAAAAAAATGGGCAGTAGTCTTTTCATATATGTTATTTAAATCCAGGTACGTGTAAAATATCAACCAAAACTGTTTGGATAAATGCATAGCCAAAAATTGCAAGCAGTAAACCTGCAATCGCATAATAAATATAACTTTTACCGTTGTTGACCCGTGCGGGATCCCCTCGAGAAGTCATAATTGCATAACCACCATAAATAAGCGCAAGAAGAGCTACTCCTGCAACAAAGCCCAGGCCGACACCATAAAATTTTTGTACAAATCCAATAGGATCATTAGGAAAACAACCAAAATCTGTTAGAACCTCATTAGTCGCACAAGCCATACCATATATAACGGTAACACAGAAACAGAGGAAAAATCAAATAGTTTCTGAGGAATGTTTAAAACCAGCTTTTGCTTTTTTTTTCTTCTGAAGAATCATCTGACTCTTCTTGTTGTAAAGATTCAAGAAGCTCTTTTTGTTTATGAGTCAATTTTTTTGGAATAATAACTTTAATTTTTAGATAATGATCACCACGTCCACTTCCACGAATATGTTTAACTCCTCGCCCAGAAAGCCTGATCAAAGTATTGGGTTGTGTTCCTGCTGGCACACGGATTTTAACAGGCCCGTCAATAGTCTCCACAGACAGATTTTTTCCTAATGCAGCATCAGGGTATGAAATCAACTCTTCAGTAAGTATATCGTAACCTTCGCGACCAAATTTACTGTCAGGTGTCACATCAACAACTATGTCATAATCCTCAAATCGAATACGCGAACCACGATCAACACCTGAAGGAATTTTAATCTTCTGTTTTTTGCCATTAATGGTAACCTCCTTTTCTACTCCATGTACCGCATCGTTGAAACTGATTGTAATTGAATAAACTGGTCGTCGAGAACGAGCTGCTCCTCCACCAAAGAATTGTTCAAAGATATCAAAAGGATCCGAAAAGCCTCCAAAATCAAAACCTTGACCATTTGAAGAGTAACTATAGGTGAATGGACCATATTGGCCACCTTGTTGACCGCCAAACGGACCACCCTCACCTGAAAATGGACCTTGCCCTGCTCCTTGTTCAAATGCTGCATGACCAAATTGATCATAAGTCTTTCGCTTTTCTTCATTGGACAAAACTTCGTAAGCTTTAGTTACTTCTTTAAACTTCTCCTCAGCTTCTTTTGTTTTATTTCGGTCGGGATGATATTGCAGTGCTAATTTGCGGTATGCTTTTTTTATTTCATCTTGAGTCGCAGTCTTCTCAACCCCCAAAATCTCATAATAATCTGTCGTATCTGCCATTGTATTATTATAGCATTTAAAGTCTTATTCTGCTTACTAAATATATAAAAACAGTGGCTTCTAACCATCAATTTTGTGAAAAAAATGCGTTTTGTAGATTAATAAAGACTAAAATTATACTGTTGTTTATTCTACTACTTCACCTTCAACAGGTTTTTCGCCATCTTTTTTGTCTTTACTCTCATCTTTTGAGCCATCTTTCTCTTCACTCTCAATCTCAGGCTCTGTCTGGGCTTGCTTTCCCTGCTCGTAGGCTGCTTGACCGATTTTCTGGAGTGAATCAGAAAGTTCTTTTGTCTTTATTTCAAGATCTTCCTTCGAACCGCTATCAAGAATCTCTTTGAGAGCTTTTATCTTCTCTTCTACTTCTAGCTTCACATCAGCCGACACTTTATCTCCACCGTCTTTCAATGATTTTTCAGCAGTAAATAAAAGTGCATCAGCTTGATTGCGTGCTTCAATCTTTTCTTTCTTTTCCTCATCTTCCTTGGCATGTATTTCTGCCTCTTTAGTCATTTTCTCAACTTCTTCTTTTGAAAGACCGGTTGAACCCGTAATCTTGATACTTTGCTCTTTGCCTGATGCTTTATCTTTCGCTTTCACACTTAAAATCCCGCTGGCATCTATATCAAAAGTCACTTCAACTTGTGGCACACCACGCGGTGCAGGTGGAATACCATCTAATATAAATCGACCGAGTGACTTATTATCTGGCGCCATTGGACGCTCACCTTGCAAGACGTTAATTTCAACCTGAGTTTGATTATCTGCAGCTGTTGAAAATACTTGTGACTTTGATGTCGGGATAGTTGTATTACGATTAATAAGAGGTGTTGAGACACCGCCGAGTGTTTCAAGACCAAGAGTTAATGGTGTAACATCTAGTAATAAAACATCTTTTACTTCTCCACCAAGAACTCCTGCCTGTACAGCTGCACCGATTGCAACGACTTCATCAGGGTTAACAGAACGATTTGGCTCTTTATCAAAGAATTTTGTCACTTCAGCGATGACCTTTGGCATACGAGTCATGCCACCAACTAAAATGATTTCATCAATTTCTGAAACTTTTTTATTTGCATCTTTTAATGCCTTCGCCACAGGTTTAAGAGAATTCTGAATTAATTCATCAACAATTTGCTCCAGTTTTGCCCGTGTCAATGTCATTGTCAAATGCAAAGGCCCATCTTTCCCTTGGGTAATAAATGGCTGATTAATCTGAGCTTCCTGTGAGGTTGAAAGTTCTATTTTTGCTTTTTCAGCTGATTCTTTCAAACGCTGTAGTGCCTGTGGATCTTTACGCAGGTCAATACCATTTTCTTTATTGAACTCTTCTGCAATGTAATTGATAATCTTTTTATCAAAATCATCTCCACCAAGATGGGTATCTCCATTCGTAGATTTCACTTCATAGACACCTTCACCAAGTTCAAGAATAGAAATATCAAACGTACCGCCACCCAAATCGTAAACTGCAATGGTATGAGCGTTTTTCTTATCTAAGCCGTATGCCAAAGCAGCAGCAGTTGGCTCATTAATAATACGCAATACCTCAAGTCCTGCGATTTCACCCGCTTGTTTGGTTGCCTGTCGTTCACTGTCATCAAAATATGCAGGAACGGTAATAACTGCCTGAGTAATTTTATCACCAAGGTATGATTCTGCATCCGATTTGATTTTCTGGAGGATCATCGCACTAACTTCCTGAGGAGTGTAAGTCTTGCCATCAACTTCAACAATTGCCATATCATCACGGCCAGCTTTAATAGTGTACGGCAACCATTTAATATCTTCCTGAACAGTAGAGTCATTGAATTTCTTCCCCATCAATCGTTTGATTGAAAAAAGTGTTTCTCTTGGTTTAAGGACGAGCTGACGCTTCGCTATATCACCAACAACATGTGTCTTTGGATCAACCACTGAAGGGATAGTGTTACGACCTTCGGCAGAATGGATCACTTTTGGTGCTCCACCTTCCATAACAGCAACACATGAATTTGTTGTTCCTAAATCGATTCCAATTATTTTTCCCATACTTATTTTCCTTTCCCTACTTTTACTTGTGCCGGTCTAAGTATTTTATCATACATCATAAACCCTACACGAATCTCCTCTAAAACTTTATTATCTTCTCCAGGTTCTGTTGTAATACATTCCATTAGCTGTGGATTGAATTCTTGACCAACTGATTCAATTTTTGTGACACCTTCAGCTTTTAAAACATCAAGAAATTGTTGCATACTGACCTGAACATTTATATCTTGAGTATGCTGATATGCCAATATCAGTGTATCCAAAACAGTCAATATTCGCAAGAGCAATTCTTTATTTGCTGAACGAATCCATTCGCTTTTTTCTTCTTGTACTCTTTTTTGCAAATTTTGATAATCTGCAAGTGCCCGTTTATAATTATTTTCAAAATTCTGAACTTGTTGCTTTAGCTCTTCAAGTTCATCGAAAACTTCGACTTCTGTCTCTTCATTGTCTTTATCTTTCTTAATATCCTTCATTATTATGATTTAATCTTGCCTTACCAACCTTTTGCACTGGTACTAATCAGATCTGCAAAGTAACGGACCGTTGGAATGATTGACGTATAATGTAATCGTGCCGGTCCAAGAACGCCAATTCTTCCACGGACATTCATGGGTGTTATATATTCGGTAAAAATAAACCCATATGGTCCACGTAATTGGTTACCTAATTCATCTTCAATTAACACATGAATCTCACCATCATCATTTGCGTTGGCAAAAATGTGTGAAAAACTCTCATATTCATCAAGTGCTTCAAGAAGCGTCTTGGTAACATCAATATCAAAGAACTCTGGCATCTCAAGAATATTTGCATAGCCTGAACAGTACATTTCACCTTCATCGGTGGTTGCGACTGCCAGCGTATTGGTCTTTTCTGCAAGAGACCGAGTCGCTTCTTTTAAAAACCGCTGCATCCGTTCGCGGTAATCCCATACTTTTTCTTTTAGGGCAACTTCTTCGACTGTTGAAAGCTCTTTCTCCTTCATGAGCTCACGGACGTAAAATTTCATCCCTGCTGCAGTAGGAATCCTTCCGGATGATGAATGAGGCTTTTTGAGATACCCATACTCTGAAAGCTTAACCATCTCATTCCGTATAGTCGCTGGACTAGCACTAAGATTGTGCTTTTTTTCAATTGTTTCAGATCCTACCGGTTCGGCAGTTTCGATATATTCTTCGATAACGCTTCGAAGAATCTCGACTTGCCGCTGCGTTAAATTATGCATACTAAATAATTCGAATTATTATTCCACTGAACAAATCGTATTAGCAATAATATAGCATGAGTGCCAAATCTTGTCAAGCCCCTTGTGAATATAACTATTCTATGAGATGTTATTTAAAGAATGAAAAAACTTTTTGTTGTATTTATTGTTTTATTCTCGCTTTTCTTTTTGCGTACCCCCACAAAGATTTGTGCTGCACCGTTATGCGCAGCAGTAGGTGAACATTGTGGAGCAAGTGGAAGTGGTGGAAAAGGATTTGGGCCCGTTTATACAGCATGCTGTAATCCAAGTAAAAATGGAAAACCGACAAGCTGTGGCAAGGATCTTAAATGTGTCGAAGATCAGCCAAAAAATAACTGTATTACTACAGTAGGGGCAAAATGTAATAATGGTTTGGGACAATCCAATCAATGCTGTACTATAAATTCACAAGGACAAAGTTTATTCTGTAGTGGAAATCTTACAGGAACCTGCCAAATTAAAATAAATTGTGCAGGACATGTCGGTGATAGTTGCGCAGGAAATATTCAATGTTGCAATGTAGAAACAGGGACCAGTAATCCACTTATTTGTGGCTCTGATAACAAATGCCAAACCCATGTCGTTACAAACGTAAGTCCAACCCCCTTACCTCCGCCCCCATCGCCACCATGTGATCAATGGAATAATGGACAATGTAATTCGTTTTTATCAGCATTTGGTAAGCTTCCAACAAATCCCACAGGATTTATCAAAGTACTTTTTGATATTCTACTGAGTGCCTCAGGTGGTATTGCGTTACTCCTAATTATCAAAGCCGGTTATCAACTAATGACTTCCCAGGGCAAGCCAGAACAAATGCAAGCAGGAAGAGATCAACTCGTTGCAGCTATTGTTGGCCTTGTCTTTTTGATCTTTTCTTTTGTTATTTTACAATTAATCGGTTTTGACATCCTGCATCTACCTGGATTTGGCCAATGAGATCACCTAAAAGAGCATTCATCTTACTTATTACTAGTCTTCTCAGTTTTGTAGCTCTTACTGGCTTGATCTTTTTTTATCCACCATATACCACGATTTCCCTATCTATCCCATTCTCTCTTGATCGATTGGTACAGAGTGCTCCGTTAGGCCTCTTTTTTTTACTGGTTTTTGTTTTCTTTTTTTCTCTGGGAGCCTCTGTCTTTAAAAGCAAAAA
>DATMOG010000106.1:0-20243 GCA_035568375.1 Candidatus Sulfotelmatobacter sp.
TTCTGAAAATTGTTGTGTTTATTTCGACTTTTTAGCTTTTGCTACTGCTTCGTCGATGCTACCAATCATGTAGAAGGCTTGCTCAGGAAGTTCGTCGTGTTTACCTTCAAGAATTTCTTTAAATCCTTTGACAGTATCTTCGATTTTGACATATTTTCCAGGAGACCCGGTAAAGATTTCAGCGACGAACATTGGTTGACTTAGGAATCTTTGGATTTTTCTAGCACGGGCGACAGTTCTTTTATCTTCATCGGAAAGTTCATCTATACCAAGAATTGCGATAATGTCCTGCAGATCTTTATATTTCTGTAGAACCTGTTGTACACCACGTGCTACCTCATAATGATCTTGTGAAACAATGTTTGGGTCAAGCATGCGAGATGTTGATGTCAACGGATCAACTGCTGGGTAGAGTCCTTGTTCGGCAATTGACCTTTCTAAGGTAATTGTTCCATCCATATGAGCGAAGGTTGTTGCCGGTGCAGGATCCGTATAATCGTCAGCAGGGACATAAACAGCTTGCAGTGATGTAATAGAGCCTTTTTTAGTACTTGTAATACGCTCTTGTAGTGCACCGATTTCTGTTGCAAGGGTTGGTTGGTAACCTACAGCACTTGGCATACGACCGAGTAAGGCTGATACCTCAGATCCTGCTTGTGCGAATCGGAAGATATTATCTATAAAAAAGAGTACATCTTCTCCTTTTTCGTCACGGAAGTATTCTGCCATAGTAAGCGCTGATAATGCAACACGGAGACGGTTTGCCGGTGGTTCATTCATTTGTCCGTAAACCATCACTGTTTTATCTAAGACACCAGAACCTTTCATTTCTAACCAAAGGTCAGTACCTTCACGAGTGCGTTCTCCAACACCTGCAAACACTGAGTGACCACTATGCTCTATAGCGATGTTTCGAATAAGCTCTTGGATGATAACAGTTTTTCCTACACCTGCTCCTCCAAAGATGCCGATTTTCCCACCTTTGGTAAATGGTGCGATGAGATCAATAACTTTAATACCTGTTTCAAGGATTTGCGGAGTAGTTTCTTGTTGCGTCAACGGTGGGGGTGCTTTATGGATCACACTAGTCTCTGTTTTTTCCTCAAACTTTTTACCATCGATTGCTTTTCCAAGAACATTGAAAATTCTTCCTAGTGTTTTATCCCCAACAGGAACACTAATTGGCGCAAATGTTCTCTTTACCGTAACACCTCGAGCAAGGCCATCTGTTGATCCAAATGCGAGTGCCTTAACTTCGTGATTACCAATTTCAAATTGAACTTCAAGAATCAGTTCTTCATTTGTTGGCATAGTAATGGTAAGGGCTTCGTAGATTGCAGGTACGGCATCTTCGAAATATACATCAACAACAGGTCCTTGGACTCTTATGACAATTCCTTCTTTATTTTTTTTGTTATTTGTTTCTGCCATAGTTTTATTAATTAGCTCCTGCGCTTGCACCAGTAATATCAAGAATTTCGCTCGTAATTTTTGCTTGACGTGTCTTATTATACTCTAATTTTAAGTCTTCGATAATCTCTTTTGCATTAGTTGTCGCATTTTGCATTGAAAGCATTCGTGCCGACTGCTCAGCGAGATAACTTTCGAGTATTTCTTGATAGAGCGCCATTTCCATATATCGTTGCAAAAGATTTGGCATAATACTTTCAAGATTTGGTTCAAATAATCCAAAGTTATCTGCTGCACTCTTGTTTAGAGTATTTTCTTCTTGTGATTTGATTGGAAGAAGATGAATAACGTGCGGTTGCTGGACAAAAATATTTACAAAATGAGTTGAGATTAATGCTACATTATCTACTTTTCCCGAAAGAAATTGTTCATCGATAATTTTTGAAATTGGGAAGACAATATCATATTTAGGTAATGTGTTGCCAAAAGGAAATGCAGCGACGACATTTTTCGTTAATCGTGCAACAGGTGATTCGATTTTTTTACCAACAGTGATAAACGAATCATTAGTATTTGATCGATGGATAATTTCACGAGCGAGATTTGTTACCAAACCTCCACATAATCCTTTGTCAGGTGCAATTGCTACATATAGTGTCTTGCCGTTCGGTCTTACATCTCGCATATATACCGGCCTTGCTGATTTTTCAACACGTTTTGTAAGATTTCCTGTTACGGTCAATAATTTTTCAACATATGGACGTGATGATAATGCTGCATCTTGTGCTTTTTTCAATTTCGAAGCAGCGATCATTTGCATTGCTTTCGTTGTTTTCGAAATATTTTGAGCTGTTTTAATTCTTCTAGCTAATTGTAATTTACTGGCCATATTATTTTTGAACTATAAATGTTTTTCTAAATTCGCTTACTGCTTTTTCCAACTGTTTTATACTTTCCGGAGTTACTTTTTCACCATTACCGAATATATCAAGTAATTTTGTGTGGTGTTTCTTGACGAAAGGTTCAAATTCTTTTTCAAATCTAGTTACCTCTGCCACAGGAATACTATTCAAAAAACCATTGGTTACCATTGCTATATTAATTACTTCCCATGCCTCACTTAGTGGATGATATTGTGGTTGTTTGAGTACTTCATTAATACGGCGACCTTGTTCAAGTTGGGCCATTGTTTCAGTATCTAAGTCGCTTCCAAATTGAGCAAAGGCTTCGAGTTCACGAAACTGTGACATTTCCAATTTCATCTTTCCTGAAACTGATTTCATTGCGCCTGTTTGTGCAGCTCCTCCAACACGAGAAACAGATGATCCAGTGTTGATTGCAGGACGGATACCTGCATTGAATAAGTCTGATTGTAGAAATATCTGTCCATCAGTGATAGATATCACATTTGTTGGGATATAAGCTGAAATGTCATTTGCTTGTGTCTCAATAATTGGCAATGCAGTAATTGATCCTCCGCCATTCTTCTCGTTTAATCTCACTGCACGCTCAAGCAATCGGCTATGTAAATAGAAAATATCTCCAGGGTACGCTTCACGTCCCGCAGGTCTTCGCAACACAAGAGAAAGTTGGCGATATGCCCATGCATGTTTTGTTAAATCATCATAAACAATCAGCACGTCTTGCCCTTTTTCTAAGAAATATTCCGCAATAGCGACTCCGGCATATGGAGCAAGATATTGAAGTGTTGCAGGATCGGATGCCCCAGCTACAACAACAATGGTGTTATCCATTGCTTTTTCCTGTTTTAGCTTATCAACAACACGAGCTACTGTATTTTGTTTTTGTCCAATTGCAACATAAATACTAATAACTGGTTTAAGCCCTTTTCCTTGTTCGCGTTGGTTAATGATTGCATCAATCGCAATTGCTGTCTTTCCTAATCCACGGTCACCAATAATCAATTCTCGTTGTCCGCGCCCAATAGGGAACATTGCATCAATTGCTGTAATTCCCGTTTTCAGTGGTGTATTAACTGGCTCACGATCGACAACTCCTGCAGCAATTTTTTCGAGAGGCATCTCTTTTCCTTTTTTTATTTCACCTTTCCCATCAAGGGATATTCCAATTGGGTTGACAACACGTCCCAATAATTCTTCAGAGGTGCGAATGGTAAGACTTTTTCCTGTAGTTTTAACTATCATGCCTTCTACGACAGTAGCGCCGTTGTTGAAAAGAATAATCGATGCTTGGTCTTCATCGAGATTAAGGATTACGCCTTTGCTTCCTTCTTCAAATTCAACAATTTCTCCCATAAATGCTTTACTGAGTCCTGATGCGGCAATAACTCCATCTGTGTTTTTTTCTACCGTTCCAACATTTTGTGTCTTCGGATTTGAAGTAAATGTACTGAGTTTTTTTTCTAAATTTTCGATTATTGAATTGTTATTAATCATTGTTGTTAATAAATCTTATTATATCATGAAATGTTTTTTTTAGATTAACTTCATATGCTTCATCATTTTCAACAATTCTTATTCCGCTAATTATAGATGGATCAATTTCTTCAACAAGAGTTTTTTTAGGGAAGAGTGACTTTAATTTAATTCGATCTATTGACGTAATTGGTTTTGGAGTTGTCACAAGAACCATTTTTTTCTTTTCTTCCTTTTTTAATAAACTAATAAAATTTTTGAGCATACTCCTGTTTAGCTTCTCTGCAATTTGTTTAATTGTTGCTTCATCGAGCTTTCCATCTTTGTAACTTGCTTTTACTAATTCCTCTAAGTGTTTATTCATATTAATTTGGTTGCTTTTGCATCTCCTTTGATGCCTTTTCAATTATTTCGCTTTGTTCTTTATCAGTAAAGACATTTCCAAGTGATTTTTTGAGCAGTTCAAGAGAAAGCTGCATAACATATTTATTTAGTTGTTGTTGTGCCTGTGATGTCTCAGATTCAATTTGCGACTTGGCATCCGTAAGCATTTTATCTGTCTGTTCTTTTGTTGAAAGTTCTGCTTGTTTTAAAATTTCAGTTGACTGATCTTTTGCGTCTCGTATGATTTGACTAGCTGTTTCTTGAGCCTTCTTAATGATTTCTCTTTCTTGCTCTTGTGCCTTTTCTAATTTTTTACTGCTATCTTCAGCTTTTTTAATTGATTCTTTGACTAACTCTTCACGTTTTTTGAGTATAGTGAATAGCGGTTTATATAAAAACCGCTTTAGAATATATAAAATGACCAAAAAATTAACAATTTGTGCAATTGTTAAAACCGGATCAAGACCAAATGTTTTAAATATTTCCATAATAGTATTTCAGAATACTCTCAATACTCAGAATATCAGAAAAATCGGTTTACAGAGACTCAGATCTTCTGAATACCTGCCTACTGATACACTGAGTTTTCAGAGATTCCTGATTATTTCAAGAATGCGAACACCAATGAGTAAATAGCGATAGCTTCAGCAAAACCCATGGCGACAATCATGATAGGGATAATACGTCCGGATGCATCTGGGTTTCGACCAATAGCCTCAAGTGCCTTCGCACCAATTAAACCGACACCGATACCCGGTCCAATACCTCCGACAGCTGCGATAATACCTCCTGTTATTGTAATCGTCATAATATAATCACCTCCTCAAACTATTTTGTTTCAATTCAATGTTCTTCAACGCCATGTGGTGTTGTGAAAATTGCCATAAATGCCATTGTCAAAAGTGAAAAAATTATTGCTTGGACAGTTCCAACAAATAATTCGTAGAAGATGACAGGAATTGGTAGTAAAAAAGCGGCTACTGCCGATAGCGTACCAAGTATAACTTCTCCTACAAATATATTACCAAAAAGACGGAAAGAGAATGAGATGATTTTTGTCAATTCTGATACTGCTTCTAAGATTCCTGTATATAGGGCGAGGGGATTAAGTGATATAAACCGTCCAATGTATTGTTTTAATCCTAATGTATAAATACTCATACTGTGTGTCGCTACAAGCGAAACCAATGCAAGTGCTAGAGTTGTATTTAGATCAGTTGATGCACTTCTAAATAATGGAGTAAATTCTTTACCGTGATAAAAGCCAATACTGGTAAGTACTGGTATTAAACCGCTCCAATTTGATATTAGAATAAATAGAAAGAAAGTCATGACAAAAGGAAAAATGCGCATAGCTTGTTTACCAGCTACAGTTTCTGTTAAATTATAAAATTCTTCAATAATCAATTCTATTGTCCCTTGGAACACTGCTGGGATAAGAGTTGCTTTTTTAGTAATGTACCAAGCAAGTGCGATTAAAATTGTGTCTACCAAAAGGGTATCAACTAATGTATTAGTGATAAGTAACGGTCCAATATGTGTAATCGGTTCTGCAGCGAGAGAAATCATAAAAAGAAAAAACCTGGAAAATCAGGCACTCATATTTTAATTCGAATTACTTGGTAAGTCAAGGAGTAGAGTGTCAATTTGTGTCACCGTATCGACCAATATTGTCGGTTTATCATTTTTAGTGTCGAGTTTGCCATCCAATACAACAACAGAATCTTTTATCAGTATATTTTTATATATTTCAAACGTTTTAGGAAAGACCACACATTCAATCGCAAGTCCTTTTTCGTCTACTAAGGAAAGAAATGCCATTTCGCTACCTTTTTTAGTAAATATGCGTTTTACATTATCAAGGATTCCTCCAATTCTGATTCGGATTCCTTCTTGTTTTGTTTCTAGTTCTTCAAAATCGAGTGCTCCAAATGATTTGAGATAAGAAAGTTTTTCAAGATGTGGATGTGATGTTAAATAAATGCCAAGAAATTCTTTTTCAAATTGCAATTTTTCTTCATCAGTAAAATCTTCAATTTCTGTTAGATTAAAGTCTATTGCATCATTATCAACAAGATCATCATCGAATAAAGACTTTTGTCCATCTGCTTTTTGTTTTTTTATTTGATTGATTTTCAAAACAATTTCTGGAAATGCTACAAGCATCGATGCTCTATTGCCAAAACTATCCATAGAACCTGCCTTGATTAAACTTTCCATAGTTTTTTTGTTTATAGTAGATAAGTTGACTCGCAAACAAAAATCTTGGAAACTAATGAAGATTTTTTCTTTACGTGCTTCAATAATATTCTGAATTGCTGCATCACCAACATTTTTTATTGCAGAGATACCAAACCTAATTTTTGTCCTATCTTCAATACTGAAATCACTTTGTGACTTATTAATATCAGGTAAGAGAACTGGAATATCTAATCGTTTACATTCAAGCACTGCTTGTGCAACTTTTTCATTTTTAATTGGACCGGAAGTTCCTCTAGATTCAGCGGTTAGCAGTGCTGTCATAAATTCAACTGGATGATTTGCCTTGAGATATGCAGTTCTAAAAGCGATGATTGCATAACATGCAGCATGGGCTTTATTAAAACCATATCCAGCAAATGGTGCAATTAATTCAAAGAATTCTTCAGCACGTTTTGGAGTCAATCCATTCTCAACACATCCTTTGGTAAATAATTCTTTTTGTTTTTTCATTTCTGACGTAATTTTTTTCCCCATCGCTTTTCTAAATTTATCTGCTTCAAGCCAGGAATAACCAGCAAGTGCAATTGCAGTGAGCAACACATCATCTTGATAGGTGAGCACACCATATGATTGTTTTAAAATATCTTTTAATCGAGGATCAGGATAGGTAATGAGGGAGGGATTATGTTTTCTTTTAATAAATTCCGGGATAATTGCCATTGGTCCTGGACGATACAATGCAACCATAGCTTGAAGGTCAAAAATAGTTGTTGGCTTTAGTTCTTTAATATATCTGCGCATGCCAGTAGACTCAAGCTGAAAAATACCGGTTGTCTCACCTTCCGAAAGAAGTTTATATGTTTTCTTATCCTCCAAATCGACTTTATTGAGATCGATTTCTTTTCCTTGGTTTTCTTTAGTAAATTTAAGACATTCTTCAATAATCGTTAAATTTCTCAATCCCAAAAAGTCCATCTTTAATAGTCCAACACCATCTTCACCGACTGTATACATATCATATTGAGTGACAATCTTTTCTCCATTAGTTTCTTTTTGTAATGGTGTATATTCTGTAAGTGGTTTATCTGCAATTACAACACCTGCTGCGTGGATTGATGCGTGGCGTGCAACTCCTTCTAGTTTTTTTGCAAGATCGAGTAAGCGTTTCGTTTCTGGTTCTGAATCATAAGCTCGTTTCAAATCAGGACTTTGTTGTAGAGCATTTTCAATTGTCATCCCATGTCCTTGCCAACCAGGTGGGATCATTTTGGAAATACGGTCTGGTCCTACGTAGGGCATACCAAGTGCTCGGCCAGTGTCACGAACAGAACCTTTTGCTTCCATTGTTCCAAAAGTAATGATTTGTGCAACTTTGTCTTTTCCGTATTTTTTTGTAACATATTCGATAACTTCTTCACGGCGTGTGTCAGCGAAATCTAAATCGATATCAGGTGCAGATGGACGAAGAGGGTTGAGAAATCGTTCAAATGGTAAATTAAAAAAGAATGGATCAGCATCTGTAATTTTTAATGCATACGAAACAACTGAGCCAGCTGCAGAGCCTCTTCCCGGTCCGACTGCAATGCCGTTATCTTTTGCCCAGTTCACAAAATCTGCAACTACAAGAAAGTAGGTTTCATATTTCTTTTTAATAATGACTGAGAGCTCGTAATCAATGCGTTCTTTAATTGCAGGAGATAATTCATTATATCGTTTTTTTGCCCCTTCATAGACAAGTTTCGTTAAATATTCCGTTATTGTCATGTCATCAGGAACTTCGAAAATTGGCATATGCCATTTTCCAAGAGTTATTTCGACATTGCAGCGCTCTGCGATTTTATTTGCATTGTCAATTGCATCGGGTAAATCAATAAACAATTTTTCCATTTCTTCTGCGGTTTTGATATAAAAATCCGGAGAGGAGACCATTGATAGTTTTCTTTTTTTATCAAGAATTGTTGTTTGCGTCTGGACACAAAGTAATATTTCCTGCGCTTCTGCATCATCTTTGCTGGTATAGTGATTGTCATTTGTTGCAACAATTGGTAGACCGAGTTTTTTAGAAAGTTGTACAAGTTTTTGATTGACTATCTTTTGTGGCGGAACGTCAATATGTTGTTGCAATTCTAGATAAAAATGCTCAGAGCCAAATATCTGTGATAGTTTAATTGCACGCTCTTCTGCTAGTGAATCTTCATTGCGAAGAAACGGTTCTGAAACATAGCCGTTGACACAAGCACTGAGACAAATGAGTCCTTCATGATATTGTTCCAAAAGTTTTAAATCTACTCTGGGCTTATAATAGTATCCCTCAAGATGGGAGACTGTGACTATCTTCATCAGATTTTTATAGCCTGTTTCATTTTCAGCAAGAAGAATTAAATGGTTATACTCTTTATCTTGTGCACCATCTTTATCTTTAAGAGATCTTTTCGCGACATAAATTTCACAACCAATGATTGGTTTTATACCGGCATCAAGACAAGCTTTGTAGAACTTAATTGTGCCGTACATGTTCCCGTGATCTGTGATAGCAATCGCTTTCATCCCAAGTCCGCGAGCATATTCAACCATATTTTTAGTTTTTTGAAGACCATCGAGTAATGAATATTCTGTGTGGTTATGAAGATGAACAAAATCAGCCATTAAAGTATTACTATTATAGAGTTCTTAAAGGATATTGTCGAGTGTACATCTATTTCGTTTATGATGTTTTTTTCTTAATTGTTTCTAATATGAGTTTCGTATCTACCTTTTTACCGATTTTTTTCATGGTTTTGCCTAGTAGAAACATAAGTGAAGCCTCTTTGCCATTTTTATAATCTGTGACAGCTTTTTCATTTTCAGAGATTACTTCATCAATAAATGTAACCAATTGGGTTTCATCAATTGATGAAACTTGTTTGTCTATTGCAATTTGTCTTAATAATTCTTCAGGATCGATTTCTACATAATTAATTTTTTTGTTGATAATCCAATTTGCGATGCTTTTTGCGTCGAGATCTTTTGTTTTATTTTTGATTACTTTTTCAAAATAATCTGCAAATGATTTTTCTCTTGTTAAAATTTCTGCATTGTAAGCAGGGAGAGCATAGTCTTTTTCGAATCGTTTCTGTTTTTTATCCGGCAATTCTGGTATTTCCATCTGCAGTTCATCGATTTTATTTTGCGATATGACAATTGGAGGAATATCTGGCTCAGGGAAATAACGATAGTCATGAGCTTCTTCTTTTGATCTTTGAGAAAAAGTTTTTTGTTTATTTTCATTCCATCCTCGAGTTTCTTGTGCAGGTTTTTCATTATTTTCTAAGATCTCTTGTTGGCGCTCAATCTCAAAATTAATAGCCTTTTCAACAAATTTAAATGAGTTGATATTTTTTACCTCAACTTTATAATTAGGAAGTTTGCCTAATTCTGTTGTTAATGAAATATTTGGCTCTAAACGCATTTCCCCTTTTTCCATATCGGCGTTTGCGACATCAAGATAGCGGACAATTTGTTGTAGTTTTTCTAAATATTCTTTGACATCAGTCGCATTATCAAAATCCGGCTCCGTTACAATTTCAACAAGTGGTACACCGCTTCGATTAAAATCAATCAGACTCACTTTTTTTCTATCAATTTCTTGATGTGATAGTTTTCCGGTATCTTCTTCCATGTGGACACGGTTGATATGCACTATTTTGCCGCTTCTTAATTGGATAAAGCCATTTTTTCCAAATGGTAAATCATACTGACTGATTTGATAACCTTTTGCCAGATCGGGATAAAAATAGTTTTTTCTATCAAATTTTGAATACTTGTTTATTTTACAGTTTAATGCGAGTGCAATTTTGATGCACCATTCGATGGCAAGTTTGTTTGGTATTGGTAATGCTCCTGGGAGTCCGAGACAGACAGGACAGGTATGAGAATTTGGTTCTTTGCCAAAGTAGTCAGCAAGACAAGAGCAAAACATTTTGCTTTTTGTTTTTAATTCTACGTGAACTTCAAGTCCTATAACCGGTGTATATTTACTCATAGATTTGGTTTCTTTAGATATAATGGGTTCTCTTGTTGATATTTATGAGCTGTATTGAGAATTTTTTCTTCTGAAAATTGTGGGCCGATGATTTGCATGCCGATTGGTAGTCCTGCTTTTGAGAATCCACAGGGGACATTAATTCCGGCAAGTCCAGCAATTGAGGAAGGTTCAACAAGAACATCGGCTAACTCACCAAACATTGATTGGTCTTCAGATGCACCAATTGGAAGAGCTGTTGTTGGGCTTGTTGGTCCAATTATGAGATCAACATTATTAAAAGCCTGTTTAAAATCTTCAATAATAACCGTTCTTACTTTGAGTGCTTTATTATAGTATTGGTCGTAATAACCTGCCGACAGGGTATATGTACCAAGCATAATTCTGCGTTTTGCTTCATCTCCTAAGTATGAACGATCGTTGCCATATCGTATTCCATCGTATCGTGCCAAATTTGAAGAAACCTCTGCTCGTTGTAATATTGTATATACTGCAATTGCGTATTTCGGAGAGAAAAGGTGTATCTTTTTCAATTTCGCACCTAATTTTTCAAAAGTTTTTAACGCATTTTCAACACTTTCTTTTACTTCCGGAGTGACACCTTCGAAATAATCATCAGCGACACCTAGAATTAAGCCATTAATAGCATTTGCAAGATTTTTGCGATAATCTGGCACTGAGTTTTGTCCGGTTGTTGCATCATGAGGGTCTTTGCCCGCTAGTACTTGTAAGATTAACGCACTATCTTCCACTGTTTTTGTTAGAGGACCTGGACTATCTAATGATGATCCCATTGCCACGATACCATATCGACTGACTCGTCCATAGGTTGGTTTTAATCCAACAATGCCGCACCAGCTAGCAGGTTGTCTGATAGAACCAGCAGTCTCTGATCCGATAGCCGCAATTGTCTCATCTGCTGCAACACTTGCTGCAGCGCCTCCTGATGAACCGCCTGGTAAATAATCTATATTCCATGGATTTTTTGATGGACCATAATCAGAAGTTTCTGTTGAAGAACCGTGTGCCCACGCATCCATGTTGGTTTTTCCTAGCAATACCATCCCCGCATTTTTGAGTTTTCCAACAACGGTTGCATCAAATGGAGGGATATAAGAATCAAGCACTTTACTGGAAGCAGTTGTTCTAATGCCTTTTGTTGAAAAGTTATCCTTGATGGAAAGGGGAATACCGAGTAGTGGAAGATCCAATCCTTTAGCAATTTTTTCATCTGCTTCTTTAGCATTTTGTAAAGCCTCTTCATTAGTAATAGTTACATAAGCTTTTACTTTTGACTCAACTTGTTTAATCCTTTCCAAATATGCTTCGGTTAATTCAACTGATGAATATTTTTTATCTTTTAGATCTTGTTTTGCTTGCTTGATTGTTAATGATTTAATATCCATAGATATATTATACTGTTATTTGTTCATCTTTTCTTGAGACTAATCCGTGCATCTCTTTTATAAAGAATTCAACCCCATCTGATTCTAATTTCAAATAACCTCCATTAATAAAGCGCATTGTATCAAATTTTTCATAAGTCATAAAACCTAAATGTATTATAAGTATTCTGAGAACTCCACTATGTGTTGCGGCAAGAATATTTTTGTTGGGATATGTAATAGCTGTTTCTCTGAGAAAGGTAATTATTCTTGCTGCAAATTCGTCATCATTTTCTGCCTCTGGTGCAATTCTCATTTTTTTCCGTTCCTCTATAGTCAGCGCGCGCAACAACTTTTCATATGTTAATAATATATTTGAAGGTTTCCCTTCAAGGGAACCAAATTTTCTTTCGCGTAATTTTTTTGTTGCCTGGACGGCAAGTTTATGTTCAAGTGCGATAATTTCTGCGGTTCGTTTTGCTCGTAAAAGATCTGAAGAGAAAACAAGATCGAATTCTATATTTTTAAACTGTTGAGCAACTTTTTTTGCTTGTTCTTCGCCCGTTTCGTTCAACTGAATATCAGTTTGACCTTGGAGAATGCGTTTTTTATTCCAGTCAGTTTCTCCATGACGAACAAGATAAAATGTTGTTAAGTTATTCTTCATTATCATATCCTCGATTTCGTGTGATGCCGTATTGGCTAATTATCTGGTATTTTTTGCCATCTGTCTCTATGACAAAATATCCACCATTTTTAATTGTACCGCCTTTCAGTTCATCATATTTTGCAAATTTTTCGTTTATTAAAAATGATCGCATCACATAACCATGACTCACTACGAGAATATTTTTATTTGAGTAAGATGGAATGATTTCATTTAAGAATTTTTTAAACCGTTTTGCCACATCCTGACCACTTTCACCATGAGGAAAATATTTAAATGCGAATTTTTCTTTTTCGTTAAGTTTTTCAAGAGATTTTTCAATTTTCCATTTTTGTTTTTTTGACATGTGTTCACCGAAAAATCTTTCACGGATTGTGTGAATAGTTATTATTGGCAAATGATAATGAGGAGCGATTATTTCAGCTGTTTCTTTTGCCCGTAAAAGATCTGATGAAAAAATTGCCGTAAAGTTGATTTTTTTTAACCGTTGAACAATTTTTTGTGCCTGTTCTCGACCTTTTGGTGTTAATGAACTTCCTAATTCTCCAAAATGTGAAGCAGGTTTGTTTGGGTTTTCGTGAGCATATACATTACTTTCTGATTCCCCATGCCTGATGACATAAATTGTTATCACATTTTTTTTCTTTTTACTCATTATCCAAAATTGCATCTACCACAAAAAAACCTTTATGATATTTTTTTGTATTTGATAACGCTTGTTCTTGAGTTAATGACTGGCTAGGTTTGTCTTCACGGGTAACATTTTCGAGTCCTGTGACATGAGCTGTTGGTTGTACTTTTTCAGTATCTACTTCTTGAAGTTTATCAATATAGGTGAGGGTTTCATTCAACTGTTTTTCTAATTTTTTTTCATCCTCTTTCGTAATAGAAAGATTCGCAAGTTTTGCAATGTGAGTAATATCGAGCTTCATGAAGGTTATTATACTCCAATTCCAAGCCGATTGGCAATTGTTTGCTTCGCTTTTTGTTCTAGTGAATCATCAAGCTGTTCAAGTTCAATTTGACTGTTATATTTTAATTCCAATGCCTTTGTAATAAGCCAATCAGCGACTTGAGGATTTTTAGGAAGCAGAGGACCATGCAAGTAGCTTCCAATTGCGTTTTTGTAGATTACACCTTCTGTACCATCTTTACCGTTGTTCCCAAATCCTTTAATTATTTTTGCAAAAGGTTTGGCAGTTTTGCCAAGATATGTTCGACCACCATGATTCTCGAAGCCTACTAGATATGGGTTATTAAGATTATTAGTTTCTATTTTTGCCACGACGTTACCGATGAGACGATTTTCTTTTGAACCAGTGTGTTTAGAAACTATATCAAAAATTCCAAGTCCCTCGATGCGTTTTTCTTTTGCTGGTTCATAATAATGTCCCATCAGTTGCGGCGCACCGCATACAAAAAGCGCAGGAATGCCATTCTCAATAAGTGTTTTGATTATTTTTTTCTTTAGTTGTAAATCTTTCATAACGATTTCCTGTTCTCGATCCTGTGCACCTCCACCGAAAAGTAAATCGATAGTTTTAATTTTATTTTCAGGAGTTGTTTTATCTATATTTACAATTTCAGTTTTAATTCCTCGCCATTCACAGCGTTTTTGTAACACGAGAATGTTTCCTTTATCACCGTAGGTACTCATGAGTTGTGGATATAACCAACCAATTATTATTTGTTTATTCATTTTTTCTTTCTTTTTCGTTTAGCGTATTGTAATATTCCTGAATTTCTGGTCGAACACGATGCAGTTGTTTTGCTTTTGAGATCTTTCGTCTCGATATATTTTCTAATTCTTCACGTAATGATTTAAGAAACGAATCAAATGTAAAATAGTCTATTTTATACAGTCCGTGTATATCATAATCATTTTGATCCCATGTTTTTATATCTGAAATATTATGCTGAAGCGTAGATTCAAATTTGTCAATTGCTTGTGTAACTTTTGCTTCTATTGTTTGTTTTTTTTCATATTCTGTAAATAATGCTACTATTTCTTGTTTTGTATTTAATGGTAAGTTTATTACCAATTGTTCTAATGCTTTTTTTTCTAGCTCTTTTTTATTTATTCTTTCTTTAGTAGCAAATGCAGGAATATCACCGATAATTGTTTCAGCTAGATCATGTATGATAAGCATTTTAAGTACTTTCAATTGATCTATTTTTATTTTTAATTGATCAAAAAGCGAAATAGCAATTAGACAAAGCATCCAACTATGTTCAGCGCTGCTTTCTTGACGATTGCTATTGCTTGTCCATGAATGACGCATTGTTGTTTTTAATTTTTCAGCTTCGACAAAAAATGAGATGAGAGTATTTGTTATTTGTTGCTTTTTCATGTTTCCAATTCCTTTTTCATTTTTTCTAATGCGATGCGTCTAATATTTATCTTATCAAGTTCTCTATCTGTCATTTCTGCATGAGTTTTTGTTTTGCCTTCTGGAATAAAAATACTATCCCAGCCAAATCCATTCTGTCCTCGTGGTTTTTTTGCAATTGAACCATTAGATTTCCCTTCAAAAAAGGATATTTTTCCATGATCATACATTCCAAAAAGAACAATTGCAGTTGCAGTTCTGTTATCGTCTGTAATTGAGTTACAAAGTTCCTTTGGACCAAGCTCTTGCAAAAACCATTTAATAAAAGGTCCTGGGAGTTTCCCAAGTGAATGAAATATTAATGATGTGTCTTCTACTAATACAGGTTTTTGTAAAATTCTATATGCTTCTTTCAGTTTATGTTCAACGACTTCTTTAATATTAAGTGATTGTATTTCAACAAGATCAAGTTTTTTATGTTCAAGAGGAATGTGGGTATATTTTTGTGTCCATTTTACTTTATTGAGATTCCCTGTAATAAATGTAAGAGAATTCATAGAATTTTCCTTCCCGTAAGTATTTTTCGTATATCAAGCATTGCCGAATAGGTGGGTAATATATACAGTGTTTCGTTAATTGGCAAATGATCTATTGTAGTATTGATTGCTTCTTTAAGATTCTCAAATATTTTTACTTTTTTTTCATAATTTTCTATTCCCATTTCGTATTTTAAACGTAGTGCCATGTCATAGACTCTATCACCAGCCAGAGTAATTTGTTTAAATTCTTCAAGTTGAGGAAGGTTAGTGTCCCAAATCCAGGAAATGTCTCGTCCATCAGGAATTCTGTCGTTGAGAACAATGAGTAACGATAACGCTTTAAGTTCTCTAATCGTTTGAAAAGATTGATTAAAACTTGTCGGATTTTTTGAGAGAAAAAGTTGCACATTTCGCTTTTGATATTGAATGATTTCTTGTCTTCCAAACATAGGAGCAAATTGTTTAAATGAGTCATAAATTTGTTCATCAGTCATTTTGAGATTTTTCAAGACAACAGCAGCTGCATGAGTATTATATTTATTGTAGGTACCAGAAAGGGGATAATGAGCAAAATGTATCATTTCAATTTTAGGATGATGTAGTCCACACGAATTGCATTGCCAATTACCCAGATGCGAAAATGTTGTAGTTTCAAAGATAAGTTCACTGCCGCATTTCGGACACGAAACAGAATCAGCGGCATATTGAGATTGTTTCGTTTTTTTAACATTCAATCCAAAATATAATGAATCGAGTTGCGATGTTAAACTAATATATGCGATTTGTGAATCATCTGCATTGATGATGAGTTTTGTTGTTTTTGGAAGTTTATTTATCGCATCATGCCATTTCTGAACAATTGTGTTTATTTCTCCATATCTATCTAATTGATCTCGAAATAAATTTAACAAAACAAGATAATCAGGAGCAATTTGGTTTAAAACAAGCGGAAGTGCATTTTCATCGACTTCAAAAATAGCATAGTCTTGTGTAATATCTCCATGGGTATTGGTATTTAACAAAATTGTAGAAGCGATACCATTCAGAAGATTTGCACCAGATTCATTTTGCAGAACTGTACTGCCATTCTTCTCCAAACCTGTTCGTATGAGTCCTGATGTTGTTGTTTTTCCATTTGTTCCTGCAACAATAATAACTTTGATTTTAGATTTAGCAAGAATATCTCTGATGAAGTTTTTATTTCCTTTAAGTGCGATATGTCCAGGCCAAGTTGAACCATGACCTCGATTTAAACGTTTACTTATTTGGGAAATTGTTTTACCAACAGTGATTAAAGGAAGATTGAGCATCATATTACATTGATCGAAGGATTTTGATTCGTTGTTCAGTGGGCGGATGAGTGCTAAAAAGGTTTGACACCCAACTTGAAAAGCCTTTTTCTTTGAATGGATTGACGATAAAAAGATGTGCAGTTGCGTTACTTGCAGTGCGAAGTGGTCTTGGATCTGATGAAATTTTTTCAAGCGCACTAGCGAGTCCTTCTGGATAACGAGTTAAGAGAGCTCCCGATGCATCCGCAAGCAATTCCCTTTTTCGTGATACTGCAAGTTGAATAAGACTTGCAATAATTGGCGCAATGATTGCAAGCACGATTGCAATCACGAGGAAAATTATTTGCGCTCTATTATCACGATCATCATCATTACGGAAGCCACCCCAAAAAAGATTACGTAAAAAAAGATCTGTGATCAGTGCAATAAATCCTACCAAAACAGCAGTAATTGCCATCAAACGAGTGTCGTAATTTTTGACATGAGATAACTCATGAGCCAGAACTCCTTCAAGTTCTGACTTATTTAATCGTTCAAGAATACCTGTTGTTGCAGCGACTGCAGCATGCTGAGGATCGCGTCCTGTTGCGAAGGCGTTTGGCGATGGATCATCAATGATATACACTCGAGGCATTGGTATGCCATCTCCAATTGCAAGATTTTCAACAATATGAAAGAGTTTAGGATTATCTTTTTCCTTAATTTCCTGAGCACCGGATGACATAAGAACAATTTTATCTGAATAAAAATAACTGATAAAACTATATATTATGGCAAAAATAAAAATTCCAACACCAATCGATGGACCATAACCGGTTACACTTCCGAAAATATATGCAATTGTCCCGGCAAACAAAATAAAAAGAGCAATAATAAAATAACTCTTCCATATATTGGCAGAGATAGCTTTATAAATATTCATACCTCCTAAAACTGTACTTTCACGGGTTCTTTATCTTTTTCGTCAACAGCAAAGAATTCTGCCGGTTGGAAATGAATGGCGTTCGCAATAATGGAACTAGGGAACACCTGTAGTTTAGTATTATAATCCATTACGTTACTGTTATAAAACTGACGTGAATAAGCAATTTTATTTTCTGTATCAGAAAGTTCTTCTTGCAAGCCCATAAAATTTTCACTTGCTCGAAGATTTGGATAGTTCTCTGAAATAGCGAAAAGAGATTTTAATGTATTTGAAAGAAAATCATTTGCTTGTGCTTTTTCTTTTGCAGATCCTGCTTGCATAAGGCTTACACGTGCTTTAGTGACATTTTCAAAAACTTCTTTTTCATGTTTGGCATATCCTTTTACTGTTTCAATGAGATTCGGAATAAGGTCCGTTCGTCGTTTGAGCTGAACATCAATTTGTGACAGCGCTTCAGAAATACGTACTTTTGCAGTAATTAAACTGTTATAAATAAACCATAAATACAAGAGTGCGATAACAACAATTGCAATTATTACTAAATTCATTATCATTCACCTCCTCTAAACCAAGTATCAAGTTCATTATATTCCTTTGTGTTTAAAATGTCACGTTTGGTAGCCCAACCACGTCGTGCTACAGTAATGCCATATTTCATGAGATCCATTTGATCTGTTGCATGACTATCGGTATTAATAAACATTTTTACCCCCTTTTTTACTGCTTCACGGACAAGTATATCTGTTAAATCGAGCCGTTGTGGAGCTGCGTTAATTTCAAGTGCTTTATTATGTTCTATACAATAAGTAAATATTTTTTCAAAATCTAACTCGATAGGCGAACGTTGATTGATGAGTCTACTTGTTGGGTGTGCAAAAATTTTTGCTTTTGGATGAGATAATCCCTTTAGGACTCTTTCAGTCATTTCTTCTCGCTTCATGGAAAAGGAACTATGGATAGAAACAATTGTTGCATCAAGATAGTCAAAAGCACTATCTTGAATGGCAAGTTTACCACTTGGGAGAATATCAGTTTCTAGGAGTGAGAATATACGTATATCTTTTTTATTCAGTAATTTTAATTGTTCAATATATTTACCCCTTTTTTCTAATAGCTTTAATATTTGTTCATTAGTGTGGTTACTTGTACTTGGGTTATGTTCTGAGAATCCGAGATAGGTATAACCAAGTTTGAGAGCTTTGTTAATCAATTCTTCCATAGAATTTTGACCAGCATCATGACTTTCTTCAATTGGGAAACTGGAATGTAAATGGAAATCGCCTTTAATATCTGATAGTTCTACAAGTTTGGGTAGTTTATACTGCAGTGCAAGTTCGATCTCTCCGGTGTTTTCACGTATTTCGGGGGGAACCCATTGCATCCCTAGAGCTTTATAAAATGATTCCTCTGTTTTATAAAGTTTATAACTTTCTTTGTTATCACCTTTTTTTTTGATGCCAAAATCAGACACTGAGAGGCCTTTTGAAAGTGCGTATTCACGCAAATGTACATTGTGAGCTTTACTTCCTGTAAAATGCTGTAGAAGCGCTCCAAATCCGTCTGGCGGTTGTACCATAAGATCTATTTGCTTGCCCGAGGAGACAAGTATTGAAGATGTCCGATCACCACGTTCAATAATCCGTTCCTTATATGGATAGGCAGTAAAGTAGTCAAGCACTTCCTGAGGTTTATTGGTTGCAACAGCTATATCAATATCGCCGATAGTATCTCTTTTTCTTCTAAGACTTCCTAAAGGATATACTTCAAGAACTGCGTGTGATTTTTTGAGATATGCCATCATAATTTGAGCAAGTTCGTTTGCATAAGGAAGCGCCATTCTAGCTGTTTTTGTTTTTCCTAATTTATATTCGCCAATTGTTCTGAGAATATCTGATTGAGACTTCTCGCCGAATCCTTCCAACCCAGCAATATCTCCTTTTTTTGCGATTTTTTCAAGGTCTGTAACAACTGTTTCAGAGTTTTTAAGATTAAATTCAGTAGCAAGTTTATAAGCTTTTTTGGGACCAAAACTTGGAATATCGAGTAGGGGGAAGACAGCTTCAGGAATATCCGTCATAACATCTTCAAAATGTTTGACTTTACCGGTTTTAAATAATTCTTCAAGACGTGATTGAATTGTTGGGCCGATTCCGACAATTCCTTTTAGGTTATGATCTTTATAAAGATCATTCAGTTCGGTAGGTAAATTGGCTATCGAATCTGCAGCTTTTTCGTAAGCAAGAATTTGAAAGCGGTATTTTTTTTCATCCTTGATACTATATGATGCAGCGACATTTTTGAGTAATTTACTAATCTCAATATTGGTCATGTCCAAAGTTTACCAGAGCATTGACGAGCGTGCAAGATTCGGTTAAAATACAGGTTACTCAGTTGTGCTTTGCTAACTGGGGTGGTAGCTCAGTTGGTTAGAGCGCCTCCCTGTCACGGAGGAGGTCGCGGGTTCGAGTCCCGTCCATCCCGCCATTATGAAAACGTCGTTTTTTAATTAGCCTCGATATATGGCTCTAATTTAAATGCTTCGTCGTTATGTATTATAGCGACCGAAAAACAGAATGTCAGATTTACGTATTAAATTTGATAAGGAAAAAATTGGTTATTTGTTAGCGTCGTAAATTTGTTTTTTGTTTGTTGAAATGAATAATCTTGTTTGTTTGAGAGCTTGTCTTTTATA
>DATMOG010000107.1:0-39448 GCA_035568375.1 Candidatus Sulfotelmatobacter sp.
AGCCTGTGGACTCGTAACTTCATGAATTAAATGTGCATCGATATAGAGAATAGCGGGGTAGTCTTCTTTTTGAAAGACGACATGGTGATCCCAGATTTTTTTAAATAACGTTTTGGGTGTATTATTCATAGTGATTTTACTAGAGCGCGTAAGTCTTTTTTTGAGATTTGCTTCTTTCTATCAGCAAGCTCTAAGAATTTTTCATATATTTTTATGAGTTCTTCAGGAGAAATCATATAACCCATGTTATGCAAATGATAGGCGAGACCCGAACGACCAGATCTTGCTGTTAATGGGATTGTTGAATGCGTAACTCCGACATCTTTGGGATTCATAATTTCATACGTAAAGCGATTTTTGAGAACACCATTTTGATGAATACCTGATGAATGAGCAAAAGCGTTTCTGCCAACGATTGCTTTATTTGCCTGAACTGGCATGTGCATCAATCGTGAAACGAGTCTACTTGTTGGATAGAGTTTGGTTGTATCGATAGTCGTTTTGCTATTAAGGTCTTCGCGAGTTTTGAGTATCATGACAACTTCTTCAAGAGAAGTATTTCCTGCTCGTTCGCCAACGCCATTGATCGTTACTTGGACTTGGCGCGCGCCATTTTGGATTGCGGCAATTGTATTCGCAGTAGCCATTCCTAGATCATTATGACAGTGGACAGAAATGATTGCTTTATCGATGTTACTTATATGCTCTTTTAAATAGGCAATTTTTTTACCAAATTCTGTCGGGAGACAATAGCCGGTAGTATCAGGGATATTAACAACAGTAGCACCAGCTTTAATAACAGCCTCAATCATTTGCGCAAGAAAAGCGTTATCGGCTCGTCCAGCATCTTCTGCATAGAATTCAATATCTTCGACAAATTGCTTGGCATATTTTACCGCTTCAATACCTTGTTCAAGAATTTTTTCCCGTGTACTTCGGAATTTATATTCGATATGAATATCAGAAGAACCGATACCCGTATGGATGCGTTTTCGTTTTGCAAACTTTAGTGCATCGACAGCAGAATCAATATCTCCTTTTACCGCTCTTGTGAGTGCGCATATGATTGGTTGCTGTACTATTTTTGATATTGCTACCACGGACTGGAAATCGCCAGGACTAGAAATAGGGAAGCCTGCTTCGATGACATCCACACCCAGTACTTCTAGTGCTTTCGCAACTTCAATTTTTTCGGTTGTATTGAGTTGACAGCCAGGTGCCTGCTCCCCATCTCTAAGAGTAGTATCAAAGACAAAAATATTATTTTTCATACATTAGCTATTATACAAAAAAACCGCCTCTGCGGCGGTGTTGTGTGATTCTTAATCGCGCAAAAATTCCGCCGTCCTAAACGGTAAGAAGTGCAAGAGTAAGAAAGTTTAATACATTATCTTTCATAATGAACAAAATAATGATAGCAAGGATTGCTAGGTTAGTCAAGTGATAGCTCTTGAGTAATGTCTGTTAATTATTTTTTTTAACAATCCATTTATATATTTGATAAACAGGTTGGTTTTTTTGTTGCGTATTATCTGTAAGCTGTTTCAGTTGTGCATTATATGCTGGTTGGACCTTCTCCATTTTTATAGGGGAATCATCTAATTGTTTAGAATCTATAAAGTGAGAAAGTATTAGCAATAACAAAAGTGATAGTGCAAATAGTGTGATTGTATTCATTTGTTCTCCTTTTTAAAAAAAAACCAGCCATCTGGCTGGTTGCTGCTTATTTTGTATTAATGCATATTTACTTATTTCTATACAATAATCTCGCAGGCAAACCAGCAATCGAGTTACCTGGATCGACAAGAAAAGTTCTAGAGTTTGGTTTATGGCTGTTTTTGTATAGATTCATAACTAATTCACTTATAGAGTATAAGGTGATTTTTGTCAATAATAAACTCATCTATTTATGTTGTTGGCCCTTGACAACAATATATTTAGCTGTACAATGAAAGAATTGGTAGTTTTTTAATTGATGCTTTTGAGGATACACAGAATATACGATTCTATCATAAAGAATGGAGATCTAACTCAAAAAATTCTTTTATTTTACTACTAGATTTAGATAAAGTTGCAATTATACCATTAGAAAAATTCTAGTGGTTTTATTTTTTATTATGGCAAATAGTCAAAAACCATTGAAAAAACTTAATCAGTTCTTTGCAACAGCTATTTGTGGCAATGATATTCTGAGTTCAACCTTCTACGTTTCTGGTATTTCCATTTTATATGCAGGTATTTATGCTCCTTTAATTTTAGCAATTGTTGTTCTCGTCCTTTTCTTCTATAAAAGTGTCTATACAGAAGTTGTAGAAGCATTACCAGTAAATGGTGGAGCATATAATTGTTTGTTGAATGCTTCATCAAAAACAATTGCCGCTTTTGCAGGTACAATGACAATTTTGTCATATATTGCAACGGCAGTTTTATCTGCAAAGACAGCCATTGAATATTCTAATTCTGTTTTCCAACTTCCTATTATTCCGGTTACTATTGGATTGCTTTTATTCTTTGCGATATTAGTCATATCAGGTATTAAAGATAGTGCACGGGTTGCTTTTTTCATTTTTGCTGCACATATTATTGTGTTATCTGTTTTTCTCATTTTTGGAGCAATTTATGCATTTCATGGGCATTCCTATTTTTTCGAAAACCTTCAAAACACAAAAGGAATTGCGCTTAAAAGTGGAGGATTGTTTGCGGCATTATTTTTTGGATTTTCTGCTTCACTCCTTGGTGTGTCGGGATTTGAGTCTTCAGCAAATTTTGTTGAAGAACAAGGTCATGGTGTTTTTAGAAAGACCTTAAGAAATATGCTTATTGGTGTTGCGATTTTTAATCCGCTTATTGCATTAATAGTACTTAATGTAATGCCTTATCCAGCAGTTGTTCACTCTGCTGATTTTTTACTTTCTGACACAGCAAAAATTATGGGTGGTTCGCTATTTGAGTATATTGTTGTTCTCGATGCATTTTTAGTGCTAGCAGGAGCCGTTTTGACAGGATATGTTGGAGTGACAGGTCTTATTTATCGAATGACGACTGATGGATGTTTTCCAAATATCTTTGCAAAACTAAACAAAAAAGGATCTGCACCATATATCGTTATCGCGTTCTTTTTATTGTGCTCTTCCATTCTTATTATTACAAAGGGTAATTTACTTGCCCTTGCAGGGGTATACACTATTGCTTTTTTGAGCGTAATGAGTCTTTTTGCCTTTGGGAATTTATTAATGCGTGAAACACGTCCAACATTAAAACGTACGTATAGTGCCCCAATTACCTTTGTTTTATTTGCTTTTGTAGCAACTGCAGCTGGAGTGATTGGCAATATTCGATTAGACCCTCTTAATTTCGATTATTTCCTTTCTTATTTTATTCCAACACTCTTAGTAGTGTATGTTTCCTTAAAGCTTGATACGGTTTATATTTCTCTTCTTCGTGTATCAACACGTGTGAAATTTATCAATGAATGGCTCCAAAGACATTTTGAAGATATTATATCGGGGAAATATGTTGTTTTTGTTCATCATATTGATCGCATATATGATGTTTTAGAATATATTAATCGTAATGAAATAGGGAGGAATATCTATATTGTTCATTGCAATAATGATGATAAAAAACAATATGAAAAGAGCTACAAGATGTTGAAGGAAACTTTGCCACATTTACAAAGAGCTGGTGTTTTTGATCATTTTAATTTGCAATTACTTTATCGTAATGAACCTTTTGGTCCAGAAGTGGTCGATCAAGTTGCAAAAGAATTAAAAGTAAGAAAGAATAGAATTTTGATTGGATCTATTCATAGGACCCATCCCTTTGATTATGAGAGCTTAGGTGGGGTAAGAATTATTTTTTAACAAATTACCTTTTTTGGTATCTCCATAATAATTAAAGACTCAATACCTCTGGATAAGCGCTACAAATAATACTTTAGTTTAAGAAGTATGGTCGGGTCGATATTATGATTACGTATAATTTTTTTGAATTTGGGCAACACTGCATGAACAGGGCAAAAGTGCCATTAAAATTAGTCTTTGGCAAGTAGGGTTACTCTTTAAAAAAGACCAGACAAAAACCTATACTGTGGTAGTGGACAAAAGTTTGCTATTGGTGTTGATTCGCTCAACGCAAACTATACATATTTTGGATGAGGAAAGGGAATAAGTGTGTACAGTTTTATTGATGATACCCATTCTCTTTTTACTCAACTTGTTAAGCTTTCCTACGAAGTTGAATCTATTGAATGAATGTTAGAGGATCTCTTCATTTGCAGAAGGAGAGCAATTTCATCAAGAAATTGTCAGTGGAGAAAAACAATGGAAGAAAGGATTAGTTATACTTTTTATTTTGGGCATAAGTAATATTAGAATTACCGAACCCGGGACTGTTTTTTTAGCGCATATCATATGTTTGTCTGGTATGGGTTATTTATTTTTCTCACACGGCTTCTTATAAAAAATATTTATATAATGGGGCATCGTAGTGCTTATCGCATCATTGTATCAATCCTTTTGTTATTTTTCTATTTATACCTTATTCTTTCCTCTAATTCATTTTTATGGTCTACATTAGATAGACAAACAACATTCAGTATTAATTACGGATTGTATTATAGTAATGGTGAAGTAGTCCGTGATTTAGCCGATAGCCGGACTACTTTTTTTGTTGACGGGTGGGATAGTCTCATATATTGGCAGGCAGATCAACCAGTTCCTTATCCGTACCTTTTTTATTATCCACCCATGAAAAGCTTCGCAATTTATACCAAAGCGAGAGCTGAGATGTTTAAGAAGAATCCTCCGGAATTTGTATATAGTTATTGTAAATTAGTTAAGAATAAATTTGTTCCTTATTCCTTCGATGAATATTCATCTGGTGTATATAAAACATTCTATTTTTACCATAGGTTTCATTTTTAATACATTATTTACTATATAAAAACACATTATCTTTAATTTTTTTCTCGTTCCAATGTTTGAAAGGGAAGTAGTTGAGTAAGATACGAGTACCTGGTTCGAGCTCCTCTTGTAATTTATGTTCAAGTCTCCCCATGATAGTTGGCATCGGATAACAGCAAATGATATCGTATTGAGAGAGATCTTCTTGCCAAAAATCTAGCGTATGAATAAATGCATTGGAGAGATTTGCATTTCTGATATTTTCTTCTGAGATTTTTCTCAATGAATCATCGATTTCATAACCATGCATTTCGACTCCAGCTTTTGCAAATGCAATGACAATTCTTCCATCACCACTTCCCAAATCGGCTCCTTTCTCACCAGGTTTTATCTCAGCAAGTTCTACCATTGTTTCAACCCGATAGCGGGATGTTTGAAAATAGGGAACTTTTGGGATGCCTTTCATAGAGTATTTTAGATAAATTGATTTTTATATTTGGAAAGAGGTGTTGCTCCAATTAAGATAATATAACACAGGTAATCAAGGATAGCTATGATTTCTTTGAATTGGCATAGCAAATAATTGAAAAAAGAGTAGAGGATATCAATAATCAACATTCCAGGCAATGGCATTGATGTTCTGGAAATTACTATATTTTATTAATAATAAAGGGGGATTATTAGTAGAATAAGTCCTACACCCGTTATTGATAGAAAACTGGTGAAGAAGATAAACAGAAAAGGCTTATTTGCAACGACTGATTGTATCGATTTTATGTAAGAAAAAGATTATACAATTGTGGATGTCTACTAGAGGCAGAAAAAATATGATTATTGAGATGGGGGAGTCGGAGATGCTTGTCCAATAATTTGTTTTACTTTTTCTGCAATTGTTTCAGGTGTATAATCTGATTTGAGAAGAAAATATTTGACTCCCCAATTTTTTACTAAATCCTCGGCATCTGCATAGATATTTGTTAAGACAATAACAGGAATCTTATTAAAGATAGGATCAATTTTTATGAGTTTGAGAAATTCAAATCCATTTATATTTGGCATAATAAGATCAAGGAGAACAACATCAGGTTGAAAAGCCTTCATTTTTTCAATACCCGCTTGTCCATCAATTGCTGTTTGTACATCAAATCTTTCATTAGTGAACTTATCTTTATACATTTCTAACAGAATTTTATCGTCTTCAATTATCAAAATTTTACTCATAATGAAGTACCTCCTTAGCTTTACTTAGCACTTCTTCTGGAGTGGTATTTGCTTTAAGTAAACAATATACGGGGTTAAATTTTGTGACTGCTTCAAGGATTTTGCCATCGACATTAAGATTTGTTAAAACAATAATCGGTACAGTTTTCCCCCAGCTATTGGTACGAAGTGTTCCCATAACATCCATACCCTGCAATTTTGGCAAGGCGAGATCAAGAAGGATAATATTAGGTTTTTCTGATAATGCTAAATCTAATCCCTTCTGACCGTCTTCTGCAGTCAACACGCTGAATGCACTTACGGTAAATTTATCTCGGTACATATCGGAGAGTACTTTATCATCTTCAATAATGAGAATAGTTTTATTCATACAGTATTTTTTGATTGTTTTTAGTTTAGCTAGTCTGGGAAGAAATTGCAATTTTCTTTTTATTAATGGTTGTTGTTTTTTGAGCATAGGATGTAGATATTTGTGTTTTTGGGAGAGTAAAGATAAACGTGCTTCCTTTATTAGTTTTTGATTGTGCCAGCTGCACATCTCCACCCATTTTCCTCGCGAGTTCGCGTGAAAGAAAAAGTCCTAAACCTGAACCAGGTAGTTTGCTAGACATTTGTCCACGGAGTTGTTGAAATTTGCCAAACAATTTTTCTTGATCAATGGCATCGATTCCTCGACCTGTATCAGTCACAGCAATTGATACCAGAGTATTATTAGTATGATACGAAAGCGTTATGCCGCCTTTATCTGTGAATTTTAAAGCGTTCCCGATGAGATTATTGAGGATATTTTTACTCCATTCAATATCTGCATGAGTCATTATCTCTTCAGTATTTTGTAGTTGAAGGCTTAGCTGCTTTTCTTGAGCAATTGGCATTAATGATTTGATAACATCTTCGATAGCTGATCGCAAGGAAAAATCAGTTAATTTGAATTCGATTTTTCCTGATTGAAGCCGAGAAACATTAAGTAAATCATTTATCAAATAAATTTGGCGTTTTGCAGAAATTTGTATATTATCAAGTGGACGCTCGAGTTTTTTATTGATTGGTCCATAGTCTCCGTGAAAGATCATTGAAAGCAATCCTTTTATTGCTGTCATAGGTGTTCTGAGTTCATGTGATGCCATCGCAATAAATTCGTCTTTCATTTGGTCAATTTCTTTTTCTCTTGTGATGTCATGGAATACTTCAATAATGCCAACAATATTGTTATCTATCGTAATTGGTGTTACGGTAAAACGTACAGGGAATGTGCTCTTGTCTTTTTTGACATAATAGTAGATTCGAGAAGTTACGATTTTTTTTCGTAAGGAGAGTACTTTAGTCATAGGCCTGTTTTCGATAGGTACTGGTTTCCCTAATTCATCTTCCATTGGAATAACTGTAGTAATTACTTTGCCGATAAGTTCTTTTCTTTTCCAGCCTAATGTGTCGCAGGCACTCTGATTGATCATTTTAATTCTTCCTATATTATCAGTGGCAATAATGCCATCGCCGATACTCGCAAGCATGGCTTCATCTTCTATTTTTTCTTGGAGCATTGTTTCTTCTAAATTTTTCTTTTCAGTAATATCTCTAAAATTAATAACAACTGCATTAATAAATTGGTCAAAAAGGAGATTGGTGCCAGTTGCCTCAACCCAAATAACACTTTTGTCCTTTTTTATTACTCGGTATTCAACTGTTATTGTAGCGCCAGGTTTAAGGGCAAGCTTAGCAAGTATACGGATCGTAAATGGTCGATCTTTTGGATATACTAACTCAAATCCATTGATCCCAATAATTTCTTCAATATCATAACCCAAAACGCGTTTGACTGAAGGACTTGCATAAAGTATTTTTGATGTTGCATCGATAAGAACAACAGCGTCAAAACTTTTCTCAATTAGTGCTTTAAAACGCGCTTCATGGAATGCGAGTGTTTTTTCTCCCTGGCGAATAGTATGAATCAATGCTGCAAATGTCAATGAAGTAAGCGTAAGAATGCCAAGAAAAAGCTGCATAAGAATGAGTGCTCGACTAAGTGAATTTACGTTGGTAAAGGGTCCAAGACCATGAATGGTATAGAAAATTGCTATGCATGCTACAATGATTGTGGCAGTCGTTGCTCCTCTTCGTCCAAACCAAAAAGCAATCCATACAGCAATAGGAATACAAAGATATGGGTAAGGAAGGATGCCGGAAAATACCAGCCAGGTGGTTACGCAAAGGACAAAAAATGCTAGTAAAATGTGGACTGTATCGCGGAAAGAGAGGTTTCCCCGTAGCGAGGTACCCCATACCAGAATGAGGGGAGTAATAATTAAGCTTCCTCCCATATCACCAAGCCACCATGTTATCCAAACAACAATGAGTTCTTTCCAACTGACAAGGTTTCCAAAGAGTAGTGTCGCTACACCGATATCTGCACTAATTGTTGTCGAAATTATAGCAAAAAAGAAGAATTTGAAAATGTTAGATACATTGCTGAAAGTATGAATGCCATTTGCAAATCGATTGACAAGATATGCCCCGACAATCCCTTCGAATGAGTTACCCAAAGCAATCCCGAGAGAAGTTGCCAATGTTCCAGCTGTAGTAAGATTTACAAAAAAGGCGCCTAAAAAAATAGCAGGTATGACACGGTAACCAAAAAGGAGAAATGCAGCGAGTGCAATTCCTGTTGGCGGCCAAATGGCAGTGGCACTAGGATTAAGAGATGCAAAACTCAGTCCTACTTTTCCTGAAATTACATACACTAAAAAGATACATATATTAAGAACAACTGTTCTCAATACTGAATGTGGTAAAAAGTTGTCAACAACTCTTTTGTTCATGGCAGTATCTTTACTATAATAAATTTGGTAGTAAGAAGCAATTTGTCCTCTGAGGCAAAGTAGTAAGTCCGTTGGTATGAGCCAGTAATAAGTATATTTTTTTGCAAAGAATAGATTTTTTTATTGTATGATTTTTTGTGAATAGTCTTTAGTATTTTGAAATTCAAAGCACAAATTTTTTATATGGAAGTCTTTGGTTGGAAATTTGAAAAGAATGAGACGATGCCAGTTGACTATTCGAGATGGGGAAGTCTTATAAATCATCCTGCTCTCCCTCAAGGAATAAACAGTGCTATGCATTTTCAAAATACGAGAACTCTAATATATTGGAACTTGGTGTGGCAAATCTGCCATAAAACTTTCATCAATTATTGGAAAAAATCTTCGCAGCAACTGTTTTAACTGATAAGCGTCTTCTACAAATAGTTGTCCGCCTTGCTCCTTAAAATAAGAGTAAATGCTGTTCAATAAATGTACGAGTGTATTTGATGAATATTCTATTTCTCCTTTTGATTGCCATTGAGATTTTGCTATATCTGTCCACATCCTATAATCGAATCCTTGATCAATTCCTACAAGAGCTTCAAGCCCTTTTATGTCTACTGTTGCTTCTATTCCTCGAGCTGATGTATTAATCACATATGGTGCATAATAGACCAGTTGTTCTAGCTCGCCTGCGATATTCTTGTGCAAATATGGTATAGATGCTGGAGTCTCTTCTATGTTATTTGGTAAAGAATTACCATAATTATCGAGAGCCTGATTTGCTGCCTCAAGTAAAAAAAATGATTCATTTTGTGCTGAATAAGGGTTAATGCCACCAAGTGTTACTAAAGCTCCTAATTTACTACCTAGACCATTTTCTAATAGGTAACCTCTATATGAAGATGATGGCAAGTGGTCAAACATTTTTCTTCTCATCATTTCTGTAATATATATGAATTTTTCGTTTGTGGTTCGTTGAGTTACTTGATCAGGGGTAAGTTCCATAACGCCCCCAGTATAATGATGCGTACCATTGACAAATAACGCTCCATTTCTCCCTAGTATTTCCGATCCTTTCTCAAGAGCTTCTACAGCTAAGACGGAATCTGCATCGAAAGTAAATAATGGTAAACGATAAAGTACTTCTTCTTTTTGATTCCAAACTGGCACTGAATTATCACTATAGTTTGTTCCTAAAGGTTTTCTATATAAATCTCTAGCAGCAGTCAATATCATTCTTTGTCTGATCTGAGAAATTGTAGTACCTTCTGGTAGATGATCTTTTACAAAAGCAAGTTCTATATTTCCACCTGCAACAGTCCTTGCAATTGCGTTTTCGATAAGCTGGGCATTTTGATCATCTTCAGTCAGTTTAGCTTTTTGTCTTCGTTCATCACCTGTATAATTTGTATTTACTAGAAGATATGTTGGCAAACTGCTGAGCGAAGCAGCGGTTGTTAATGAACTAAACGTTGGTATAATACCATCAACGGTTTCTGTCATAGCGTCAATTGGTACGGTTACGACAGCAGCATAACTTAATGTATGGGGTTGGTGTGGTTGCTTCTGATATCTGGTGAATACGGTATGTGGCGTTCGATTGAATGAAGTTCCAGTTGTTCTTATAAGAGAAGTGAAAAGTTCAGTAGCTGTGTTATCTCCAGACG
The DNA here is from genome assembly GCA_035568375.1 of Candidatus Sulfotelmatobacter sp. Lineage (GTDB taxonomy): Bacteria > Patescibacteriota > Microgenomatia > Levybacterales > UBA12049 > JACDET01. Next base: position 10,594 of record DATMOG010000107.1, read on the forward strand.
GTAGTCTTCTCTTATATATTTCTCTTGGGCTATTGTGTCGTGCCTCTGAAACATCTCGCCAAGGAATCTGATTGCTATGTTGTACTTCAACAGCTGACATGACGGTGATTATACAACGATAGGCATACAACTACAATCTGTTAAGTATCTACACTCGATTGAATATAAACGTAGACTATAACAAGCAAAAACTTAGCCTCTTTCATTTATGACGCAGGTATGCTATAAAAAAATCGACAATATAGTTTTGCGGCGAGCATCCCTATAGCTATTAGGGTGAATGTGATCCCTTGTAAGGGATTTTTTTGTTAGAAACAAGATAACTAATACTATGAAGATATTATTTTTACAAACAGGAGGGACAATTGATAAAGATTATCCCAAGCGGTATCAGGGATATCATTTTGAAATTGCTACTCCTGCGATCATTCCGATTCTTGAGAAAGTGAATCCAAATTTTACGTACGAAGTTGATTCTATTTTAAAAAAGGATAGTATGGATATTACTTCTGCTGATAGAGATAAGATTTATCAAGCATGTAAAAAAGCTCGTGATGATAAGATTATCATTACTCATGGAACTGACTCGATGGTTCAGACAGCTGAAAAATTGAGTTCAATAAGGGATAAAGTAATTATCCTTACAGGTTCACTCCGTCCTGAGAAATTTGTAAATTCAGATGCGATGTTCAATATTGGCACGGCAGTAGGTGCGATAAATGTCCTTGCTAATGGTGTATATATTGCGATGAATGGAAGAATTTATACATGGGATAATTGTGTCAAAACTGAATCAGGCGTGTTCATTGAAAAATTTTGAGTTTTATATCCTTGTTATCCCCAATCCTTAAAATTGTTCCATATGGTAGGATATATATATGAGATTTTAATTTTTGCTACTACCGCTATTCGCGGCAACGATTAATCTGAATAAGGAAAGTATATGAAATTGAGAGGAACAATATGGGAGTAAGTATAAGGAATACTATGAGAAATAAAGTAACAAAATTTGATAGCAAAGTACCCGTTATTATGCTAGGCATTCGAACATGCCAGCATCTGAACTAACTGGTATTACAGGAAATATTCAGCGGCATACTTTGGAGAAGTTGATATGCTTTACTAGGATTAGCAATACAGACCTTATTGAAGAAATAAATATGATTTTATTACTCGCATTTTCATTTTTGGCAGGTTTTGTGACTATTCTTGCTCCGTGTATTTGGCCAGTGCTTCCTATTGTCCTTTCTTCATCTATAGCCGGAGGGAAAGGTCACCAGAAACCATTAGGAATAACTCTTGGTGTAATGTTAAGTTTTACCATTTTTACGCTTTCTATTTCGTATTTTGTAAAAATATTTCATTTTGATCCTAATGTGCTTCGCATTTTTGCAGTAATAATTATTGCTTTTCTTGGGCTTACTATGATTATCCCTGCTTTAGAAACAAGATTTGAGCTTGTCGTTTCAAGATTAGCAAATATTTTAGGTCAAAACTCCAAAAGTAAACAAGGTTCTGGATTTCTATCAGGATTTATTACGGGGCTTTCTCTTGGTATTATTTGGTCTCCTTGTGCCGGGCCGATTTTAGCTACTATCGCCACGCTTGCAGCAACTGGACAAGTATCGTTTCAAGTCATTCTAGTAACGCTTATGTACGTTACTGGAGTGGGAGTACCACTGTTTGCTTTTGCTTATGGAGGACAGCAATTTATTGTAAGAGCAAGAGGGATAAACAAATATACGGGTCGTATCCAGCAAGCTTTTGGTATCCTAATGATAGTTGCAGCGATTGCTATTTTTACTAACTACGACCAGACACTCCAACTACAACTTTTGAATAAATTTCCAGCTTTAGGAACAGCAGTAAACGGATTTGAAAATAGTAATCTTGTAAAAAACCAGTTAGATCAGCTCAAAGGGAAAACGACCACACAGAGTATTGATACAAGTAGCATTTTTAATGCGAATCAACCAGCTCCTGATTTTGTTGGTATTGATAAATGGCTCAATACAGATAAGCCTCTTACTATTGCAAGTCTCAAAGGTAAAGTAGTTTTGGTGGATTTTTGGACATACACTTGTATTAACTGCATTCGTACACTTCCTCATGTAACTTCCTGGTATGACAAATATAATAAAGCTGGATTTGTTGTAGTTGGAGTCCATACTCCGGAATTTCAATTTGAGCATGATACCCAAAACGTACGCAATGCGATAAAAAGATATAACATTCATTACCCCGTTGCTCAAGATAATGAATATGCGACTTGGAATATTTACAGTAATCAATATTGGCCAGCTGAATATTTGATTGATGCGAATGGTACGATACGACGTACTGAATTTGGTGAAGGAAAATATGATCAAATGGAGTTAGCTATACGCTCACTTTTACAAGAAACTGGGAAAAAAGTAACAGGATTACCTGAAGCAACCGCAGATAAAACTCCTCAGACTGAGATATCTCCTGAAACGTATCTTGGTTCTAAAAGAATGCAGTATTATTTCCCTTCAGGCAGTTTAAGTAATGGTATGCAGCAGTTTTCCTTGTCAGATAATCTGAGTCAAAATAGTTTTAGTTATGGTGGACAATGGACAATATATGACGAATATGCTGTTTCAGAAAGTAATGCAACACTTAATTATAATTTTACTGCCAGTAAGGTGTTTATTATCCTTCGCCCGGGTTCTGCAAGAAATCCAACGGTGAGAGTCTATCTTGATGGAAAGAGTATTGATTCATCACAAGCAGGAAGTGATGTTATAAATGGGGTCATTACAGTTGCTAGTGACAGGTTATATAATGTGGTTGATTTAAAAGATAAGACAGAGAATCATATTCTCAAGTTTGAGTTTCAAACCACTGGAACTCAAGCATTTACACTTACCTTTGGCTAGAATAGGAGAGATGATAACGTAAAAATACATTCGACAACAACTTATACCTATTTGCAAAATGGTAATAAGTTATTTAACAGAAAAAAAGAATTGATTTGTTAATGAATAAAATATAGGTATCCATTGATACTTGTCCCTTGTACTCGTATTACAAAAATGATGGAACAGAGATAAAAATACTTAGGTTTAATAAAAAAGTTATAAATAATGTACGTAGTTTATAGGTATATGCAGAAAAGAATCATAATTATTCTTATTGGAGTAGTAATTGTTGCAGGAATATTTTTTCTATTGCAGAAAAAATATTCTCCTCAAATGCAAATTATTCCGCAAACAATAGAAGGGAAAAATATTTCCGGCTCTTTTGATAGAAGTAAGTTTAGAACAGATGCGCAATGGAAAAAAATATTAACGTCAGCTCAATACTCGATTCTTCGTCAAGCGGGGACGGAAATTCCTTTTACAGGAAAGTTAGAATATGAAAAGAGGAAAGGTACATACTATAGTGTTGGCTGTGGTGAGCCTCTCTTTCGTTCAGAGCAGAAATATGATTCCGGTACAGGCTGGCCAAGTTTTTGGGCACCAATTGGTCCCAATGCGTTGGTTCTTCGGAAAGATGATAGCATCCCAGGTGAACCTCGTGTTGAAGTACTGGATAAATGTGGAAGTCATCTTGGTCACGTTTTTGATGATGGTCCACAGCCGACAGGAAAAAGATATTGTATGAATTCTGAAGCAATGTATTTTGTACCAGATAAAAAACAGTAAAGATTTCTTTTTCTTTTTTTGTTTTATTTTCGTGTTTTTTAAGAAGTGCTGAAATAGTTGTGAATGTTTTATTCTGTTTTTAGCTGGAAGTCTTTCTTTTTTGATTGCTTCCGCAACGCGTATACGTTCATCAGGAGTAAAAGTGAGAAGTGTTGTGAGCGTATAAGGAAAAATGCCCTGATTATCAAGCAGAGAGAGAATCTTATAGTTCATGTTGCATTTACATAATAATTACAATATACTCACAATATGAAATATTTTACGCCATTACTAGTAATTGCTAGTATTGTGATACTTTGTTTGTTTTGGGTAGGTGGAATATATAATACATTAGTTAGTGAACGAATCGCTGTCCAGACAGCAGAATCTCAGGTTGAAGCACAATTACAAAGACGATTTGATCTTATTCCTAATCTTGTTGCCTCAGTTAAGGGAGCACAGATTCAAGAACAAAAGGTTTTCAAAGATATTGCTGATGCTCGAACTCATTATGCTGGAACTACGCCTTCGTCTTCTGATCGCATTGCAGCAGCAAACCAGTATGAAAGCGCAATTAGTCGCTTGCTTGTAATTGTAGAAAGCTATCCACAGTTGACTTCAAATCAGTCTATTAAAGATTTAATGACTGAACTTGAAGGAACAGAAAATCGAATTAGTGTTGCCAGACAACGTTATAATGAAACAGATCAACAATATATGCAGCAATTACAAATTTTTCCTGGTAATCTTGTTGCTGGAATATTCCATTTTCAATCACTTCCTTTATTTCAAAGTACACCAGGGGCACAGGTGGCACCATCTGTTAATTTTACAAAATGAAGCGAGTAGTAATTACGTTTTTTTCTTTGTGTCTGTTTTTTATTTTTCCCAATACGGCCGTAGCCTCTTCTTATCCAAATCAGACAGGATATGTTAATGATTTTGCATCAATTCTTTCTCCTTCGTTTGCCAATCAATTGGATAAAGAATTACAAGTCTTTGAACAAAAAACGACTGACCAGATTGCTGTTGTTACTATCAAAACAATTCAGCCAGATACAATTGAAAATTATAGTATCCATCTTGCGGAAAAATGGAAAATCGGACAAAAAGGAAAAGATAATGGCGTAATCATACTCTTTGCCATGCAGGATCATAAAATGCGTATAGAGGTTGGAAGAGGTCTGGAAGGAGATTTAACTGATATACAATCAAAACATATTCAAGATATGTATATTGTGCCTGCTTTTAAAAATGGGCACTATGAACAAGGTATTCAAAATGGCGTGAACGCAGTCATAACAACGGTTACCCATGGTAGTATTAATCCTCATATATTGAGTACACAGACTGTTATACCGCAACAGTCAGCTTCATCTTATGACTATCTGTGGCAATATCTTCCTTTTGGTCTCGTTTTTATTTTTTTCGTTTTTGGAATCGCACATAGTCCCCGCACAAAATTAGGAGGAAAAGATACATGGGGAGTTACAACTTTTTGGGGTGAGAGTAGCGATTCTAATGATGGTGGAGATAATTCTGGAGGAGGCGGAAGTTTTTCAGGTGGTGGGTCTTCAGATAGTTGGTAAATAACAATGTAAGGAATTTTGTTGTATTACGAGAATCGTTTGTTATGTTTTGGTACTATCTTTCAGTTTGTTTTGTTTCCTCTTATTTAAGAAAAATATAAGTACTAGTAATCCAATTACTAGTAATCCGCTTAATAGAATGGTTAGAGTAGCAATGAACGGAGATTTATTATTTTTAATAATAGCATCAGTGTTATTTTTAATACTTGGATCATTATATAAGCGAATAAATGTATCAGAGATAAATCCATTTTTATCTTGTATCTGTAGTACTACGATTGCATTGTCATAGGTATTTTGGCCTTGGTAATAATTATGTTGCATGACTGGTTTCGTACCTGTTTGATCGTCTCCAAAGTCCCACAGATATTGTATAATCGGTGAAGTAGTTCTTGATGAGGTTGCATTAAATAAAATGGGCGACTTAAAATTGACATGTATTGTCTTATTACTTAACGAATCGTTAACAACTTGTCCATTTAATTTAATAACTGCTTGAGGTAGGCCTTGATACTCTTTCTGTGGAAGTATATTAAGAAAATAGGAGTCAATAAACTGCGTTGGTGGGAGATATTGATCATAAGAGACATTTATAGTAAGAATAAGTATGTAGGAGCCAATCTTTTTATAGATATGTGTATGTCCCAGCCCTTCTTCCTTGTTACTTCCGTCACCATAATTCCAAACATAGGTAGTTTTTTTCATCAGGTCTGAAGGAATAACAGTTGTAAGTGGACTTTGATCAATTGCGAAAGTAATAGGTTGATTCACTATATAATTTTCGGGAGAATAATCTTGAGGAAGTAAAAAAGTTTGAGCAGTAATGCCAAATACTTGTAGTGGATTAGGTTTAGAGTATAGCCCATTGATTTTAAAAAATGTGGGCAGTCCTGCTCCATTTGCATACGCTGTATTCGGAAGAAACAAAAAGAGAATAAATACCAAAGCAATAATCTTTTTCATGCATTTTATTGTAACAAAAATATTACTTCATGTCCCTCTAGAACAGGGCGGATTTAGACCGCCCTGTTAGTTCTTTACTTAGTTTTTTCTCTTCATTTGCATGCAAATTGCAATAATAGAGAGAACGAATGCTGCACCTGACAGTAGCATTAGCCATTTTAAATGATTTACTGAGTTCGTATTTGTTCCTGTTGTTAAGGAAGTTTTTGTATTAGTCAAATCATTAATAACTGACGTAGTTGCATACACTCCTTTGTTTTCTTTATTCGCCAAATCGTCCTGTTGTGAGTCGGATAAGTTCTTTAACGTTGCAGGATTCACATCCCATGACACAACTATTCCATTGGAATATGTTTGATATGCCTTCCAATTAAGTGTTGTTTGTTTAGCAGGAGCTTGTGCCTGAAAGATAAATTCTGCACGTTGTCCAACAGGGATTGAGCCACCACTCCAGTCAATTTCTGTAACCGTTGCATTATTATTATTTGTTTTAGTATCAATAGTCCAGCCTGGTACTGTATTGGGAGTAACAGAAGTTAAACCATTTGGTATGAGTAGTCGGACTAAAACAACTGGATTATCCTTCTCGTTTGGAACGCTTACGGTAAAATCTTGTGTTGTTGCAATTCCCACCTGGTTAGGAATAACAAGGATATGGGCAAATGCTGGAACAACAGTAAATGCAAGCATGCCAAAAATACTAGTAAATATTGTCACTATCTTTTTTTTCATTTTTTTTCTCACCTCCTTTCATAGCGTGTTTTTTATTCATACGTTTATTGCTAATAACGTAAATAAAAGAACCAATTAATAAAATCCCAATAAGGATACTATCAATAAGATGCCTTGAGAAAAAGTTAGTGCTATTTTGTGTTGGTTCAGTTTGAGTAGATGCCTGTTGGTCAACTCGGAAGTTCCAGGTTAACGTGAATGACTCAAATGTATGAGGTGTTAAAGGTCTTCCAATAATGTTTATCTGGTATACAGCTATTTGCGGGAAGGTATAAGTCATGCTTGCATAGTTCAAATTTGGATTTGTGTTGTTCTGAGATAAAGATTGGGAATAAATATTTTTTCCGTTTTTTTCAATCTCAAATGTACAATCACAATTTTTAAGTTTAAATTTATTTTCCTTGTCTTTAAATTCAAAGAAAAAGGAAGCAAGAGATCCAGCAATTGGACTATCGTTTGGGTCAATATGTAAAATAGCTCCTAGATTTCCATCTCTAGCTAAAAAATGAGCCTGTGTTGGTTTTGTAACAGAAAGTGCTAGTATCGTAAAGAAAAATAGTAGTATCAGAGTCTTTTTCATGTGATCACAATTAATTAACTGTAATAGTAAAGTTTGTTGTAAGCAAGTTATTATCAGGATTAAATTCAGCAAATGCTCGATAGATACCAGGTCTAAAGGGTCCATAGATACCAATTGGGAGAAAATCGACTGTTGGGCCACCATTAGCGTTTTGTGGTGGGGTAGTAATGCTATAAGGATGGACATGAAGAAAATCAAAGGTTTTTTCATTAATCATTGTCAAATGGCCAAATGATGCAAGATATGGTTTCAGTGTTGTTATTGGTTTTCCAGTATGTGCATTTTTAATAGTAAAACTAATCGTTTGTGCTCCAACAGACATTGCTGAGGCAAGCAGCGTTCCATGTGTGTTAACTGATACTGCATAATCATTAAATGTTTTTATTGTATCTGTGTCTGGCTGTGCTTTTGATAATGCAAAAGTATCTGGCGTTTGCCCTACAGTAAGGGTTAATCCAACTTGCTGTTCTATTCCACCAAAAGGTTGAAATTCACTATAGAGATGATACCTATCTGCTTTTGGAAATTGTGTTGTAATCGTAAATTCTCCGTTATCTCCCATTATTGGATGAATATGGCTAAAATATGTTAGATTGCTATTAACAATGATAAGGTGCATTGGTTTTGCGTAGAGAATTCGAAAGTAGGAAGCTGGAAATCCTGAGCTGGCATCATATACCGTAAAATGAATTGTTACATCTTGATTTGGCTGTGGATTTGTAGGAATAGTGCTTATACTTACTGTATATCTTTTATTACGATCTCCGTTAAGTCCAGGAATTTTATTGATATCTATACCTCCTATCTTTTGTTGCTGGAGTGTTTGTTGTGCAAGCAATTTATGTGCTGCGTGAATATCGAAAGAAATGCCATTATTTGAGGAAGAGGTAAGGGGATTGATAAGAGAGAAGTAAATAATGCCTGATATAACTGTAGTCAGCATAAAACTTATGCCAAATTGTGGTATTGGTATGATTTTAGCGAGGTATTTATCGAATCGTGCTGCTTCTAAGAGTAAGAGAAATACAAGAGCTAGAAAGGTGATTTGTGAAAGATTAGGAGATAGTGTAGCAAAATGTGGTCCAAGCATCACCGTATGAGCTAAAATTAAAATACCTGCAAGATAAATAAATCGATGTAACAGTTTCCATTTTGGAAAAGAAAGTTTAGTAACTGCATAGTCGAATGAGGTGATCGCTAGAAGAAAAAATATAAAAAGAGCAATAAAGCCTAGTACGACTGCAATAAGTGTATCATTATCTAGGAATCCAAATCCTGTAAATCCACCCAATTGGCCAAAATATGAAATTGCTGTATGGAGAAAAGCAAAATAAAATGTAATAACCCCTAGTGCTCTTCGTGCTTTTAGATACTGTTCTCGATAGGGAAATGAACGGAAAATATAGCAAAAGGGCCCAGCAAGAAGCGTAAAGTATAAATAAACAATCGAAATCAATCCATACGCTTCAACAAGGAGAGCTATTCGTGAAAGTCCTAATGAAACAGTTGCGAATATCCATAGATATATTGTAAGAGACAATGCAATACTTCCTGTAAGAATATAAAATCGGCTATTGTAAAACAAATTTTTCATACAGGTGTTAAGAGTAACCCTTGTGTGCATTAATGATATTATATAATAAATTATTTAACTCTAAAGAAATAGTAACGTATCGAGACCTCAATTACAAAAGCAAAGATATTCAATGAAAGAACTGTGCATCTAGGCAAGAAGGTTTTAGCATAACTGTGTGGTAAATAGAACTTGTTTTAAGCGAGATTAATAAATATGGCAAAGTTCTGCTATACTAAATATCTCCGGAAACATTTTTAGAATTCATTAGCGAATTTATGAAGCAAGAAAAAGTTGTTATAGCTACTAGAAAATCAAACTTGTTCGCGATGATTTTTGGATATAAAAGATTTGTGGGACTCATGATCCTCTTTACTGTTTTAGGAAATTTTATTGGGCTCCTTGCTCCAAGAATTATTGCGCAGGGGATTGATGCATATACTAAGGGAACATTTGTCGTACAAAATTTACTTGTCGAATTTTCATTAGTTGCCCTTTTTGTTTTTCTTTTTACTTATCTACAGGGTATTATTCAGATCTATGCTTCTGAAATAGTTGCTCGTGATTTACGTGCACAAATTACTGATAAGATATCACAGCAGAATTATGCATTTGTCATGCGCATGACATCCGCGAAATTGTTGACAAATCTTACTTCAGACGTGGATGCAGTAAAAATGTTTGTCGCGCAAGTAATCGGTACGCTTATTGCTTCAATTGTTCTCATTATTGGAGCAAGTATACTTCTCCTTATTACTAATTTGCAGTTAGGTTTTGCGGTATTGCTTATTGTCCCAATTATTGGAGGAACATTTTTTATGCTTTTAGGAAAGGTCAAGACACTTTTTGGAGAAACGCAAAAGGTAGTTGATTGGTTGAATAAAGTGATAAGTGAAAGTATTTTGGGAGCGGCGTTAATTCGTGTTCTTAATTCTCAAAAATATGAATACGATAAATTTGTTAAAGCAAATAGTAAGGCAAAGAATATTGGTCTTCAGATTTTAGGTTATTTTTCAATTCTTGTTCCTATTATTACTTTTGTTGCGAGTCTTGCAACGTTAGTGATTCTATCGCTCGGAGGGCACTTTGTGATAACGGGGAGTATGTCATTGGGGGATATAGCAGCTTTTAATAGTTATGTCGGAATACTTATTTTCCCTATCATCATGATAGGGTTTATGAGTGGGGCGATCTCCAGATCATCAGCTTCGTATGAGCGTATCGCTGAGGTATTTATAGTAGAACAAAAAGAACCTTTAGGTACCATTCCTGCGGATCTTACTGGATCGATCAAACTATCTCGGGTAACATTGCGTTTTGGTGAAAAACAAGCATTGAAAGATATTACTTTAGAAATAAAGCCGGGCACGAGAACTGCAATTATTGGTCCGACTGCTGCTGGGAAAACGCAACTTCTCTATATTCTCAATGGTTTGGTTAAACCTGATGAAGGAGAAGTTCTGTATTCAAATACGGCGCTTTCTGATTTGGATAAAGAATCATTTCACCAGCAAATGGGGTTTGTTTTTCAGGATAGTATTATTTTTAATATAACACTCAGGGAAAATATCGCCTTTTCCGAGAGTGTTACAAAAGCAGATTTAGAAAAAGCGATTCAGACTGCAGAATTGTCTGATTTTATAAAATCACTTCCGAAAAAATTGGATACTATTGTCTCCGAACGTGGTACGAGTCTTTCAGGCGGACAAAAACAACGGATTATGTTAGCTCGCGCATTGGCTCTCAATCCAAAAGTCTTACTACTTGATGATTTTACCGCTCGGGTAGATACCAATACTGAAAGGAAAATTTTGGCTAATGTTGCCATGTATTATCCAGATGTAACACTTATCTCTGTCACCCAAAAAGTAGCATCCGTTACTGATTATGATCAGTGCATTTTGCTTATGGAAGGAGAAGTACTCGCTGTTGGTGCACACAAAGAACTTATGAAAACAACACCTGAATATGTGCAGCTCTATGAATCACAACAAAGCACAAGTCATTATGAAGTACAAACTTAATACAGAAAATACAACAACATTTGAGGCAATTAGGAAATTTGTGCCGATTTTGAAAGGAGAGCAAAAGGATATGGTCCTCGCTCTTTTTGCACTTCTGATCAATACGACTGTTTCATTGATTGCGCCTATTATTGTCGGTATTACAATTGATACTGCAATTATGCATAAAGAATATTCAGGAATCATTTCTGCTTCTTTTTTGCTTTTTGCATTATTTTTAATTGGTTTTGTAGCAAGCTATTTCCAAACGATACTTATGGGATCGGTTGGTCAACGATTATTATTTACGCTCAGAAATACTGTTTTTATGAAACTGCAAGAATTGCCTGTTGCGTTCTTTAGCCAAAATAAAACAGGGGATTTGATTTCTCGTATCAATAATGATACAGATAAGCTTAATCAATTTTTCTCACAAGCCCTGATGCAATTTGTCGGAAGTATTTTTATGATGGTTGGTGCTGCAGTATTTATTTTAGTATTAGATTTTCGTTTGGGACTGGCAGCTCTTGCACCAGCAGTGCTCGTTATCATTTTTACACAGCTCATTTCTCCATGGATTAAGAAAAAAAATGCAATTAATTTACAAGCAGTCGGAGGAATGAGCGCTGAGATTCAGGAAAGTCTTGATAATTTCAAAGTTGTGATTGCGTTTAATAGACGGGATTATTTTAAAAAGCGGTTTCACATGGTTAATCAGGCAAATTATAAAAGTGCCATTACTGTAGGGATTGCCAATACTATTTTTACTCCTGTCTATGGACTTGCTGCAAATATAGCACAAATTATTGTATTATTGTATGGTATCTATCTCATTTCCCAGCATCAGTTCACCATAGGATTTTTGATTAGTTATTTTGTTTATTTAACGCGTTTTTATGATCCGATACGGCAAATTGCTAGTATGTGGGCTTCATTTCAGGTAGCGCTTGCTGGATGGGACAGAATTTCGGCTGTGCTTACACTATTGTCTGATTTAGCTGTTTTGCCAAAAACTGAAGAGGTAGAACAAATGGGAGTACTGACGTTTCGTGATGTGTCATTTGGATATGACGGGAATACAGTACTGAAAAAAGTTAGTTTTACCTTGGAGCGAGGGAAAACCTATGCATTTGTTGGACCAACTGGAGGAGGGAAGACTACTACTGCTTCTTTGATGGCAAGACTTTATGATCCAGAGTATGGGGAAGTGTTGTTTCATGGCCGAAATATTAAATCGTATCAAATTGATGAGCGGGCGAGAAAAATTGGTTTTATCCTTCAGGAACCATTTCTTTTTACTGGAACAGTGAGGGATAATATTTTGTATGGAAATGAACAATACATGCAATATTCTGATGAGAAACTTGCGGTTGTGATTAAAGAACATGGACTTTCAGAAATGCTTAAACGGTTTGATCAGGGATTGGAAACTTCAGTGACAAGTCATGGAGAAACGATTAGCCTTGGACAACGGCAGCTTATCGCTTTTGTTCGTGCAATTCTTCGCAAACCGGAATTGTTAATCTTGGATGAGGCAACTGCTAATATTGATACGGTGACAGAAAAATTACTTGGTGAGATCCTAGATAAATTGCCAAAAGATACTACCAAAGTTATTATCGCTCATCGGCTTAATACTATCGAAAATGCTGATGAAATTTTTTTTGTTAATGCGGGAGCAATTATCCGGGCTGGTTCTTTCAAGCACGCCATGAATTTGTTATTAGAAAGGAAAAGAGCAAGTTAGCAATCAAGGGATATATGTTTATCAGCTGCACAAGTTGTCCATTGCCTCTTTGACATAAAATATCTAAGATAAGTTAATGAAACGAATAAAAATAATGTTTCAGGGAATCTTTTTAAGAAAAAGGTGGTATTTATTAAAATGATGAATATGCAGCCTTAAAATAAATGAAAGGGTTTTTACATAACATACAATTTGCTATTAAATATCCAAAAATTATTGCCTTACTCACTTTGATAGTTATGCTACCAGTTTCTCTTATAGCACTTTCTCAGCAACAAATTAGCAAACAAGAAGCTGCCGGGACCACGAGTGTTTCTTCAACCATTCTTAGACTGACCGTTTTTCTTCATGGTATCGGCAAAGCTGGGGATGCTGCTAATCCTCAAAGTTTAGGGACTAGTAATCCTATCCATTCTCAACGAATCGCATCAGTACAAATGTATAACAGCAGCAATCAATTAGTTGTAACAAAAACAATAACAGTCACGTTTAATCGAATAGCTGGTAATTTTATTGGTACTCTTGATGGGGGTACAAGCTTGAGGAGTGGTGCATATACCGTAAGAATTACAGTAAATCACTATCTGAGCGCACTTATTCCAGGCATTCAAACAATCATAGCTGGTACTTCTCAATTATTACCTGCTGTCATACTGACTAGTGGTGATATTACTAACGATAATACGTTGAATATTCTTGATTATAATATTCTTATGGACTGTTATTCTGACCTTACACCTGCTAAGAGTTGTACTCCACAACAAGCTCTTGCTGCTGATCTTACCGATGATGGTTTCGTTAATGCTTTGGATTATAATCTCTTCATCAGAGAACTTATCAACAGATCCGGGTCCTCAAATTCGACTTCTGCACCTACATACGCTCCAACAGCTATGGTAACCCCTACAGGAAAAACAATTATAAGTGATTTTCCTAATGCTACAAATACAGGATACAAACACGCTCCGGGATATCCAGGGCATTTAACAACCTTTATCGGTACAATTCAGAGTAATATGACGTATAAATTTATGGATTTTCCTAATGGTCTATATCTTGGTGATGTAAATCACCATCCTACAAATGTCACTTTTTATGGTTGTAGATTTGCTTCGAATGCTGTGGTTGATGCAAATGTTGCTGATTATGGAGATAATAGTACATTTATTTATAGCACTTTTGAACCAAGCCGTGTTTCAGTTCCACCGGTTGCTTATAACACGGGCTATCAGTATGGAATTGATCAGCGTTATGACGGTAAAGTAACCGTTGACCATACTGATTTTTGGGGGTGGGGTAATGGTATTCAGTTAGGTTATTCGAGCCAAGCTAAGCCTTTTACAATAAGTAATTCTTGGTTTCATGATGCACGAGATGATGGTGGCAAAGATCATACTGACGCCATTCTTGAAAATTATGGTGGACAACGTTTTATAACGATTAACCATAACACAATTATTTCCAATGGGAACACAAACGGACTTGGTTTACAAGGAAATAATTATAATAATATTATTGTAACAAATAATTATTTTTCAGGTTTTGGCTATACAGTCAATATTGGAGGATCCGGTGCGGGAAGTACAAACCTTACGTTTACCGGAAACACATTTGGTACTGATAAAAAACCTGTATTTGGACCTCTTTATGGCTGGTCGGGCAAAGCAAGTGATATCTGGCGAAATAATAAATGGCATGTGGTACTTGGTAGCTATTACACCACTCTTTCTGATGATGGTAACTATTGGTGGCCTGATGGAACAATTGCAACAACGGATTATACTGGGCAATAATGATGTATAAAAATTTATGCGTTTGATAAAAGGATCTTAAGATATTATATATAATTTATCTTACTGGAGAATTAGCATAAAGAATGTGAGAAGTAATATCAATTAAGCACACTTGTAATACAAGGGGATATCTAACTATTTCTTAAGTAAGTTACTTTCATGATTTTTTTGTAAAACGTCGTCTAGTATCATTAACGAATCGGTTGCAAAGCTCTTGTAGCGAGGTAGAATTAAAACATGTTTAGGTAAGATAGTTAAACAGAAATCTCTAAATACTTTCCTAAATCAAGAAAAATTATCAATAAGAATGCATTCTATGACATACGTAGCACTCTTACGAGGCATCAATGTAGGTGGGAATAATAGGATTAAGATGGCAGAACTCAAGCAGACGTTTGAGAAGAGTGGTTTTGCAAAGGTAAAAACATTTATCGCTTCCGGCAACGTTATATTCAGTACTGATGAAACAAATCATACAGAGCTTACTAAAAAAATAGAATTAGCAATTAGAGAAGATTTTGGCATCAGCATTGCTGTTTTACTACGTGATTTTAATAGTATCGACAAATTGGTAAAAGCAATTCCATCCTCTTGGGTGAATGATAAAGAAATAAAGTGTGATGTGATGTTTTTATGGGATGAGATTGATAATAAACGTATTCTGACAGTTTTACCTTTTGATTCCATGCTCGAAGAAGTGAGATATGTGCCTGGAGCGGTTCTTTGGCGTATTGACCGTCATAAAGCATCCAAAAGCCGTATGTTTAAAATTGTAGGGACAAAATTATATAAAAAAATAACTATTCGTAATCCCAATACGGTAAGAAAATTATATCAACTAATGGTGGAGACATGATCCTTATCCTTATGAAAATCAAAAATAAGTTACTGGCTACAAATGGTAAGTATAGGAAAAAGTATCTCAAAGGATCAGTAAGTTAGGAATAACTTTTGTACAAGATTTGCATGGGAAAAATTCAGAGAAACTTTGTGATGAGCAATGTCAGCAAGGGAAAAAAAGCGAGATAGGTGTTTATTATATGTTTTTTGATATGCTATCTCTTATGCTTTAAATAAGTAATATGAACCGGAATTATTGAAACGGTAGCATTGAAAAGATTAAAAAAACTAAGGAGGCATCTTATTTCATCGTTTTGAATCATGCTGTAATTAGCTTCAGATATACCTTATGAATAAAGATAAAGTCATTACTCATTATTTTAATAAGATAGATCACCTCACTATAACAAATAGAAAATATCAATCGCTTGTTGATACCCTCATTATGTGGCTTTTAAAAACGGATGAGATTATGAAAGATATTACGACGAAAGTACTCCATATAGAAAAGAACCAAAAATCAAAAGCAACAATTATTAGTAAACAAGAGATAACACTTGCTGGAGTTGAAGAAGTAGTATATCTTCTAAAAAAACATACAACATTACAGTATAAAGTATTTCATAAAGATGGTGATTATTTGAATGTAGGGGACGCAATAATAGAATTGTATGGTGTCATAAATGAAATACTTGCTTACGAAAGAGTAATTTTAAATATTCTTCAACGATTTTCTGGTATTGCAACAGCAACGTATGTATTTATTGCTAAACTAGAGAGTTTGCAAGAGCCTCCCTTTATAGCAGCTACCAGAAAAACTAATTGGGGGCTTCTTGATAAAAAAGCAGTTGCTCTGGGTGGAGGATTGACACACAGGCTTTCTCTTTCTGACGGCATTTTAGTAAAAGATAATCATTTATTTTTTCTGCAACGACTGTTTCATCTTCAAAAAGAAGAAGCAATAGTCACGAAAGCTTTGGAGCTAAGTTTAAAAGGTGTTAAGAATATGTTAATAGAAATAGAAGTTGAAAAAAAAGAGAGCGTTATTAGTCTTATTGAAACGTTCCTGAAGTATAAAACAAATAATGTACTTGGTGTCCTTTTGGATAATTTTTCACCTAGTGAAGCAAAAAAAGTGCTTAAAGAGGTAAAGAAACAGTATGATATTTCTTCCATTGTTTTTGAAGCTTCAGGTGGAATAACAGGTGATAATATCGTTGAATGGGCACAAACAGGTGTTGATATTATTTCGCTTGGAGCACTAACTCATTCTTCAAAAGCAGCGGATATTTCCTTAGACCTCTTATAATAGTTTTGCATAATAGGTCGGTATTTTTTTAGAGGAGGTTATGTTTTACAAATATATGAAATACTTTTTTTAAATAACCTGCAGGACAGTATTACCGTATCCACTGATACCCAGGCGGACAGCCCATAAAAGTAAATAGAGTGGCAATACTGTGCCGATACAGGTCGTAGTTATGTTACAAACTTGTAACATAAATTATTTTATAGATCTCTTTTTCTTTTGTCAATAGCGCAGTAAAAAGTAAGGTACGTTACATTATTTGTAAAGGTGAATTAATATAAATACCTTCGAAATAAATTTTGAAGTATATTTTTGATTGGACTGATTTTAACAATTAGTTATTTTGTAAAAAATTATAAATGCTTGGAAACAGGTATATATTAGTTCAGCAAAAATTATGAAGCTTCTAGTTTATTTTTTATTTTTTGGCTAATCTCCTCGAGATACCAGTTGAGGACAACTGAAGTTTTTATTTGAAGCCCAGTAGCGATTTTTGGAAGGATTTTTGTTCCAGGTAGACGTTTACCTGTTTCGATAAGGGTAATATAACTTCTTGAGACTCCGCACAAATTTGCGAGTTCTATAGAAGATAATCCTAGTCTTTTTCTGTGCTCAACAAGTTTTTTTCCAAATAGAGAATTCATATTATAAAGGTTTATTATAGAGGTTTTTAAAAATATTGCAAATAAAAACTCTTGACAGAGCTGCTTATAACAGATATTCTATCATTAAGAGTTACAATTTTGTAACTCAACAGTTATTCTATTAATTAACTAAAAAAGTTTCCCCTAAAATAGGAAGTATGATTTATGAAAAGCAAGCAAAATACAACAGCGGCTGGTATGAAGAAAGATGACTCTAAACGATTACTTGCTGCAGATGATATATGGCAAGTTGCCTGGACATATATTCGTACGGTTGTGGATACACTGCGCGAACCTTTTTTAATTCTTGATGAAGATTTGCGTGTCATTTCCGCTAATAAAACATTTTATCAATTTTTTCAGGTTACAGAGAAAGAAACAGAGAATAAACTAATATATAATTTGGGAAATGGTCAATGGGATATTCCCAGATTAAAAATTCTCCTTGAAGATATCTTACCAAAGAATACTTTTTTTGAAGATTTTAAAGTAGAGCATGATTTTCCAAGAATAGGACATAGAATTATGATGCTTAATGCTCGTAGAATTTATAGAACAAATGAAAAAAATCCGATTATGCTTCTTGCTATGGAAGATATTACTAAGCAAAAGAAACTTGAAGACCAATTACGAGAATATGCAAAAACACTCAATTTTGAAGTTGCCAAACGAACCGTCGAATTAGAAATTCGTGTAAAAGAGTTAGAACGAATAAATAAAATAATGGTAGCTAGAGAATTAAAAATGATTGAACTTAAGGCTGAGCTTAAGAAATTTAAAAAAGAATAAGTATAAGATAACACTTTAAATATCTACTATATATGCTAAGAACCTCAATTTCAGAAAACGAAAAAGAGCGGTTGGATTCACTGCACAACTTAGATATTCTCGATACTCCTCCTGCGAAGCGATTTGATCTGATTACAAAGACCGCGACCCGACTTTTTCATGTACCGATCTCAACATTGACAGTAATGGATGCGAAGCGAGAATGGTTTAAATCAAGTCAAGGTTTATCTATGCACGAAGAAGATCGAGCGATTTCTTTTTGCGGACATACACTTTTGTCCAATAAAATTTTTGTCATTTCCGATACAAAGAAAGATACTCGATTTGTAGATAACCCTATGGTTACTGGAAAACCATATGTTCGTTTTTATGCTGGTTTGCCAGTAATGAGCGCTGATGGAGATAGGATAGGAGTTTTTTGCATTAAAGACATACGGCCACGAGAATTCTCTAAAGCAGATGAAGAAATGTTAAAGGGCCTAGCGTTTTGGGCAGAAGCGGAAGTTAATTATCATAATATGAGTTTTGCTTTCAAAGAAGAGCGAAGGGCATATAAAATGTTAAAGGTTCAAATGCAGAATTTTGAACGAATAGATAAGTCAAGGGAAGAAATAAAAAAAGCAATGTTAAATGTAATGGAAGATTTAGAAACTGCTAGAATTACCATAGAGACAAAAAATGCAAAAGATGAGGCAATGTTGGCAAGCATTGGAGAAGGACTTATTGCAGTTGATAATAAGAGTAAAATAGTTATGGTAAATAGAGCTGCAGAAGAAATGCTTGGTTTGAAAGCAAAAGAGTTGATTAATAAGATAATTACTACACTTTATTTGGAAAGCGAGGACGGCAATCCTATTCCTCTTGAAAAACGACCAAGCAATATAGCTCTATCCACCGGTAAAATAACAAATGTCACGTATTTTTTTGTAAAAAAAGACAAAACCAGATTTCCTCTATCAATTAACGTGACACCGATTACTCTCGGAGGAAAAACAATAGGGTTAATCGAAACTCTTCGAGATGTAAGTCGTGAGAAGGAGATTGATCTGGCAAAATCAGAATTTGTATCCCTTGCCTCTCATCAACTACGAACTCCATTGGGAATAATTAAGTGGTATCTTGAAGCTTTGACACATGAAGAGTATTTTCTTAAGGCACCTCAGAAACTACTAACGTATCTTGACGAGATTTATAAGAATAATGAGCGGTTGTTGAGTTTGGTTCGTGATTTACTTTCTGTTTCTCGGATTGATCAAGGAAAGGTTAAAAATGATCAAAAATTGATGAATCCTGTAAAAGTTATAAAAGAAATTGTAGCTCAAATGGCGATTGTCGCCAGAAAAAAACATATTGCATTGCATGTAATTGTTCGTGATAAAAAATTGCCATCAATCCTAATAGATGTTTTCAGATTTCGTGAAATATTAGAAAATTTAATAGCAAATGCAATTGAGTATACATTGGACAATGGTTCTGTTGATATCATAATAAAAAGAATTGGTAACATATTAGAAATAAGTGTTAGAGATATGGGGATTGGTATATCATTAATAGATCAAAAAAAGCTATTTACTAAATTTTTTAGGTCAGAAGATGCAACTGAGTATAATCCAGGAGGTTCAGGCCTTGGTTTATACGTAGTAAAATCGTATGTGGAAAGTTTGGGTGGAAAAGTAAAAGTTACGAGTAAAGTGGGAAAAGGATCACTATTTATAATACAGTTGCCAATTTTTTTAAATAGATGAAAGCATATAAAAAATATTACTTATTGAGGACGAGCTTGCATATATGCAGTTACTTTGTGATAAATTGACTAATGAAGGTTATGAAGTGCTTGAGGCACAAAATGGAAAGATTGGATTTGAGGTGGGAATAAGTGAAAAACCAGACTTCATTCTTTTGGATATTTGATGCCGGTGATGGATGGATTAACCCATGCGTAAAAATTTCGAAAGAATTATTGGAGAAAAGATGTTTTTGTAACTATCTTAACTAATTTAGACGATTTAGCAAACCTTGTAAAGGCTTTATATATATCGCGATATCTTATCAAGTCTGACGTGATTCTCGATGCTGTTATAAACGATGTGAAAATGCTTTTAAAATGAATCATTTTAAGGAGGTGATACTATGAAAAAAATACTTATTGTTGAAGATGAAATTGCTTATGTGGAATTACTTCATGATCAATTAAGTAAAAAGGGATATACGGTTATTCAAGCAAGAGATGGGGGAGAAGGGCTTGAGTTAGCAAAAAAAGAAAAGCCTGACTTGATTTTACTTGATATTCGAATGCCGGTGATGGATGGGTTGACCATGCTTAAATTACTGAGAAAAGAAAAGGAAGCTGGAAAAACAAAAGTGATTATACTGACGAATCTTGAGCCTGATGATAAAATCATAACACAGGTTATTAAGACCGAACCTACTTATTATTGTGTAAAAAGCGATACTGGATTGGATAATCTTATAGAAAAAATAAGAGAACTTATTGTTACATGATTTTTATTGACTATTGAAAGAAATAGCTATAAGCAAATTATGTTGTAATTTTGTAACATAATTTATGAAAAATATCTCTTCTCTTCAGGTAGCAAAATTGTTTGATATATCTACTGATACATTACAATTTCTTGAAAAACAAGATCTCTCTATTTTCGTTTTCATTTTTAAAAATGTTCCTAACCATCGTCCTCGATTGAAAACTAAGGTTACCTTTGCCAAATATTATAAGAATAATTACACAAAAGGATCAGTGGGAGAGAATAATATCTTTCAAGTTCTTGGATTTATAATTCCCTTACAGCAATTATTTATTGCATCAATTTAAAACGTATATAATTTCAATTATGCTATAGTTAGGCAAGTAACAATGATAACATGAAACAAGAAGAAAGAGCTAATCAAAAAAAAATATTGGAGTCTGTACCAGGACTTATTACAGTATATAACATACATAGCGGTAAATTTATTTATATTAATGATTCCATCAAAAAGATCTTAGGATATTCAAAAAATAAATTTCCTTTAGGAGGAGTATCCTTGATTACTTCATTAGTTCATCCTGAGGATAGAAAAAGATTATTGGAAGGGAATGCTGCTGCTTTAAAAAAAGCAAACACTAATGCGCATAAAGAAGTAAAAAATGAGCCAATAGTTACATTTGAATATCGCATAAAACACAAGAACGGGTCATGGCGATGGCTAAAAACAGATGGTGTTATTTACGGACGAGATAAAAATGGCAAAGTGGAATATGTTATGAATATTTCTATTGACATAACTGAACGGAAAGAAGCTGAATTAAAAGAAAGTGAACAATGGAAAATAACGCAAGAAATATTGAAAAAGAGTGAAGAACGCTATCGGTTTGCCCTTGAAGCAGGTAAAATTGGTGTATGGGAATGGGATATACAAAAAAACTCAATATATTGGTCAGATCGTGTGTACGAGTTTTACGGAACATCCCCAAAAAAATTTGACGTAACATATGAAAATTTTAGAAAGCAACTCCATCCTGATGATAAAAAAATAGCTGAAAAAGAAATTAAAATGGCTATAGATGGTATTAAGGATTACGATATAACGTATCGAATTATTACTCTTCAAGGTGAAACAAGATGGATAACCTCAAGAGCATTGGTTACCCGTGATTCTCTAGGAATCCCTCAATATATGTTAGGAGCAACTCTGGATATTACTGAACAAAAAATTATTGAGGAGGCGGTTCGTAGAAGGGAAAAACATTTTCGTGCTTTGGCTGATAATGTACCAAACCTCGTATGGATAGCACATGCCGATGGATATATATTTTGGTATAATTCGCGATGGTATAAATATACAGGAACAAAGCCAAAGCAAATGGAAGGGGGAGGTTGGCAATTAGTTCTTGATGTTACGACTCTTCCACAGGTACTTAAGGTATGGACAAGGTCAATAAAAAACGGCAAGCCGTTTGAAATGGTTTTTTCTCTTAAAGGTGCAGATGGAGTATATAGACCTTTTTTAACAAAAGTGGTACCAATAAAAAATGATAAAGGAAAAATAATTCAATGGTTTGGTACAAATACTGATATATCCAAACAAAAGGATGTGGAAGATAAATTAAAGGATAGCAAAGCTAAATTTGTTTTATTAGCAGAAGCAAGTAAAATGCTTTCATCATCGCTTGATTATCAAAAAACACTCCAAAATGTTACAAACTTAGCGATCAAATATTTGTCTACCTGGTGCTTCGTAGATATCATTCGTAATGATGGAACTGTAGAACTTATTGCTGTTGCACATAAAAATCAAAAAGAAGTAAAAAGGGTAAAACAATATAGGAATCTTCATCCTATAGACATGAATGCAAAAATTGGTGTGCCAAAGGTACTTAAAACTGGTACTTCGGAGTATTATCCGATAATTACTGATAAGATGTTAGTTGTAAATTTAAAAAATGAAGAAGAATTACAGTTTGCAAGAAGTTTAGAAATTACTTCTATAATGATTGTCCCACTTTGTCTTAAGAATAAATGTATTGGTGCAATGACATTTATAGCAACTGATATTCATAAACATTATACAAAGGATGACTTAGCAATTGCAGAGGACTTAGCAAATCGTTCTGTAATGGCGATAGAAAATGCACAACTATATACTAAAGCACAAAGTGCTATTACGCTTCGAGATGAATTTATTTCTGTTGTGTCTCATGAGCTGAAGACACCCTTAACTTCTCTTAAATTGTATACACAAGTTCTGCAAAAAGAATTATTAAATAGTAAATCAACAAAATTATTTTCTAAGTTAGATGAACAAATTAATAATCTATCTGTGTTAATTAACGATTTACTCAATGCTTCAAAGTTGCAACATGGTAAATTAGAATTTAATAATGAAGAGATTGATCTTAATGAAGTTCTTAGGGAAGCTGTCGAAGATATACAAAAAACTGATAAAAAACATATTATTATTGTGAAAGGCAAAATTATAAAGAGTATTTATGCTGATAGATATCGTATTTATCAAGTAATTACGAATCTCCTGACTAATGCTATTAAGTATTCTCCCGATGCAACTAAAGTTATTGTACAATTGACTCCAGAAAAAGAAATTGCTCGGGTAAGCGTGCGTGATTTTGGCATTGGCATTAATAAAGAAGACCAGAAGATCATATTTAATCAATTTTATCGGATAACGAGCCCTGAACGGAAAATCTTTCCTGGATTTGGTATGGGACTTTACATAGCCAATGAAATAATACGACGTTATTGCGGTAAGATGCATGTAAAGAGTACAAAAGGAAAAGGAGCAGTATTTAGTTTTATATTGCCCTATAAAAAAAATAATAACTTTTATCCAACCGAAGATGCTTAATATAATTTCATTTTTGGTTAAAAATGAAACGTATATAGGTTACATAGGTTTATAGAGTAAACAATCGGCATCCGATTTTTAGTATTTTAAAATTCCTCATGCAATCATCGAATAAAGAAAGAATAATTATTCAGAAATAAATAGGGGAGGAATAATCCATTCAGAACCACTCATTTAAAAATGGCATTGATTTTTTTGAAGACTTGATAAGATCGCTAAACAAGTGTTAATCTGGATTATATGAATGTGTTTAATAATAAAAATATAATACAGTACTTTATAAATGAATTTTGGACTTCCATAACACTCTTGGGAACACCGATATTTTATATAATTATTATTTTGCTAATTTCACATTTCAATTTAAATTTTAATCCAATTAAAACACTCATAGAATTTTTGCTTCTTGAGATACTTTGTTTTTTTCTTAAAATATTTATTTCCAAAAGTCGTCCAGAGAAATCTATAAAAAGAGTTTTTGTTAATTTATACCAAGAGAGGAGTTTTCCAAGTATTCATAGTGCTCGTGTGAGTCTACTTTGTTATATTTTTTTTAATACTTTGCCTGAATTAAATTTTATTTTTGCCACTATTGTCATCCTTGTGGGATATTCGCGGATTTATATTCGGGAACATGATTATATAGATGTACTTGGAGGTGTTTCTCTTGGATTACTTTTTGGATTATGTTGGACAATATTTTACGTATAATGAAAAAGCTTAAACCTTATATTTCATTGATGCGACTTAATTATCAAGTAAATTTTATTGAAGTAATCGCAGGTGTGATTTTCGTCTCTCCTCTATCGTCGTTGCCATTCTCTACAATCTTTTTGAAAGTTTTGCTTTTATTTTTTTGTTTTGGCATATTGTATGGGGGGATTTATACTCTTAACGACATTGCAGATATTGAGGAAGATAAAAAAGATAGGCGTAAGAAGCTTAGAGCACTACCTTCTGGCAAAATTTCGATACGTAACGCATTAACTTACTCTATTTTCCTAATGATACTAGGTATTTCTTTGGCATTTCTTTTATTAAGTGGCATTGTAGGAGAGATTTTTCTACTTTTTTTGATTATTAATCTTTTTTATACATTTTTATTTAAAAGGATTGCTTTTGTAGAATTATTGGTAAATTGCCTTACACATCCTTTGCGTTTGGTGCTAGGTGCTAGTTTGTTTGGTGGAAGTATCCCGCTTCTTTTTCTGTTGGGGGTTTATTTTGTCACTACAGGGTTTGGTTTAAAAATACGGCTTATTATGATGGAGAATGACGGAGTAGTTTCTCGTCCAAGCTTACACTATTATACAGAATCTCGCATTACAATTTTGAAGTTTTTGTTTATTATATTAATAATAGTTTCCACACTATTTGATGGTAAAACAGATGTAGGTTGGTATATCTTTTTACTATTTTTATATATGATGTTTGTGTTAGATTTACCTTTTTTTGCATTTTTTGGAAAACTTTTTCGTCGTGTATATATAGGAAGATAAACAATTTTTATTCTTGTTTAATAGAAGTTCATTAAACTGACTGGAGTAATTTATGCGTTTCAGTTTTATACAACTAGTTGCGGTTTCGATTAAATTCTATAATTGTGTCTACATCTCTCTTATCTTGTATCCTGCCGAATTCTGGGCCCATACCTTCTTTGATTCTAGCAACATCATCCAGAGTTGCTACTACCAGACCATTACCATAAGGATAAGGATGTGCTCCTTTAAATAAATCTCGATTCGCTTTGCCACTAAATGGGCCATTCGTTGGGAATATTTCTATAGACAGGCTTCCTTCTTTTACTATTGTATATCTTGGAAAAAAATTAGCACGATCTGGTTTCAAAACACGCCCTAAATAATCGAATACTGTTTGAGATACTACTACATCAACATCATGAGGATCTCGTTCAATTCCGTGTAACTTCATAGCTGTAGAGCTTACAATAACTGCTTGATCAGGTGGTAATTGCAATGATGCTAACGTGCATAAGGCTTTTTCTAATGGAGAGGATGTTGGAAGACAGAATCCATTTGGTCTTTGGTCAAATCTTATATTATTCTCAGTCATGGCAGATATTATATCATATCTTATAGTATTTATACAGTATCTAGCAACTGTTATTTTTTAGAGCAAATTCGAGTTTAACCAGTAGAGAAATAATTTTGAGTTTACAAGTTTATACTAAAAATTAGACATTATGTTTTGCGGTTACTATAGAATAAATATTTGAGATGAGTTATTTCTCAATAGAATTTTTTCGTTTCTTCAATTTCTCATAAACATAGGTTATTGAAAGTAAGCTCGGGGCATATGGCTAAAAAAGCGCTATGCCATTTCAGAATAATGGAATAGTTATCATTTATTGGATATATTATTTAGTGTTTTTTGTATGTTGATGTTTGTGTATGCCTAAACCCAAAAGTTTTGTTATAATGTACTTCGTAAAAATACTATGAAAGAACATAATTTTGGGCCTAAAGATTCAGGCAACGATGCTGAAGCACAGAGATTACTTGGTACTGTAGTCTATCGTCAAAAAGGAAGAGTTATTAAATTTGCAGGAGAAACTCCTGCAGAAGCAGCAGAACGAATAAGAGGAGAAAGAAGGCAAGAGTGGCTACCAAATACTCTTCCTAGTTCTACTTCGTTTGTAACACTTCCGTTGCAGTATATTCTCTATTCTTTGAATCGTTTAAGAAATAAGCCACAGTAAGAATATGAATCTTTTAATGGGGAGTCATTTATAACTACTTATTTCGTGATTTATTGCTATAATTAGCTTCATGAATGTTTCTGCAGGAATTGTCAGGACACTGTCCCATCTTTAGCATTCCGCTTCAGTTTCCTCATACCGCCGCCCAATAAGGCTAAAATAATTATTCAAAGAGATCAGCGGGGGAGGATAATAAGATCCGAAGTGCCAAAAATTTTGTTATAATTCGCAGCTCTGCTGCGGAGTAGTTCATTGTGTCTATTAATGAAGAGAGAAGAAGGATTTATCGATGTACCAGGAGGAAATGTTTGGTATGAGATAGTTGGGAATAAAGAAGCAACTCCGCTTATTGCTCTTCATGGTGGCCCGGGCTATCCGCATGATTCGTTAGAGTCTCTTGAATATCTTGCAGACGAGCGAAAAGTGATCTTTTATGACCAGCTTGGATGCGGTAACTCAAAAAGAACGACTGATAAATCGCTTTGGACTGTTGATCATTTTGTCAGAGAATTACAAAAAATCGTTAAAGAGCTCAAGCTAAAAAAATATCATATTCTTGGTCACTCCTGGGGAGCTGGACTTGCTGTCTCGTTTGCATTTAGTAAACCGTCTGGACTACAGAGTCTTATTCTTACTGATCCGTATATCAGTACACCGCATTGGGAGAAAGATGCAAATCGTCTGTTGAGCACAATGCCACCAGCTATGCAGAGAGCGCTTAAAGAAGGAAAAACAACATCCAAACAGTTTCAAGAAGCAAGAAAAGAATTTTATTTTCGTCATGTGTATCGGTTTAAAAAATTTCCTGTTGCGTGTATAAGGGCAGATCATAAAATGAATGGAGAAATGTATCGGTATATGTGGGGGCCAGAAGAATTTGATCCAAGAGGAACGCTGAAAACATTTGATCTCACACCTCGGCTTTCTGAGATAAAAATTCCTGTGCTACTTTTATGTGGTCGTTTTGATGAAGCGACACCAGAATCGTTGCAGTATTTTCATCCATTATTACCTAATGCTACGATGAAAGTGTTTGAAAAAAGCGCTCATATGCCACATTGGACAGAAAAAGAAGTATATATGACAACAGTTCGCAGATTTCTTCGGAATATCTTCTAAAGTAACAAAAATTCTGCTAGAATTATCTTCATGAAAGTCTCAGCGAGAACTCTCAGAATACTGTCCCATCGTTAGAATTTAGATTCAGTTTCTTCATGCCACCGCCAAATAAAGAAAGAATTATTAATCAAAGACACGAATTGGGAAGAATAGTAAAAATGAGAGTAGCGTCTTTCTAGTGCTGTGGTAATAGATACCCTTTTTTTCTAAATATATCATCAAATCCAAAAATCTCTTTAGTTTCATAAGTATCTGCAAGTACCATTACTAAACAATCTGTATACGAGAGAGAAACAGATATTTGTTTAAGTTTTTGTATAGCTAGTTCTCTTAATGCAATATCTGCTTCCACTATATCAAACGCTGAGCTTGTAAGTATATTATTTCCCAATTCTTCTTGTGTCTTTTTTCCTAATTTTTTACCAACAATATTTAAAAGTTCAGTGAAGACATCGCCAAGCAGTATTGTTCTTCGATTATTTTGAAAGAGTAGCTTAGCAATATTTTTTGCTTTATTATGTAGCGCATCATCAATAGAGTAAAGTGCAAAGAAAGCACTTGTGTCTACGATAACAGGTTTATGAAGATCCATATAGTTCCTCATCAATTTTAAGAGAACCTTGAGGATCAAGTCCGCGAACACCTTTATCTGCAAGTTCCAAAAAGAATTTTCCTGCATTTTCTTTCTTTTTTGTTTTCAAAGCGTAACTTAATAAATCGCGAACTAGTTGTGCTGTTGATTTTTGCTCCTTTGCAGCAATTGTTCGAAGTGTGTTATATAAAGGTTTTGGCAGGTAAAGTTGGGTTCTAATCATACATTTGATGTATACATATAATGTATATTATTTTTATTAAATTGTCAATAGTTAAATTGGAGACTTATAGAGACAAATCACGTAGTATGTGGTATTTCGTAATTGCAACATTGTATAAGTAGCTTCATGAATGTTCTGCAGGAATTGTCAGGACACTGTCCCATCTTTAGAATTTAGGTTCAGTTTTCGCATGCCGTCTCCGAATAATGCTTATTATCAAAAGAGATGAACTGGGGAGGATAGTGTCATCATTAGCTCCTAATATATACCAAATATAAACGCAGTTGAGATAGCCTCGCGTAAATATACAATACTATTAACTGACTCCTTGGAAGAAGCAAAAAGAGACAAATTTGAATTATAAAAACAACAAATACGTATTTGAACACGAGAGGAATACGAAAGCCTGCCATAGCAGGTATATTAAGCTATTGGAAATTGTCTAGTCGATTTGAGATAATGAGCGGACTAAAGTAAAGAATAACTCTTTAACTATAATCGAAAAGATTTCCTCGAAGCTCTGCTTCGGGGTATAATGTTCACGTGAGTGAACATATTCTCAAGCGTCACAATAAAACATTGCTATTGTTTCATCTGGTATGTCCAGTAAAATACAGAAGGAAAGTATTTAC
>DATMOG010000108.1:0-9865 GCA_035568375.1 Candidatus Sulfotelmatobacter sp.
AATGTTCCGTTTGGTGATATATTCATAACGAGGCCTTCTTTATTTGGAACTTCTTTTGTAATTAAGGATGTTAATCCTTGTGTCTGTGATAATTTTACCCACATCTCAAGAGTAGCAGCATCGGTCGTTGGTTCAAGTTTAACGTTAGGGGGAAAAGAAACAGCATAATTACCTGAAGCAAAAACAGAAGAACTAGAAACAGACAATATTACAAAAAAAAAGATTAAAGAAGAAAGAAAAGTTATAAATTTCTTCATTTTATTCCATATAAGTTTTTCATATATTGATTTTATTGTCAATGGTTTGTTATTAATTTGTAAATCTCTGCTATTATTTCTTTAATTGAATAACATTGAAGAGTTTTTTTTTGGAATGAGAAGTCATACTAAGTGTAATAAATATTATTATTACATTTTATCTCAGGTCAAGTTTCGAAGTTGTTTAAGTAAAGAGTGTTATTATTTGTTTCATTTCATTATTGGTAAGTTCTGGATTGTTCCCGAAATAAAATCCTTGTTTATTAACTATTTCAGCATTTGGAAGAGAGAATTTATTTGTACTTATATATTTTTTAAAAAACGGTTGTTCCGTAACTATTCCTCCTACTATTGGTCTAATTTCAATTTTATTGATACATTTTTCTACTAATTCATCCCGAAGTTTTACAGATTTACAAATAATTGGAATCGCGAAATTTGATAGGAGGTCAATATGATTATATCGAATAGGATAAAATTTGTCTTTTTGAGCATAGAGAAGAGGTGCTATCTTCAAAAAATTTTTGTTCCTTTTTTTAATAATTTCATTAAGATAGGGTAATTGTTTATTCCCAATAAATCCATTAATTTCTGTTGATCTTAAATTGAATCCTAGATCATAGAATGTGTATCTTGAGTAAAATAATGAATTGATTTTATGCTTAGCTCTTATTTTTGTTTGGCTGGATAAATCTAAATTACGATCCCATCCATGTGCACGTACAATGCGGAGCATATTTGCTAACCTACTGCTATCAGTACAGATAGCGCCGCCTTCAATAGTGGACATATGATGCCCTACATAAAAAGAGAAAGTACTTGCCAAACCATAGTTACCAAGAAGTTTTTTCTTATATACAGTACCAAGTGATTCACAATTATCCTCAATCAATAATATTTTTTTTTCTTCACAGAATGCTTTTATTTGATCTATATCATCACAGAATCCTAATAAATTTGTGAGAAAAAGCATCTTAATGTTATATTTTTTGACAAAATTTTCTAGTTGTTTTTTTGAGATATTGAGTGTATCTAATTCAATATCGATTGGGATTGGTTTTAATCCAAGCTGGATAAGCGGCATAACATTGGTAGACCAGGTAATTGCAGAAAATCCTACTTGATCCCCTTTCTTTATTTTTCCGAGATTTAACAACGCTTGTATGATTGCAAGGTTTGCAGAACTACCACTATTTACAAGAATACAATATTTTCTTTTATGCCATTTGGCAAACCGTTCTTCAAAAGTTGTACATTCTTTACCGAAACTAAGTTGTTGTGCCTCTTGAATAAATTTTTTAAGTGAAGTCTTTACTTGAGTTTCTTTATAAAATGTTGATTTAATTAATTTAATCACAGTAATTGGTACGAGTCTAATAAATTGTTACATAATAGTCAAGTATATGGTGAATTTTATATTCAAAAGTAGTATTATGCATTAGACCTATACTATAATAAAGAATAAAGTTATGAAGACTATGAGAGATGGCAGGGAAGAATTTATTTCCCTTTTGGCTTGATAAAATAGAGACTGGTTCTTGATTTAACTAAAAATTCTAGATTTTAAAATATGAGTAAGATAAATTCACAATTTACTATTGGTATCATTCAGCAATCACCTGATATGGGTGGTGCTGAAACATATATGTTGTCGCTTTTGGAACAATTTCTTAAAGAAGATGTTGTAATATTTTTGGCGAGCAACAAGGAAAAATTTTTGGCGAAGGCAAAAGAATTGCCTATTAAAACGTTTGAAATACCATTTATACTTGATATTATTGGTAATTATCGTGGGTTGATAAAGAGTTTTGTTCGATTGCCTTATGCTTTGTTATATTACACTTTTTTATTAAAAACGTACAAAAAAAATAATGTTGATGTTATTTTGATGAGTGGTTTTTCAGAAAAAATGCTCGTCACATTTCTTTCACTATTTATCAATATTCCCATTGTTTGGATAGAGTATGGGAGATTAGAAATTGTTTTCTGCCGCAATTTTTATTTGCCAAAAACGCTCTATAAATTATTACAATCAATACCTAAAAAAATAATCGTACCAAGTAAAAATACCCATGAAGGGCTACTGGATGAAACGCAGGTTTCACTTAGTAAATTAGTATTGTTGCCTCTAGGGATTCCAATAAAAGAGAAAAGAAATATATCAAAAGCTTCAGTAGATCCTATACTGAAAGGCAAGTTTATTATAGGCAATATCTCGCGTTTAACAACTGAAAAAGGACAAGACTATCTTATCAAAGCAATGCCATCCATTATTAAAAAATATCCTCAAACACATCTCCTTATCGTTGGTTCAGGACCAGATAAAGATTTTTATCAACGGATAATTGAACAGCTGTATTTAGAAGACTATATAACAATCACGGGTTATGTAAATAATCTTGCTAAATATTATGAGTGTATGGATATATTTATTTTCCCAACGATTTGGGAACTTGAAGGATTTGGATTGGTAAATCCGGAAGCAATGTCCTATAGACTTCCAATTATTGCGAGTAGACTTGGACCAGTGCCGGAAATAGTTGAAGATGGAGTGACAGGGCTGCTTGTACCACCAAAAAATTCTGAAGCGATTGCCGAGGCTGTTATCCAATTAATTAATAATCCTAAAAAGAGGAAGTACTTGGGTGAAAATGGGTACAAAAAAGCAAGGAAATTATATGACATAGAAATAAATAGCGAAAAAGTTTTGACGGTACTTAAATCATGAAGAAGATAGTATTATTTACTGGAATTTTGATGGTGAGTGCTAGTTTGTTATTTTATAGATTATCAGAGT
Source organism: Candidatus Sulfotelmatobacter sp. (assembly GCA_035568375.1). Taxonomy (GTDB): domain Bacteria; phylum Patescibacteriota; class Microgenomatia; order Levybacterales; family UBA12049; genus JACDET01. The sequence goes on from DATMOG010000108.1 coordinate 3,055, forward strand.
TGATGCCTTTTATTGGTGATCAAGGGTGGTTTTATCTATCAGCTCGGGATATGCTTATATTTGGAAAAATTCCACTTGTTGGCATTACATCAAGTCACATCTGGCTTCATCAGGGCCCCTTATGGACGTATTTGCTTGCTGGATCGTTGTGGATTGGACATTTTAATCCAATAGCTGGTGGTTACCTTTCTACATTTATTGGGTTACTAACTGTTGGATTTATGTACAAACTCGGCTCTGAAGTGTTTTCTCAAAGAGTCGGGCTGATCGCAAGTTTTCTTTACGCGACATCACCATTAATAATTTTTTCTGCACGGATGCCTTATCATACAAGTCCTATCCCATTGTTAACCTTACTTTTATTGTATTTTATCTATAGATGGATCAATGGGTATCCTTACAGTTTTTCTGCTATTTTTTTGTTGCTTGCATTACTTTACAACTTTGAGACTGCAACTTTTATGCTTGTTCCAATTGTATTTTTAGTTTTCATTTATGGTGTTGTTAAGAAAACACAGTGGATAAAAAACATTATTAATATAAAAATTATTCTTTTATCACTTCTTGGGTTGTTAATTCCCATGATTCCAATGTTGCTTTATGATATTCATCATGGTTATCCCCAGACAGTAAAATTTGCAGTATGGATTGCATACAAGGTGGCAACAATATTTGGTCTTCCCAAAATTCACTCCGGTGAATTAAGCGTTTCTTATCAATCAATGGCTTTTTTTGCTTCAACATTGCTTCAGCGGCTGCTATTTCTTCCAAATGCGATTGTTGCCTGGAGTTTATTAGGAATTAGTGTTATTAATCTTATTTTTATAATTCAAAAACATTTTAAAAAATATATGTTTGTACAATCTTATTCACTACTTTTGTTATTTTTTTTAATTCCGGCAACCAGTTATATTTTTGAGCGAACAAATTCGGATGCATACATCCTTGTCTTTTACCCAACAGTTATTTTTATGCTTGCATTATTTTTCGATCGATTAATGAGTTTACAGAAATTTTATTATCTAATAATGACTTTGTTATTATGTTTTGTTTTCATTAATGTTTTTACTTTATTTCAATCGAATTTTTTCGTGGGCTATCCTGGTTATAGTTATTCTTTTTCACAGCGTATAGTGAAGGTCAAACAAATCCTTGGTGAATCAAAAGGTCAAGAGTATAATATAGTTGGTAAAGGTGCTGGTAGTCAATTTACTAGTTTCACAATGAATTATGCATATTTGGCTTGGTGGTTTGGTCATGAGCCTTCACGTGATCAGAAAAAATTGCAATTTATTATCCGTGAGGATCAGGGGAGCATTCAGGTAATAAAAAGAATAAAAAAATGATATCAGCAATTGTTTTAACTAAAAACGAGGAAAAAAATATAGAAGCATGTCTTGAAAGTATTGCGTGGTGTGATGAAAGAATTGTTATCGATGATCATTCTGATGACAAAACTGTTGAAATTGCTAAGAGAAAGGGTGCAAAAGTATTTTCTCGATTTTTGCAGCAAGACTTTGCAGATCAGCGAAATTATGGTTTGGAAAAGGCAAACGGCGATTGGGTGCTTTTTGTTGATGCAGATGAACGAATTTCTTCAGCATTGTGGTATGAGATTATGCAACATACGAGCGAGTCGTTTGAAGATTATTCTGGGTTTTATATAAAGCGTCAGGATACAATGTGGGGGAAGATATTGCGGTATGGTGAGACAGGTAATATTATGCTACTTCGTTTGGCAAAAAAAGGAGTAGGGAAGTGGGAAGGGAAAGTACATGAAAAATGGAAAGTGTCGGGTAAAACTATAGTGTTAATAAATGCACTTGATCATTTTCCTCATACCACTGTTGCAGAATTTCTCAAAGAAATAAATTTTTATACAGATCTTCGTGCAGAAGAATTATTTCAAAAAAAGATGCAATCAAATTCACTATCTATTATTGTTTATCCCAAAGCAAAATTTATTCTTAATTATTTTTTCCGTAGAGGATTCATGGATGGTTTACCTGGATTAGTTTTTGCTGTCTTGATGTCTTTCCATTCTTTTTTAGTCAGGGGTAAATTGTGGCTCATGTGGCAAAAAAGTAAGTAAGTTATGTTTTCCTCAAAACGCATTTTTTCATTTTTATTTACCCTCTGGATAGTCTTTATTTTGACTCTCTATCTCAGTTATTTATTTGCTCGAATTCATTAATGTAAATAGCTATGTTTACTTTTGCAATCTTTATTGGCATCTATTCTTATCTTATGTTTGTATTAGGTATTTTTGGTATTTTGACAAAAATAGCTATTATTGCAGTTACAATTGCATGGGTTTTTATATTTATTTTATTTGAAAAAAAGATGTTAAATAAAGTTTATAAAAATACTAAAAACATACATTTCAATGGTAAAGAATTTTATAAAAACCAACTATATTTATTTGTTATCTTATTTGTCTTACAAGCCTTAGTTAATCTTATAGGTGCCTTAGGGCCAGAGTTGGCATTTGATGCTCTTTGGTATCATCTTACGCTACCTAAGTTGTATTTGTTGCAACATGCAATTTATCATATTCCAGGAGGATTACTTTATTATAGTGATATGCCAAAACTTGGCGAGATGCTTTATATAGGTGCATTGGCAATTGGTAATGAAATTTTAGTAAAAGTTATTCATTTTTCTTTTGGAATACTCGCCTCTATCGCATTATATAAACTGTCACGTAATTTCTTTTCTTCTTTTATTTCATTTGTGATTATAGTTATCTTTTATTCCAATTTAGTAGTCGACTGGGAGTCCACTACAGCATATATTGATTTGATTAGAACTTTTTTTGAAGTTATGGCTCTATGGAGTTTTATTAATTGGGTAGAACAACATACATGGAAATGGCTTTTAGTATCAGCACTTATGCTAGGATTAGCAATTACGACGAAAGTACTTGCAATAGGAAGTCTCATTATTCTTTGTATTCTTATGGCGTTTATTTTTATAGATTCTAAATTACATACGAATTATAGAAAGAAAGACATTAGCTTATTTATTATGTATCTGCTTATTGCTTTATTAATACCTTTACCGTGGTTTATCTTTTCCTATATACATAGCGGTAATCTTTTTTATCCTTTTTTTACACACTCGTATGAAATTAATGTTAGTTCGTCGAATCCTTTACAATTCATAACTACTATTTGGGATATATTTACGCATTCCTCAGATCCTGTTTCTCCACTTTACTTAATTTTTATGCCACTTCTTTTTATAACCTTTTCAAAGTTTCAAAGAACAATAAAAATGATTGTCTGGTATTGTGGTTTAAGTCTATTCATTTGGTATTTTACTCCACAGACTGGAGGTGGACGTTTTATCTTACCTTACTTACCAGCGTTTTCTTTAGTTTGTGGAACTGTATTGCATGTCTTTAATAAAAATAAAACGAAATTTGGGAAATATATCTACCAATTATTAATAGTTGTGATCATTTTTGTTTCTTTAATCTCAATCTGCTATCGTTTCGTAGCAAATAGTAAATACATTCCTGTTTTAATAGGGCAAGAAAGTAAGAGTCAGTTTCTCAACATCCATTTAAATTATTCCTATGGCGATTTTTATGATACCGATAACTATTTTGCAAAGCATATCAAACCTACCGATACAGTCCTGCTTTACGGTTTTCATAATTTATATTATGTTGACTTTCCTTTTATTGATAGTTCCTGGGTAAAGAAAAGAGATTCTTTTACGTATGTTATATTGCATAGAACACCTTTGCCAACAAATTTTAGGCATTGGCAGTTGCTTTATGTAAATGATAAAACAATGGTACAATTATATGGACCGCCGAAAGGTACGTGTACAGAAACATGTCATTATTGAAAATTTTTATTATTATTTTACTAGTCTTATTTCCTTTTGGAGAAATTTTGAGATTCCCATTAGGGAATAATATCGATCTCAAACCTCTTGATGTTGTTGCAGTCTTACTATTTTTTTGTAGTTCAGCAGTTTATTTAAAAAATAAAGTATTTAGGAAATCTCTTAAGTGGTATTATTTTTTATTTCCTCTTATTGGTCTTATTTCTTTAGTTATAAATAGTTACTGGCTAAAGCCAAACGAATTATTTACATCGTTTCTCTACTTATTGAGATGGATTGCATACCTGAGCGTCTTTTTTGCCGTGATACAATTCGACGATACATTTAAAAAGAAAATAAGTAATTTCCTTTTGATAGATGGATTAATTATTCTCATAATAGGCTATGTTCAATATTTTTTGTATCCAAGTTTGCGCAACCTCTATTATTTGGGTTGGGATGAACATCTTTATCGTATGTTTTCAAGTTTCCTTGACCCGAATTTTGTTGGTGCATTTTTCGTGATATATCTTTTCTTTATCGCTGGAATATTATTTTTTAATATTAAAAAATTTAGTCGTAAAAAGATAGTTTTCTATAGTATTTTATTATTTACTACATTACTTGCTATTTTTTTGACATATTCGAGAAGCACATTATTGATGTTGCTAGTTTCTGGTATAGCCTTTTTTATATTATTACAGAGGAAAAAATTTATCTTTTTTCTCATCGGTACTATTGTATTATTTGTTATCATTATTTCGCCATTTTTTTATATTGAGAATCTTGATTTATTCCGTATAAATTCAAGCATTGCTCGTCTCGAGACAACGCAACATGCAATGAGAATTATTCAGAATCATCCTTTGATTGGTGTAGGTTTTGATAGCTATCGTTATGCACAATTGCGTTATAATTTCATACAATCAAATTCTCAATTCCCTTCTCATTCAGCATCTGGTGTAGATGTAAGCTTATTATTTGTTTTAGCTACAACAGGTATTATTGGTTTATTAGCTTATTGTTATTTGTGGTTCAATCTATTTAAAAATGCACAGCAAGGAGCTAAGCAAAATCCATATGCTCTTATCTTTTTAGCATCAAGTGTAGGACTATTCGTTAATGCAGTATTTAATAATAGCCTTTTTTACGCAGAAATTATGTTTTTGATGTGGATTATTGCAGGGTTAATGATGAAGAAGAATTAATTATTGAGTGTGAATATGAATTTCTTTGGTTGTTTGATTACTTGCATCATCCGTCGCAACGACTTTAATATCATTATCTCCATCTTTGAGTGTGTACAGATAGCTATATTTCCCTTGATCATCGACTATGGCCCAAGAGCTATTGACCGTTATTTTGCTACCTGGATCAGTTTGTCCCTCGATACTTAAAGTGGGTGAAGAACTTTTACTAAATCCTTGTCCATCCTGTGGTTGTGTAATAGATAGCGAAGGAGGATTTTTTAGATAAGAGATTGTATCGATATTTGAATAGTCGCTTTCTTTGTTTGTACTAGTTTCAGCTCTTGATTTAATTGTATTTTGTCCTGGTTGAAGAGCAATCGATGAAAAATGGAATCGATTATCACTACCAACTGATTGTTTATCCACCATTTGATTATTAACATAAAGGTTCACTGATTGATTCTTCTGTGCAAAACCTGAAACATCAATTTGATTTTTATTCGTTGCTTTAGATATAGGATTTAATGTCGGGGGGGCAATAAAAGTATCATTTTGTTGACTAGCAATAGTTGAAGAATCGTTATTACTACCCTGCATTTTCCCTACAAGCAAGCTGAAGCCAATAAGTAGTTTTGAGCCGAAGACCACAATAATAACAATGATTACAATAATGCCAAATAATACGATAAGTACATTATGAATGGCTTTTCTTTTAATTGTGTTATTTAGCCGTGAGTCTGCCATAGATATTGAATACCTGTATTGTATATCATTATAATCATTTTGCAAAATTTCTGAGGTTTAATATGTTATTTGAGCCGATGGTGGGAATCGAACCCACGACCCATGCTTTACGAAAGCATTGCTCTACCTCTGAGCCACATCGGCGTATGTAGTATTGTAATGAAAAGTTCAAGACTTCGCAATATGAAGTCAGTAATAATGATTAAAATAAGCATTATTTTGTATACATTTTAGTATCAAAATAATTTCAAGTAAATATGAATATTATGAGTGAGATCTAAATTGTTAGCGAGAGTTCCTTTCTATAAATAAATATTGAGTTTTGATCGTTAGTACTATCATTATAGTGTAAAATGATTTTGCATAAAACTTAGCACATTTTTAATTTGGTTGCTAAAACATTCAATAATTATTTATTTTTGTAAAGTAACATATGGAAATAACGATGGAATAACTTAAGATACAATTTTTATACAATATTTTTTTAATATCTTATTTATTTGTATTGAAAAGAGGTTTATATTTAGATGAAAACTATATGAGTATAATTATAGTACATTTTATTGTACTGGCCTATTTCTTCTTCGATTGACAACTTTAAGCTCAGCAATTGCTTGTTTAAATGCTGCTTCCGCCGCTGCAAATTCTTGTTCGGTAATTTGAGATTCTTTTTTCTTGAGAATTTCTTCTGCACGTTTTCGTGCTTCCATAGCTTTCTCGACTTCAATTTCTTCAGCATGGACCGCATAATCTGCAAGGATTGTTATTTTATTATTGCTAACTTCTAAAAAGCCTCCTGTAACTGCCATAAATTGTTCTTTTTCTGAAATTTTCAATCGTAATTCACCTGGTTCTATTTGGGTAAACAGATTTACATGGTGGGGAAGTATCCCAATTTCACCACCGGAAGTGTTAATGTATAATTCATCGACATCACCTTGGTAAATAATCTTTTCTGGAGTTACTATTTCGAGTTGCATATTTTAGGAAAACTCAGATTATTCAGTAAATTTGATTCACAGAGTATTCTGAAAATTGTT
>DATMOG010000109.1:0-7007 GCA_035568375.1 Candidatus Sulfotelmatobacter sp.
CATTAGAGAGAAACAGACTGCGGAAAAACCTTAGTTGGTATCAGGCAAAACAGCAAATTATCCAACATGCTATGAGACAGTATATCCTCAAACCATCAATCAGCCTTGAGTTTACCTAGTTTTGCGTAAGTCGTATCAAGAGAGAGAAGTTGTCTGTCTTCTTGTTCGGATGATTTACGACAATAAATAAAATACTTATTCATATACTTATCACTCTAGGCTTGATTTAGCCTCAACAGTATTTTCCTTTACCGCCTTTTTGGTGTCAAGGTCGGTGCCAAAGTCTGGAAGCATGTCATGATCTATTTCATACATGAGCATCTCTTCTGCAAGTTTCTGACGTTCGTTTACAAGCTCAACGAACTTAGGTTCTTGACTATTCCAGCCTTTTTCTTCATCAAGAATTTGTCCTAATGTTTCGACCTGTTCTTTAACCTTCTCGTATTGTTCCTTAGTATTGATATGAAACTTAATTCCATACTTAGAAGAAACTAAAGGTTCTTTAAAGGGGTGGTGTTGCATTTCTGCAACAGTTTGAGAAGAATCATCAGAAGTTTCTTTAATAGAATTTGATTGTATTTTCTCAGTTTGTTGTTGCGTTTGTGAACTTCCTTGTTGTATTTGTGCAAGATACTTTTGCAAATCTACAACGCCACTTTGTTTAGAAATCTCAGCAAGATTTTCTTGTATGTCAAATCCGCATATCTCAATTCTCCCGTCTTCTCTTTCTTTCCATAAACCAAGTTCAAATAGCTTTTCAGAGTTTCTACTTATTGTTGATTTATCACAGGCAAGTAGCGAGGCGATTTCTTCTTGAGAATAGTCAAAAGTGCCAAATATGTCAGGGTGATTTTTTTTGTCCCAGTCGGCAAGTATAGAATAGCTGACATCCCATAAAATATATTCTCCTGAGTTTAGTGTTCTGTTTTTTATCAACAAGAATCTTCCCCTAAACGTTTTATGGTAGCCTTTTAATCGTTTATCAAGTCTATTTTGAATCCTCATATTCATTTTCATACTCATTTTTTGGTATTTGCCTATAAATCGTCTTCATAAGCAAAAGTAATTTTTCAGCTTTTTCTTGTGCCTCTTGATCTGATAATGCGACTTTACTTTCATCAAGGTAAATTTGTTTAAATTCGTCGAGAGCTTTCTGACTAAGCATAGGAAAATAGACCAGTTAGGACTGGTTTTTTTCTCCTTTCTCAACAAATTCGTAAGAGTCGGAATATAAGCGACGTTTCAGTTCTCTTTCTTTACTTAGTAGTAAAAGGGGATCAATAAGTTCTTTCCCAGCCCAGAAAGAAGAAGCAACTGTGTCTATTTCTCCTGCATCTTCAAATACGAAAACTTTCTTTTTTGCATCCACAGGAGCGATTTGCAGAAGCAGAAATCCTTTTGTGAATAGAAACGTTGCGAGTTGGAAGTCAGATGTGGCAAATCCGTTATTTTTCATATTCATACTCATTTATCTCGATGAATTATGACAAAATTGGATTTTTGAAAAATGTTAAATTACGAGGGCTTAACTAGCAAATCTGAGATAATTTTCAAATATTTTGGAAGTTCTGTAGGAAGTAGGAGGTGGTACCTTTCAATCACATCGTAGTAAATTGTTTGATACTTCTTTTTCAGTGCGTTTAGTTCTGTATCATTAAGTTTGTCATACTCTTTATCTGATAGAATTTCTTCTATTGCACCATCGATGAGTGAATAACCAGCTTCTGATTGTTTTAATTGCCAAAGTCTAGGCAATCTTTCTTCAATTTGCAGGTACATAAGAATATTTTGTTCTATGTCTTTTTTCCCAACTTGGATACGTTGTTTAATCTTCTTTCTTCTACCGTCAAAATCTTTAGGAATTTGTTGGTAAATTTGTGTTTCTTTTGCCCAGAATTGAGCCTGTTTATATCGTTCTAGCCATGCCTGTTGTGTCATAGTTGGATTAAAACGAATGTAAGCTCCCGGAGTAAGTACGGGGACATCATCGATTTCATTGTCGACAAGAACTACGTCTTCTGAGTTTTTGTGAAACTCACTGCCGCCAAAGAATAAATTCTTTTCGTAGAGATTAGACAACTCATTTAATTTCAAAACTAATTTTTTATTTTCATCTTTCCAGACATTTGGTTTGGGGAGTGTAGCAAGCAAAGCTACGTTATTCTTTAGTTCAGTGAATATTGTATTCATGACAAAGTTTTTACCAATAAGATATTGTCGAATTTCTTCAAAAGAGGATTTTTCCGTGAGATCTCCAAGTAAAGAAGTTTTTTGATTCTTATTCTTTATACTCATACTAATTCTGAGCCATTTTAGCATAGTTTTGGCTAATGAGGCTGATAGACATGATGATTTGTATATTTTGTAGGGCAAAACGTGCCTAATGTAAGCCTAGTGGGTTAGGTGAGGATAAGGTTTGCAGATTAAAAAGGCATGATGTCAGAAGTTCTAACGCCAAGCGCCTTTATAATTCTGTATAGCTTTTCAAGACTTGGATTCACAAGTCCTCTCTCAATTTTCCCATAGTAACTGGGGTTTATCCCAGCATCTACAGCTAGCTCTACTTGCTTCAACCCTCTCTTTTTCCTCGCTCTCTCAATATTTCTACCAAGCTCTTCTTTTAACTTAGACGTGTAGTAATAAGGCATATAAAGCCATTTTGAACAAAAACAGGAGACAAAATAGTCTTTATATCGCTTTATTAGCCTTGATATTGAGGCTGAAATTTCATATAATCAAAACATGACAGAAAAAAAGAAATCAGTTAATTGGTGGAAAATCATCCTTTATTTGTTATTTTGGCCATTTGCGCTTACTTATTGGGTTTGGAAAAACAAATCATGGGATGAAAAAACAAAATTAAAAATATTGGGCATTGGGTGGGGAGTGTTCATTTTACTCGGAGTTATCGGTAATATAACGGGAGCGATTCAATCAAAATTTGATAATAATCAAAAACAACAAACGCAACAAACTCAAGCAGACGTTCCTACAGATACTCCAACTCCTGTGCCTCCCACTCCTACTCCAATAAAAAAGTATGATTTAACTGTAACCAGTCAAATCGTCAAAAAAGTGTCTCCTGATACCTATCGTTATTTTTTCAACGTTGCGAATGATGATTCAAGAGATTTTAACGGCACTATTACCATGCAGCTTTATGATGGTAAAACAAACTCTATTACAAATCAACCAAATTGGCTTATACTAGGGGGTGCAGATACTTCCTATAGTGATAATCCAATTAAAGCAGGATTACATGGGGTAATTTATTTTGATGATAGCCACGCACCCTATCAAATAGCAGGAATTGACGGAGCAAATACATTTTCATTTACAGCAAAAATAAATGATACAGAAGTGAGTTCAGGGAAAGGGAGCATTACCGATCAATACGAGAATGATTTACAACAATAAAAACTAGGTGTTGATGAGCTAATATATTTTTTTCGGGTATATGGCTCAATCAACTACGATGTCTCCCGGAGGAAACAAGGAAATGGAATCTTACAATAGGGGTACTAAGCTCTACTAACAAGTTTTAGAATTTTCTGCGAGAAAACGAAAAGACTACCTTTTTATACGTGGTTTTCCCTCTATCTTTCTATATCATTTGAGGCTATTCTCTCTAAAACCTATCATGACAGAAGATGACTGGAAAAAGAAACAAGTTAGATGTATCATGGCATAGTTAGTAACATAGTTATAAATATGTATAAAAAACATCCACAATTTGATACGACAAGAGATGATTTACAAAAAATATGGCGATATATGGATTTTACCAAGCTCGTTTCTTTACTTGATAAAAAAGAGTTATATTTCTCTAGGGCAGATAAATTAAATGATTCGTTTGAAGGATCTTTTCCTAAAGGAACAGTAGAACTAAGACCATTTATGTATGCAGATTTACCAAAGAATGTACAAGAAACGATTTTAAAAATGTGGCAACCAACATATAAAAATATGTTAAAAGCAACCTTCATAAATAGCTGGCATATAAATGATTATGAATCAGCAGCTATGTGGAAACTTTACTTACAGAGTAATGAAGGAATTGCAATTCAATCAGATGTGGGAAGTTTAAAAAAAAGTTTTGATGGTAAAGATCCAAGAGTAATTACGATTGGCGATGTAAAATATATTGATTATGAAAAGGATTTTTTTCCAGATAATAATACTTTATATCCCTATTTTCATAAAAGAAAAAGTTTTGAACATGAAATGGAGCTACGAGCAGTAACTATAAGTTTTCCCCTAAAGGGAGATGGAGTTGATTTTTCGGTTGATTTACCAGACATAGGACTTTATATCCCTGTTGACTTGAATATTCTTATTAAGAAAATCTATGTATCTCCTGATTCTCCAAAATGGTTTTTCAAATTAGTAAAAGCAATAAAAGATAAATATGGATTAAAACAAGATGTCCTTCAATCAGATCTTATAAAAAGTCCTTTGTTCTAAGTGATGTAAAGTTACTTCACTTCTTCGCTAAGTTTTGGGATAACTTCGTTCATGGTATAGGAAACAAATTGTTCTCCCAGAGCTGTTAATTCATATCCGTCATCTCTATCAAAAGCTGATGTTATGATTCCACTTCTTCCAGAGTTTCTATTTTTCGGTTTTGGCAAAAAATTTCCAGCATAGTCCCTTTCTCTATGTTGTCGAATTACATGTCCAACACTCAAATCATGTATAATCCTTTTGTATAAATCAGCTTCTGCCGAATCTTCTCTTGGCAACTCTTGGTTAGGATGAGTATTTATCCAAATATCGTAACGAGTATATCCTGCATGATTGAATAACGCTCCTATTACTCTAAAATGACCTTCCGAGTAGTCATCAATCCATTTGATAAATAAACTAACAACATCATCAGAACAAATAGTAGTAGAAGCAGCATTTGTAAGTAAATTTCTTATTAGTCGTCTTTTTTCTTCGCTTTCAGCAGCAGACCAATCTCGAAGGGCTTTTTTAAGCAGTTTTAAATATTCAGGACTTTTAAGCCTTTCACGTATTTTCTCATCTGTGAGATCAAGTCGAGCAATAACTTCACGAATAGTTTGAACAATTTCTTTTATCTCATCTGCCTGTAAACGAATCCAGTTTAGTATTGCATTATTAAATTCTTCTTGTTGTTTACCACCATCACTTGTCGTTGCCTGTATTGCAGCATTGGTTACGGCGCTGCCTATTCCTGTTAGAGGAGCATATTCGGGTGGAACAAAACCAAATAAACACGTAAGAATAAATTGAATAAGCGGTGGGATTTGAGACGTGTTTGCCGTTCGAGCTAATTCTTCTAATTTATCTGTGTTAGGATGATCCATATAAGAAAATCTTAGTTCAGTTTACTATTGTGTGAACAATTCGGGACCTTTAGTGAATTCGTACTCCATAAGTCCTTTCAAGACGTTCCATAAACCGAATTGGGTTACGTATGCCTTCTCAAAAATCTCTTTTTTCTTTTTCAGAATTTCATGAGTGAGTCCTACTGAATTTACAGTAGATTTTGTTGGTTGAGGTGTTATATTTATATCGCCCGGATATACAAAGTCCCATACATTTGAAAATAAATCATGCACGATCTTATTAACACCCTTATGATGTTCGTGTCCATACTCTCCCATTGAATTATGTGTAAAAACTATATCAGGAGAAAGACTGAGTTTTTGGATTGAGTTTTTCCAATCATCAATATCAGTTTCTGACAGAGGTTGTCCTTCGTCTGTTTTTTGTAAACTTAAAAAGGAAGTTATATTAACGCCACTATTTTTATAAAGCTCCATTGCTTTTCTGAGCTCTTCCGGTCTAGGAGTATTCATTTGCATTGTTAAACATACAACAGACCAATTCCAGTTTGGATAAGAGAGTAGAGTACCTCCGCAAAATATTGTTTCATCATCAGGGTGGGCTACAATCAAGAGGGAGTTTGGATTGTTTTTATTGTTGATGTTCCAGTTCATAGTTATTCAAACGACTAAGAGTGAATACCATATTAGTTTGGCTGAGTATCAATAATTTTATTTACGTGTACTTCTAAAGGTACTTCTGCAACAGTTTTGTATGTTTTATCTTCCTCTTCTTTAAGGCTCACTCTAAAAATGTAATCACCAGATTCTTCTACAGCTAACCCTAATACTCTAATTCTTGTTCTCATCCGTCTCATGGTTTCTGGCATTTCAAATGTTTGAGCGATTGTATTAAATATCTTGTTTTGGGGATTGATAAACTCTACTTTAAGATCAGCTTTGGTAAGTTTTTTTGTTTCTTTGAACAACATACTAACTACCTCAAATTCAAGAGGAAGATTGATAGTCTTCACATTTTTTGCATCTTGTTCCTTTAATTTAAGATCAAGAGCGATCTGTTCCATAACCTCATTAAGGCTAATGTTATTTGTTTCGCTGTCTATGACACTTTTTCTGCATAGCACAGTCCAAATATGTTTAAGCATAAGTGTGTATACCTCCTAAATCTTTAATACTATTGGGTTCTGCCTTAGACGCAACATATACAAAAGATGGAGTATATGCGTTAGGGTTCTTATTAGTAACTATCCGTAACTTTGGTTGGGGAGTAGTATTTTGTGATTTCTCATTTACTTTTACAGACATATTTTCCATAAATCCGAATCGCACGATTAAATGAGTGCGTAATGCCTTAGCAATCTTTTCTAAAAAGCTCAAGCTCGGGAGAGAAACACCTCTTTCAGCCCTAGCGATACCAGATTGTTTAGTATGAATCATTTCTGCCAATTTTTTTTGTGTAATTCCTTTTAAGATACGAGCTTCGATAAGCATTTGACTTATTTCATAGGGTAAGTCGTATGATTCAAATTCTTTTTTAACTTCTGGTTTTTTTGATAGTTCTTTTACTAAATCTTTCAAGTCCATATTCAAAACCTCCTTAATTTTTTGCAAGTGCTAATTGCAAATCAAGTTCTCTTGCTCTTTGCACAGCTACCTTAATTTCATGTAAGGGAGTGTTATTACTCTTTTTAGTAA
>DATMOG010000110.1:0-49113 GCA_035568375.1 Candidatus Sulfotelmatobacter sp.
ATGCCATACAGATCGCAACAGTCGGCATAATCAAAATTTGATAATAATCATGCTGCACATTACCTGTAGCTAATGTACAAAGATACACTAATGACGATGCACTAAAAGAAAGAAAAAAAAGCTTTTCTTTTTTATCATGCCAGATCTGATAGCTTCCAAAAAAAAGTAAAATGATACCGAAATACCCAGAAATTAATTTTGTAAGTCGTTCATAAAAAATCCATCGAAAAAAAGAAGGACGGAAACGAATTCCATTACCATTAAATAACCAAACATTTGCAGGAATTCCAGCAGGATATTGTAGCATCCAAATTCTCCACCATGCTAATGGTAAAACAGAAATAATGGCAAAAAACCAAAACTGCCATTGAATAAATAATCTTAAACCAAACCTATTGTACGCAATCACAACCATTGGCAATACAAAAAATAATGCATACGCTTTTAAAAGGAATGCAAGCGTGGTAAAAATAAATGCCAAAATAAACCACATCCAATATTTCAAACTACCAATTCTGTCTTTATCACTTACCCATCGATCAAAAAAATAAATACCACCAAGTATTGCCATCGCCATCGAAGTATCTGGCAGAATAGTTCTTCCATAATAGATATCATATGGAATAAACATATAAAAAAATGCAGTGAGTAAAGCTGCTGCTTTAGTACTATGTCGTAAAACAATAAGATATAAAAATATCGCTGCAGAAACGGAAGCAAACATTGTGACAATCCTCCCCCATTCTTCTAATGTAAAACCACCAAATAATTTATATAAGCCCGCTTGTGTTGCATTATAAACAGGGAATTCAACAAAAAAATATCCTTGCGGATTTTCAAGTCCTGATTGAACATTTGAAATATTATTCATCCTTGGATGTAAGAGATCAAAACCGTATTCTATAAAATTACGTGAAATAGCTGAAGTATCTGATTGTCGCCAACTATGCCAATCGGCAATTGGATTATCAAATCTATAGAAACGCACTGCAAAACCCAAAACTAAAATAAGTAGTAAAAGAAGAGTCGAAGCTTTCTGTAGTTGTTTTATCATACTATCTTGATTGTCTAATCTTCCCTTGTTCATCGAAAACAAATATAAATGTATCTTTATTGTGATTACGGCTGATAGTAGTTAGTGCATCCTGTCTACTACTTACCTCATGTACTTGTGGAGTACTGTCACGATAAATAAACCACAATCCATCGGAAAGTCCGACAGGAAAAACCCATATATCATTTTGCTTAATCGGAGTATTGATGAAGTAAAGATCATTTTTAGGAGAAAAACTAATGTAATGTTTTCTGAAAAAAAGTAACGTATTCTCTGTAATACTTCCTGATTGTTTCCATTGTTTTTGTTGTTGCAAATCACTCATGAAATAAACACTTGCAAGTATTACTGACACTATAATTAATAACATTATTGCTTTTCTTGTCGTCTTCAACCAATTTATAAATAAACCTTTAAGTAATATAACAAGAGCTAAAATATAACCAACAGAAGAAAGATATAAATATCGCGGAGCAATATTTCCTAATGGAAGAAATGGCAAAAGCGAGACAAAGGCAAAAACAATGCAAAAGAGTAATAATTGCATATCTTTTCTTTGCATCAACGTTCTCACTTTCTCTCGATACGCTATAACCATCCAAAAAATATAGCCAATGAAAAGAATTCCGACAATCGTAAAATAAATCCACTCTGTTCGTAAACCTTTTCTGAGAAAATCATAAAAAGCCATAAAGGGTAAACCACCTAAAAAGAGTCCCGTATATCCAAAAAAATTACCAAAAATATTAGGAAGAATATGCGAAAGATGATAACTATAATCTCCACCTCCAGAAAATGCATGAGAAATAAATCTCATGGCGAAATAAAGAATAAATAATAAAACAAAAGGTACATATGATAGATATGTTTTTAGTTCTTTTTTAGGTCGCAGTATGAAAATATCCAATGTAATAAGAACAAACGGTACAATAACGGCGATTTCATAAGACATAAACGCCAATGCAGCAAGAAATATCGTCGTGGTATAAGCAATCAAGGATTTTTTTTCTCGAAAGGCGATAAAAATAAACATCATATAGACAATAAAAAGCGAACTTATATCATCAGAAAGCGTAGAGAACCAAAACACATTTTCTGTATGTGCAGGATGTAAAACAAATAATATAGCAGTTAATGCTCCTACCAACCTGTTACGTGACAATTTCTGTGTTAGGAGATAAACACCGATTGCTGTAACAAAATGGATGAAAAGAATAAATATATGATATCCTTCAGGTTGAAATGAAAAAACGGCATACAGGAAATATGTCAATATCTTATCTAGAGGCCGATAGAAAAAGTCTTGTGCATGGATAAAATATTTTAGCAAATCAGAATGCGTTGCAGTAGCTGCCCAATGTAACCAAGTAAAATCATCTGCAACAAAAAAATTACTAATTGAGGCCCCAAATGCTGTAATAACTAGTATTAAAAGATAAATAGCTATCATTGTTTTTGAAAAAAAGAATTGCTTCAATTCTTTTCTATATGATATTGTCTCTTTATGGTAGAGCTTAGCACCGCCAAGCCCGATTCCTAACAGTATCCAAAGCGGCTCTGCAACTTTCGAAGCTTCAAAAACATCAATCAATGCGGCATTTATAAGTAATCCAATGACTCCTCCAATAAGACCAAAAAGTAAGGCACGTGTTAACGGCTCTTTTACCGACCCAATAGCATTCTTCATAAAAATGCCAAAAATAACAAAAATAAATAACAATGGTAATGTACCAATAAGGCCTGTCTCACCGAGAGCACGGAGATAATCATTATCTGAAGCAAGAGTTAAAGAAGAATAGCCAGTCCCAAAAATTGGACTATTCAGAAATGCCTGCCAATCACGCGGCCATTCTGCTTGAAAACGAGTAGTGAATGAGATATCAAGAGCATATGCTTTATTGAATAGAAATGAACCTGAAATTGTAGAAATATTAACATTTTGTTCTTTCAGTGATTGCAATTCAGCATTTGTGACAACCTGATTTTTACCAAGTTCATTTGCTAAAGCATTTCCGGATACTGCTCCTACTGTCACCGTTCCTGGCGGAGGAGACTGAGGTTGCGAATTTGCTTGATTCTGTTGTGTCTTTTCTATAATTTTCTGAATATCTTTATTTTCTTTTGTTGTTGTTCCAGGTTTCATTTGTACTATTTGTACTTGTTGAATAGTCTTAGCAAAGCGTTGTAATGTCGTTGTGCTAAAAATAAATAACACACCAATACTTATAATCAAAACAGGCACAATCCAACGTTTCTTATTCCATATAAATAACATACTCGTGACCCCAACTAAATATGCCCCAAAAGAAGTTCGTGAAGAAGTAAAATTTAAAAGCTCAAGCGTAAAAATAACAAGCATTGCAAGTAAAACTCTAAGATATCGTTTTTTTACAACAATAAAAAGAGCAACAAAAATAGGCACAACTATAACTAAATAAGCAGCAAGATCATAATGTCCACCAAATGTTGATGAAATTCTCGAAAGGGAATTTAAACAGAATGGAGTACCTTTAGCAAATTCCTCATTACCTGTTAAATAGGCTGGGAAACAAAATTGATAATGCTTAAAAAATGCTGGAAATAGCATCCACAAAACTGTATAAAATTTTTGCCCAAAGCCATACAGAGTAATAACTGCAAGCGTGATACCCAGCGTCATCAAATAAACAACGATATCTTTCTGTTTTTTTACTGAAGAAAACGCAGCAAAAAAGAGGATCATATACTCAATACGCCTGAGGTACTCCAATACAGCAATTTGTGGAAAAAAATTAACTAAATGTGAAGCAAGAAAAATAAGACAATAAATAAGTGAGATCAAACCAGCACCCCAATATCCTACTAATACATATCCTTCGGGACGAGGCAATGATATTTTTTTTCGCAATAACTGTACAAGCAAAACTACTGTAACGATAAAAATCAAAAAATCTTCCAAACGGATATATACCCAAACATGTGGAATTCCGATACTTGGGAGCTTGGGATAAAGTGGAATAAATACAAGCGCGACGATAATACTAAACCGTAAAATATTATCATCAAGAAATGCAAAAATTTTTTTCATAAAATATGCAAATTAAGTAATATTAAAATATAATCATTTTTTTACAAAAATAACAATGGCAAAATCTAGTTTAATGCTCACCTAAACCATGCAGCTCTACCAAGTCTATAATGCAAATCTTTTAATTTTCTTTCACCAATAACTTTTGCAGGTACACCCCCAACAATTGCAAAAGATTCAACATCTTTTGTCACTACAGCTCCTGCTGCGACAACAGCTCCCTTACCAATAGTTATTCCCGGCAAAATTATCGCCCGCGGACCGATAAAGACATAATCACCAATCTTCACTGGAGCCATTTTCGCTGCAAATAAAGAATTTTCAATGTCATGTTCCGCATTATATATCATTACTTCCGATGCAAAATCAACATGATCCCCTATTTGCAACTGTGCTCTCCCATCAAGTACAACACTTTCACCAATGATGGAGTCCTTTCCGATACTAATGTTTGTGGGATTATAGAACCGTGCTCCCATATGCAATGTTGAACCAGAGCCAATTCTCATTCCTGCCAATCGGTAACTAAACCTTCTTACATGATGAGAAGGGAAGTAGCTAATCAGATGAAGAAGGAATATAACGAATTCTAAACCTACAGTGCTGATTCGCCTTTTACTCTTCGTAAGTAAAACATCTTTTTCGGTTTTTGGCACTATTTTATTAATTAATAAATTCTCCATACTACTCCTTACCTGTAACACTTTTCAAAATGGCAAGAGTCTCTTTTGCTGATTTTTCCCAGCTAAATTTTTGTATCTGCTTTTTTCCTTTTTCAATTAATTCTTCACGTAATTTTTTATCTGAAATGAGTTGTTTTATTTTTTCTTCAATATCAGTAACATCTTCAGGATCAACATATAATACAGCATCTCCACCAACTTCAGGTAAACTGGAAACGTTACTTGTTATTACAGGGCATCCTCGCTGCATAGCTTCGACAACTGGCAAACCAAAACCCTCATAAAGACTCGGTAGTACATAACAAAGTGCATGTTGATAAAAGACATCTAACTCATCATCTTGCACATTTTCAAGGAATTTCACATGTCCTTCAACACCAAACTTTCTTGGTGCAGCTAAAATCTCTTCATATTGCCATCCTCGCCGTCCAATAATAACCAATTGCAAATCGCTAATATCTATTTCATTGTCCTCAGTCTTTAATCTTGAAAACGCTTCAATTAATCTAACAATATTCTTTCGTGGCTGTAAGGTGCCCACGAACAAAATAAATTTATTTGAGATATGATATTTTGTCTGCAATTGATTCATGCCAAAAACATGTGGTTCCAAAGAAAGTATAGTCTTGATCCCGGGATAAATTGTCACAACCTTGTCCGCAGGAGTTTTATATGCTTTGATTATATCATCTCTGCTTGAGTTACTAATAGTCAATACCTTCTTTGCACGTTTTACCGAGTAGATCGTCCAATTGCGAAGCTGATACAAATCTGAAGGCTGAAATAATTCAGGAAAACGCAAATACGACACATCCATAACAGAGACAACTGTCGGCACTGAAGAGAATCGAGGAGCATAATGAGTCATACTGAAAAAGATATCTGGTCGGGGTTTATGAAAGAATAAATCGAGAGGTAAACGCCATTGTGTCCATAACTTTCCTGGTTTTAATACTCGATATTGCCATTGTTCGCTGGCTTTTGGAAGGCTAGAAAGCGGCTTATTTTTTAAATAAATGACAAATTTTATATTTTGAGTTTCTACTTGCAGCTTTGAAAATTGATCAAGCAATTGATAAGCATATTCACTGATGCCGACTCTTTTTTGTACATTGGCTTCGTTGCCATCAATTCCAATTATCATAGATAAAGCTAAAGTCCTGGATAAACAACTTGCAAACGTTTCTCTTCAATTCCCAAAATATCTATCGCATCATGTTTTGTTGCTTCAGAGATACAAAGAATCATATCAGACTCTTTTTTAACCCAAGATAATTTCCTTTTTTGTGTTTGAACTATTATTTCTGCTGTTTCTTTTGGATATTTATAAACAATCAAATCATATAGAACCGTTATCTTCTTTGCTTTTTTTGTCGGTGGTTCAGTCCAATCTGATGTAATAAATACATCTACATCTCCTATCAAATTCTCAATAGGTATAACATGCAATTTATTCCAAAAGAAATCGAGCATTTTAGGCGGAAATTTAAATCGCCTCAATGTAACATTTGAATCTGATTGAAAATTAAAAAATGAAAGCTGGAAATTCCTTCTTAATGAAGAATAAAACAGAATATATTCATTCACTTTATCTACTTCAACCAGGTGTTCTACTAAACTTCGTATATAATTGGCAACGCCTGTCCTTTCATAGGCCAATTGTGAAATATCAATCCCAATTTTCATACTATTTATTAATCTGAATATCACTCCCTTTTTTTTTGTCCAAAAAACTTAAAAAATGCATAAGATCAATAAGAAGCCCTACTCGCTGTAATTTCCTCTTTTGAATAAAAATTTCTTTTGCTCCGATCTCTTCATTTTCTTTTTGTAAACCAGGATATTTAAATGGCACTTCTACTCCAATAACCCGTAGTTTCTTTCTTAACGCATTAATGACAGAAAAATACTGCACATTTGAAAATTCATCAGGTGTATATAATTTTTCCAATAAAGATATTCCTTTAAAGGTATATATTTTTTTAAAAAGTGCAACAATTTCTTTATCGTTCCGAAAAGCTCGTGGTCCAAAAAGCCAATCAAAAGCTGGCATTGTTTTTGTCATAATATTATTCGTCCGAAGAGCTTCATTATAAACGCCGTTTCCTTCAATTTCTGAATCATACATATACTGAGGATATGTTTTTTCAAAAAGAGACGCAACCCTTGCAGGAACAACAATATCGGCTTTTCCCTGAAAAATCGGCTCAACAACAGCTTCCAAACAGTCAATAAGAAAAGATGTTTTTTCAGCTTCTATAAGGATAATCACTTCAACAATTGGAATTTTGCTGACCTTATCAATTGCCAACCGTTTTCCTTTGCCAGTTCCTTTAGTTTTGCGTTTTATGAGTTGTACAGTTGATTTGGATAGGAGCTCTTTAAGAAATGTTTTTGAACTCCCTTTATCAGCAATAACGAGATGATATCCTGCTTGCGTTGCTTTTTGTGCAAATTCTAAAGCTAAATCGCCACGAACTTTATCGGTATGCTTAATACTACGAAGCTTCCCACTATACCATTTTTGATATGAGGTAATCACTGCTAATCCAATCTTTGTATGATCGATTTTTTGTTCGGACATAATAAACCAATTGTATCACACGAATTGTTCAGTTGCTTAATTGTAAACATATCCTAGATACAAAAAATATTTGAGTTTTCTTCTTAAATCTGCTATTGTTCTCCAATGGTAAAAAACGAACTACAGGCTACAAAAACAACAACAGTTTTTGGTCCAAGAGCGGAGATTTTAGCCTCACTAATAGGACCTACGACGTGGAAAACCGTTCCTGCAAAACACGACAGCGGAAAACTGGTTAATGTTCCACTTGCTGAACATGGGCATTCTGCAATGGCAGGGATCCATGATCCATTAGAAAATAGAGAATGGGCCGGGATGTTCAATCATACAATGAAAGTTGCAGGCGTAGCTCTGATCCTTGGTCGCTTGCTACGACTTAACAAAGGCTATTCATTTGATGAACAGTCTGTTGTTGATATCGTGTCTGTTTCTCATAATGGTAGAAGGCATGCTGATGAAGAGAAATGGTATCAAACTACAAAGATAACATCTGATAACGAAAAGTCTAATAGAACTGATACTGAAATTGGGTTAGAGATTTTAGCGCAAAAAGGTTTCTCTAAAGATTTTCTGAACTTGGTTGCCATTCATGGATATTCCCATTCGGAGCTTGAACAAATGACAAAAGGATCTATAGATAGTTGGAATTTGAATATGATAATTCCAGCATATCTCGACCAGCGTATTGGACAAAACCCAGTATCACTCGATGATCGAATAGCAGGTCATCGTGCATCTAAAAGAACAGATGAAGAAAACTTACAACATCTTGAAACGTGGACACGTAAAGCTGAACTAGACATATTCGCTGCTCTCAAAATTAAGGATTATGCTGCCCTCCTTAATAATTCTATAAATATGCTTGCCCGTACCGAACTCGCAATAAAATTAGGTAAATTTTCCGATGACGAAGTAGTAGCGATAAGAGGAACAAAAGAATTTACCGAGCAAAGAAAAAGACGAATTCCGGAGAAGCGACTGGATATAGCCGAAGCAGCAGGGATCGATCAAGAAAGATATTTAGATGCAGTACAATTGACTTCTAATGATATTAATGAAAAAATGGCTCAACCAGAACGTTGGGAGCGGTACCTCAGAAGACTATATCTTAACGATGCAGAAAAAGAAACATTCAATATCATAGCCGATTTGATAGATAAAAAACTAAAGGGACAAATTACACAAGCTGATATTGATAAAGAATTTCCCCCAGACACATGGTGGGCAGACTCAATGCTACAACTTTTTATAGAACAAAAAGGGAAGCCAAAAGATCCTGTAAGAAGAGGTCCACCTCCAAGGAGTAATATAAAAAAACTATTTGACAAACTTACTGGAAAGAAAAAAGAATATGATATCTATACATCAGGCACTAAAAGAGCTATTGACTTTTTAGCTCGAAGACAAGAAGGTCACTTTAATCCAAATTCTAAATAAAATTTTCTAATACACGTTTTAGGTATTAATTATTACTCGAATATTTCAAAGGAAAATTGCGGGGATTATTTGCCTCGCCAGGAGAAGAATAAGAAATATTGATCATTAGATCTGCAAGAAAGCCGGTAAAAAAGATTTGCAAACCACTAATAACCAAAAGCATCCCAAAAATAAGAAGCGGTCTTCTACCAATCGAATGCCCCAACAACTGATAAGTAAACAAGCCAAATAATATAAGCCCACCTACCAATGCAAGTGAGCCACCAAGATTACCAAAAAAATGAAGAGGCCGATTACTATACTTGACCAAGAAAATCATAGTAAAAAGGTCAGGAAGATTCTTCCAAACTTTTGAAAATCCATATTTTGATTTTCCAAAGTTTCTTGCGTCATGCTCAACTATTACCTCATCAACAATATATCCTTCTTGATATAACAATAAAGGAATAAATCGATATAAGCCACCATAAAAATTTAAACTCTTTATTGATTCTTTCGTAAATAATTTAAAACCACAGTCAATATCATGAAGTTTTAAACCAAATAAGATACCGATTAAATAATTGAAAAGCTTAGAAATGATCACCA
This sequence comes from Candidatus Sulfotelmatobacter sp., assembly GCA_035568375.1. Classification (GTDB taxonomy): domain Bacteria; phylum Patescibacteriota; class Microgenomatia; order Levybacterales; family UBA12049; genus JACDET01. The sequence goes on from DATMOG010000110.1 coordinate 9,414, forward strand.
TTTTCTGCTTATCTTTACGTTCTTTTCTCCATCCACATACGACATCAGCACCTTCGTTATGTCTATTAATAAATTTTTGTATCTCAGAGGGCTTATCCTGTAGATCTGCATCCATAGTAATGATAACCTCACCCTTTGCCTGCGAAAATCCAAAAGACAAAGCATCACCTTTTCCCCGATGCCTTTTAAAGGAAAAAATACGAAGATGTTTATTCTTTTGAGCTAGCGATTTGAGAACACTAAGTGTCTTATCAGATGACCCGTCATCGATAAAAATCACTTCATAATCTTTTGAAACACGAGGAAGATGCTTCATTATTTCGTCATAAAACGCCCTAATCCCATCTTCTTCGTCTCTTGCAGGCACAATTACGCTTATCATAAGTGTCGTAATTGTATCATTTTTTTGAGGTAAACCAAAATAGAATAATAGCAGCAAGTAAAAAACCCGCAGCATACATTACTAATCGTTCAGCTGTAAAGAAAACCCAAAAGCTAAATAATGGAATTGAAAATACAAGGCAAAATAAACCAACCACTACAAGAAACCGTGGTTTTCTCAAAAAGAGTAACACAAATAAAATAAGTATAAATAATATATCTTGCGTCTTCATTTTTTTCCCTTTAATCTAAAATTTTTACTTTTAACACACTTATAAACAAACTTCCAGCGATCAAAATAAATGATACTAGACTAATCCATTCGCCCACATTTACCCAACTTTGCGGCGTATAAGTAACTTCAAGCCTGTAATTCCCTCTTTGTGGCAATATAAAACTTGTAAATTCTCCATTATATTTACTACTAACAACCTTACTATTACTACTATTAATAATAGCTATCCAGTGAGAATCAAAGCTTTCTGAAAATATGAGACGATCCCCCTTCTTAACATTAGCAACTGTCACAATATACTTTGTTGGATTGATATATGAATAGTGTATATTTAGATGTGATGCTGAAGACCAAAAATGGTCTTTTGGATGTTGTACAGCAAACACAGCAATCTTACCAAATATACAATTCGTACTATACAGTGCGCAATTCGAGGGCATTGAAATTGGCTTAAGCCATGTAATTTTCTCTAAGCCATTGATTATTTTTTGATACTTAGATTCATCATATCGCCTATCTGTAAGAAAAATTTCTTTCTCTGAATCATAAGGAACGATAACATATTTTATCGATGCTTCCTCCAAAAGACGTTTCGTAGTTAAATTCGAAAATTTATTAAAAAGTTTTTTATCATCATATATATTAAATAATACTTGAGTTGATATCTCTGGATGATTCTCAGAATAATACCCAAAATGCTGTCGTGATGGATACCAAACAGTTCTAAAGTATTCTGGTTGGCTAGATAAAAACATATCCAATCGCAAATATTCCTTTGGTACTGAAGTTATCTTAAACATCCCGTTCAGTTGCCCAAATAGTGTTTGTCGAATAGTAAATAACCAAACTAAGATAACAAGAACAACAAAAATATTCTGTAAACTAAAAACTGTATTTTTGAACTTGGTCAAAAATTTATTTTGTTGCTTTAGCAATTCATATGTCTTCCAAACTGTGAAAGGAATCAAAATTGAATACGACAATGCAATGATAAGATACCACTTCGTTGGATCACGAAACATAATAAAACCTGGAAAATAATCAAACATCCATACATACACATATCCAAAGGGATCATTCACACCTTTCGCAAAAAACGACCCAATCAAAGCTAACAAGGCAAAATATAAAATAAAATAAGCATCTTTTTTATTCTTTTTATCAAAAAATATAAGAGATGAAAATGCAATTATCGGCAGAAATAAAAATTCCCATCGCATAAAATAGATTTTCCCAAAAATATTCTCAGGCCAATTAGGATGAAGAAGGGAAATAGTATTTTCAAATTTGGCGAAACTAAAATATTTTGCTGCTTCTGATGCAGAATATGCTGATCCAAGAGTTTCAACAGGATTTTTACCATATAAAATTGTTGGAATAAGCCAAAATGCTTGCAACAATACTGTTACAAATCCAGGAATAAATAAAACATAAAATAATATATCAAGTACAGTACGCACCTTTTTTCTATATAACAAATGACAAATAACAAAAAATAAAAATAAGCCAATAGCAAACAAAGTCACATAAGTAATCCTTGGATCAAACATAATTTGCAATGATAAAACAATACCGATAATAAACGACAACATTAGGCTTTTTTTGGATGTCTGCTTAATAAAAAGAACAAAAATTATTGGAGCCAAAGCATATGCAAGTGCAAGAAATACTTCACCACCAGCTAGTAATAATGAATAGGTATTAAATGAAAAAACAAGAACCGCTAATAGAAAGAAACGATTCTTTGGAAAAAAATATTTAATTAAATAAATAGGCGAAAGTAACATAAGAAATAAATATGGATATAAATACGCAATTCTTTCTATTACTGACCAATCTATCCCAAGATATTTTCCCAAAAGCACTTGCGGTGTGAAGATCAGAGGAAAAATCCAAGAATAGGGAGAAAAAAATCGGGCAAATCCATCAAAAGAGATATGCCAATCCCAAGCATATAAATTCAAATATGCCTCTTTCATCATATTAGGTGAATAATAAAGAAAATCAAAAGTAGATAAAAGACCAGGGAGAAACCATGCGTGAAAAACAAATAATATAAGCAGTAGCAAGAGCAAAAGTGGAACAAACTTACGCATGAAGTTCATTATTCTCATTATGAAGTTTTTTTAGCAACATAATAGTAATGTGCTCCTAATGGAACTCTATATAAATATTTCTCTAACGGCAACAAAAAAGAAATAAATCGTGGAATAAAAATTGTGTAGCGTACCTTATTTCTTATAAATCCTGCTTCTTGCAGCATTTTTTTGGCATAAAAAGGATTAAGGAGATTCGCATCTTTATCAAATCGATAATCATTTTTAATCGCAACAAGCATAGTAAGTGGATTAATTGGGTTGAGTTCAAAAATAAAAAGATGCCCATCCTTTGTTAAATTTTTATAAATATTTTTAATCACCTTATCATGCTTATCTCGTCTAATATGATGAAAAACATTGGCTATAAAAATAATGTCAAATTTTTCTTTAAACGGAATATGTTCTCCATCAAACGGAGCAAAGGTAACATTCTTAACACCTCTATTATTCCTTTTTGCAACTTTGATTGATTCTGTCGAAACATCAGTCCCCCAAATTGCAATTTTTGGTAAATATTTCCGAATATACTTTACGCTACTGCCTGTCCCACAGCCAAAATCTAATAATTTTAACGGTTTATCAGCATACCCTTCTGCTTTGAGAAAGTTAACCATTTCCTTTAACTTATATTCATGGAAATAAGAAGGTTTAAAACCGGACATGGCAACAGCCTTAACATGTCCTTCATCATAGTTCTCCGCGTATTTATCAAAAACTGGCATAGTACAAATTTCCTCAGTTCAGTATTATTTACAAGATAACTAATATAAGTATCTTTGTCAAGACAGCTGAACAATTTATTCTTTATTTAACTCTTATTGTTAGATATTATTTATGATTTTTTTTCTTTAATAAAAATTACTTCATAGTTCTTGCTTTTAAAAGTCACACTTTTTATAGAATAATACTTTTCAAAAAACTCTTTCCATTCAAGAAACCGCTGCATATTTTCATTTTTTTTGTGAATAAGAAAAACTGGCGAGTTACTTTCCGTAAAGAATCTTTGTATTACACTCTTTCGCCTCTTTTCAGATATTGGTACTTCCAAAAGCGTCATGGGAATTGGCAAACCAGTAAGTATATCGATAAAATTCCCCTTTTTGTCACGGAGAACAGGATTATTGTATGGATCTCCGTAATAGACAATACGAGTTCCTTTTATAGCTACTAACTTATCCAAAATATTACCAAGTTCTTTGTCAGGTTGAAAACTCTTGCTATCAATATTTTCTGCATATTTGAAATGCTGAGCTTTCTCGACAAATTGCGGATTGCCTATGCCGCCGATTATACCAACAACTATCCATGGCAAAAATATTGAAGTAAGCATTAGTCTATATGAAAGAAATTTTGCATCAATAAGAACAGCCGTCATAACAATAAAAATATAAAAAATAAGAGGAAGTAGTGCAGTAATATTATTGACAACTGCTCTGCCGACATAATAACTTGATATCACCCAAAGGGTAATAAAACAAATTGAACAGACAATCCATTCGCTATATTTCTTTGTTGAATAAAGTCGTGATAAGATAAAAACGATACTTGCAAGTGTAATTATAATTGCCCATTGAATACCCCAAGGTAAAATTGCTAATTCTCCATAACCTGAAGCATAATCTAATGCATACATGAAATACATCGACCAATCCGGTAAGTGACCTGTTATAACAAAATATATTAGATGCGCAATGAACAAGAAAGAGACAATGATTGCAATATTTTTTAGTATAAAGGATAAAACGTTTTTTGTTTTCGATTTGGTAAATGCAATAGTTGAAACAAACAAATAAGTTCCATATATTGCCGTACAGTAAAGCAAACTTTCTCCTGACCATAAGATACCAAATATATAGGCAATAGAGATTATCCATTTGATATTATTCGTTAGAATTCTTCCTCTGAAAAATTCTAAAAGTATCGAAGCAAGCATGATATAACACCATAAAAATCGTAAAACACTTGAAGAAGGGAAGAGTGTCGGACCAATAAGCATCGGATCTGCAAAATAAAACAATGAAATTGCTATCAGGGAGAGAAGAATAAAAACTGAACTTTGTTTGAAACTCTTATATAGCGTACTGACAATAACTCCTATACAAATAAAAAAAATAAAGGCTTGAAAAATAAAGAATGAATTTCTTGCAGTCCATGGCAACAATGAGGGTAATAGGAGATTCAAAAAACCATACTGAGAAGGAGCACTCCATAATAATTCTCCCCCGCTTCTTATAGTTTGCACAACGCCAGTATAGTAGTTCCAATGGAATTCAGATGAACCGAGAAATAATGCATCAGAGCGTAGCGAAAGAAAAAAAGAAATAATCATAAGACTAAGAAAACCAATCTTATTGATATTTTCCCAAAGCAAACTTCGATTCTGTTTGACTAATGAAAAACAGAATGTCCAAATAACAATAGCAGTAACAAGCGCAGTCCATACATAATTCTGTGACCCGTAATTCATCATAAAAACAACAGAATTAATGCTAAAAAGAAAGATAAATATCCCAACAGTGATTAAAGTGAAATATTTTAGTAACGGAATAACTGATAGACAACAACAAATGATGAGTATACCAGAGACACTAATCCAAGGTAAAATATCATAGGTCGAAATCTCTACAATCATAACACCTAATAATAGTAACCCTGTAAACAAAAATATATATTTATTTTTAAACCAATCTATTGGTAGATAATTTATACCTAGAAAAAAAGAAGGAATAAGAATACTAATAAAAGGAATCCATTTTGCATTCCCTAGCAGGGGTGATGCCAACGCACCTAAAAGTAACACGAATAATGCTATTAGTGCAAAAGACAATAAAAATCCTGAGAAGATAATACGATTCTCTTTTATTTCTATTCGCGCTTTTTTTAGTAACAGCAGTGACAAGAATAAAAGCTGAAAAAAGATAAGTAAGAGATAATAGTGCCAAAATGAGCCAAGCACATAAAAAAGTACATTTATTTCTTTAAAAAAGATATGAAAGTTAGCATTCTTTATCAAGCCGGTAAATGATCTTTGTTTATCAAATCCCGCCCCAAGTATGAAATCATTAATTAAAGGTGCGAATTTGCTATCAATAACAGAAAGAGTTTTCTTATTATTCACTGTTATCTGTAATCTTTGTTTTGAATTATACGACAAAGAAACATGATTCCAAGCGTTTATCTTTATCTCATGTGAAACGAGATATACTTTTTGTAGAGGTTCATCTTTATATCCAATGACAACCTGCAATGTCTTAGGATGAATCAATTCAAGTCGCAGAGTCTTAGGTTCATCACCCGTTTGGAATAGATTTGGATACTGATCATCTTTTGGAAAAAAATCTGCTGAGAAGTCAAAAGTAAAAATGTGATAAAAGAAAGGCATAGTATCAAATATCATATGTGGCGAATCTGTGGTACTGTTATATGTTAAACCAGATATATCCTTTACTTGAATTTGTTGTATTGACAAAACAGAACAGAAGTAGCAAAGTGTTGCAAAAATAAAATTTGCAAAAAGTACTATAATTAGAACTTTAATTCTCTTTCGAAAAAACATTTTATTTATCTTCTCCATACGGTAAGAGTTACTCCTTTGGCAAGTTCAAATTTCTTGGTGACGTGCATTTTTTGAGACTTGATATCCGCCATAATTACTTTATTAACTTGTCTCTGTCCACTCGGTTTACCATTTCTAAATAACCTTTCATGCGCTTCCCAAACAGATGTTCCAAGATCAAGATACACGATGACTTTTGGCGGATTTTTACGAATCACTTGAGCTTCCTTGATAGCAAGATCATCAGACAAAAAATCAAACCAATGAACAAGAGCTTTCCCTGGCGGTCTTCTATCAGTAATAAGATAAAAAATAGGTATATTGGGAAAAAGTAAAATTCTGTCGCCAGGTTTGGATCCTTTTTCGATTTCTGCAGTAACTTGTTCAACGAGGTTAATATTAAACTGAGATGTGTACATACCCTCTAACATTGGGATTTTATCTGTTGTATAAAGTTTAGTTCTGATATCAGGACTTGTCACATTCCACCATAAATACGGTTGTTCATATTTTGCCTCAACCAGCATAAATGTAAAACTAATACAAAACAAAACGATAAAAATTTTACCAATGCCAAAAATCGACCGGTAATACAACATCAAACCAATAAAAATACAGAACCCGATAAACGCTCCAACTTCTGTTACGCCTGCTGATGTTCCTGTACCATAAATATATCCAAGAGCGACAAACGAAAAGAAAAAGAGACTCATATTAAACGGTTTTCTCAAAATGAAAGACAAAGCTCCCGCTAAAATAACAAGGAGAAGAACAGCAATGGCAGCAACAATAATATTGTTAATACCCTTCATTCCAAAACTCGCTAACGTTGCCACTGATGATTTATCAATCAATAATGGTAAAAGCACTACCAGAAGCATACTAAGTGATACAATTAATAAGAATATCAACTGTATATTTTTTTTGTATTCCTTTTTGTCTATAAAAAAATAAAGCCAATAGCCAGAATAAAATACAATAAATACTATTTCTTTAAATCTTGCAACAAAATTTTCAGTAAGAATTCCTTGGAACCAAGAAAAAAATATCTGAGTTGTCCCACCTTTGGCACTTACCGCATCTAAAAGGATTTGATTGAAAAACGGTATGAGTGCTGCATTCGCCAAAAGCCATAAAAGAATAATCAAAACCGGTATTGCAAACCCGACAATATAAGATAATGTCGCTAGCAAGAATTCTTTTTTTCCCCGCGTTACCGATACAAAGACGAGTCCCAAAAAAGAAAACGCAGTTATCATTGTGCCGTTACTTTGTTTGGTAAGAAATGCAAAACTCGCAAATATTCCTGCCAAGACGAGCAACTTTATCTGCTTCTTTGTTTCAATTTCCGTCCCCTGTGCATACTTTACAATAAAATATGATTGAATAAGACCGAAGAGTGATAAAAACTGAATAAAATCATAGGTAATATGTGCGTTATTTGACTGATAGTAGATAATGCCAACGATACATGAAAAAGCTGCAATCGCAGATCCAAATATTAGCTGAAGATTTTTATAGAGGAAAAAGGTCATCAAGAGCATGATAGCGATACCAAAAATCCTCAAATATAATATGCTATATCCAAATATTGCAGTGAAGATGCTCATAATAATAATATAGAGAGGCGTCAGAAATAAATAAAAATCACGATAAGGAACTTGTCCATGATTGAACATCCATGCATAGGTAGAGAACCACCCTTCTGTGATGGGATAAAATCTATTAAAAAAGATTAAATTATAAATCAAAACAACAAGAAGAGGAATAAGCAAAAAATATGTATCGAGCTTTTTTAATTTTTTTATTATATCTAACAATTTTTTTTTGTAAAAACTAAATTGAGAATTTGTTTTTTCTTTCTTTTTCATTATTTGTACCTATTATTAACCTTCGCTCTTAAATCGTTTAAGTACTTATGCATAAAGTCTCTATTTGTATTATTTGCTTTTGTTAAAAACTGGTACGTAGGATCATTAAGTTGAGCAATAATAACCTGATCATTTGTATATAATAGGTCTTTATGAAAGTACTTCTTTGCATTATTAAAGAAACTCTCATTCTCAAGTTGCTTAAAGATTACCAAAATTACTTTCTGCCTTCGTAAATTCTTATCAAATTCAGGCATCCATCCCGAGTTAAGCCAATAAAGATGTCCATGAAAACCAGGTAAATAATAAACTTGATTTTCAGACATTGTCAAAAGTATTCTGTTGCTGTATATTCCTTTTTGAAAAGCTTGTGATTCTTCATCATAAAGCAAGTTACTATTTTGTGTATAAGTTTTATAAAGACTAATAAAATTTACTGTAACGACTAATGTAATAATAAGTGATATTACTAAAAATATTCTATTTAAAACTATTTTCCATTTTATTTGTGGATAATTTTTTTTAAAAAAGATTGCAGCATAATATTTAGATTGTATTCCTAAAAGGATAAGAGAAAGAATAATAAAAGGAAAAAGAAAAAGTGTTAAATTCCAAACGAGAAAATCACTTTTTAAGATAAATCGCGCAGCTACTATAGAAAGAAAAAATATTCCAGAAAAAATAATAATTGATACTTCATTAACTATTCTCCGAGATTTGTAATAAAATAGTGTCGTGATAAACAAAAACAAATAAATAAAGATTGTACTATTAGCAAGAGAGTTATTCTGTGGAAAAGGTATAATGGTATGCGGAACTATATGATATGACTGAAGTAGTCCTACAGCACTAAAAAAATCAAGAAACCCCACGTTTATTGATTCTCCAGCAAAATTTTGATGAAACCGAGCATAAAGAATAAACGCAAACGTTACTAATATATCAAAGTTTACAATAACAAAAAATATACCTGTTATCAGTAAGTTAACAATATTCTTTTTGTCTTTGGTTACTATAAAAAAAATGAATAGAGAAAATAAAAGTAAAAAGAGTAATTCGATGATTTCTTGATAAACGATAAGAGATCCTGTCAAAAGAATTACGAGTGTTACTATCGCAGACCAAGCAATTTTTTTACTTTTTATCTTAGCACTCAGCGATGATAATGTTATACATAGCAATAGCGAAACGGGAAGAACAAAAACTAAACCAAGATGCCCTTCTGTGATAGCTACTAACTGCGTCGTGTTAAAACTAGTTAAGGCTAAGGCACATAGTATATATACCATTTTTATTTTGTGTTGTTTAAGCAGCTGATATAAACTTCCTAAAGTAGAAATGATTGCAATCACTAATAATGGATAAAGTAATTCTATCGCTGAGTTATCATGGAATACCGTATTATCGATTGTTGCTGCAAGTGATTGGAGTCCGTAACGGTTGGAATTAATGATAAAATCAAGAGAAACAGCTTCTCGTAAATCACCAAGATTCCATGTACTCATTCCAGGATGAGACGCAACATTTGCGATAGCATGTCGCAATTGTGAAAAACTATTTTGTTCTTGTAGATATGACGTCGACATGCCGTATCCATAAAAATCGGGTCCCATATGAAAAAGTGCATAAGCACCTTTAAAACTAGGATAAATAAGGATACTAGAACTAATAAAAATTATATAAACAAAAACTGCAATTGTTTTTAGTTTTATTCTGGATAGACTGACTACAGTCTGTTTAATATCCTTTTTAAAAAAAGCTATCCATGCTGATAAAGAAAGTAAAAGAAATGGGAGAATACTATAATTAATATCCCATCCCAATCTAAGAACCATTGATGCACAAATCACGATAAGTAGGGACGCAAAATAAGCAGCAGTACTTATCTTAAATATAAAAGTCGTTGACGAATATAGCATGCATATTATAGGAAAGCCTGTTATTGTTAAAAATATAAAAATTGTTATAAATTGAATCAACATATTATTATTGTATCTTTCTAAGGCTAATGCTTTCCTTGACTAATAATAGGATAGTCATTGTAACAAGTGCGATATTTTGTATTAATACCTCATAAGTGAGAGGTCTTGCGTGTGGACCAAATCCACTATTAATGCTATCTACATTCCCAAAGAGAAAAGGTGTAAAAATGAGTACAAAACAAATGGTATAAATATATTCATTTTTTTTCTTTTTCTCTTCCCTGTCTAAAAACATAATTAAAGGAATAAGCATAAAGATTAAAGTATACTCAAAACTTATTGAAGGTACTAAAATCATGGTCAATGTTAAGAGAGCTACCGTCTTCCATTTTGAACGCATAAAAAATGCTACAAGAATTCCTAATAGCAATATGATAATGGATATAATGTTGCCAATGAGAATAGGCGTTGCTCCGAAATTTCCAAAGAGAGAGCCTATTATTCTAGTTATGCTTTGCATACTAACTGAAGATCCTACTCCCCAAGCAAAAATCCCATTTGAAGTAGTAGTAATGTTTTTTATTAATACTGGCAATTGACTCAGTCCTCCAAGAGCAAAGAAAGGAAGGAAAAAAAGAATTGCCGTATAAACTACCACACGTATTGTTTCAGAAAATCGCTTCTCTTTAATTAGTAAAAGAAGAAAAACAATTGGGTATAGTTTAATCGCAGATGCTACGGAAAGACTGATCAACGCAATTTCCTGAATTATTGACTTTTTACTATCCTTAAAAAAGACATAGATAATCAAGAATAACAATACAACAAAAATGATATTTGCCCGTTCAAATTGAAAAAGAAATGGTGCTGAAAATACCGTAACAAAACTAAAAACATATTTCTCCAGCCTGGATCCTCCTTTTACTTCCATTATTAAAACAAAGAATGCTAATAATGTTACCAATATATAGAATAAAAAAACCATCTCACCTGCCTGACTTGACCTGATTGCAAAAGCACCATGAGTGACAATATTATACGGCACAAACCGTAGCATAAGTTTATAAAATAATGCTGGTAATGGAGGATAAATTGAACCATGAGCATAAGGACCATTAAAGAGTTCCGATAGGGGTAAATAAAAATCCATAAAGAAATCTGATCTATTTACCTGAAACAGAAATAAAGTGCTATACCCTCTTGTAATTAAACCTCCTAAAAATAGAAATAAAACGCCAAGGAGCGATAAAAGATAAAAAAGAGGTTTTCTATGTGTAAGCTTATATTTTTTTTTCAATTTCTCTAATCCTTTCATATTTTTTTGTGTAGAATTAAACTAATGATAGAAATATTATACAGTAGAGGTAATATTTTCTCAGCATGTATTTACTTCAAAAAATTATATACCTGATATATCAATAACAATATACCTGTTAAGAGACTAATAATAATTCCAAGCTTCATACCAGGTGGAAAAAAGGTCAATCTTACCCAATGTTTGCCTGTATTTATCGGAACACCGATTAATCCGTTATCGACTTTTAAAAAGTTATTTTTCTGACTATCTATAAAGACACTCCAACCTTTATCATAAGGAATAGTAAAAAGCAACATTTCTTTATGTGTACTTTTAATTTCTCCAATAATATTATCTGATTTGTATGAATCAATTTTAAAGCTACTTTTTCTACGATCTTTTATGAGATTACTTATATCCGACTGAACTCTAATGTTTTTTAAAATTTTTAATTTATCTTTTTTTAATATACCGGATACATTTTGGGGATCATCAACAACGACAAAGGATAATAATGCCAAATCTTTTTTGTGATTGGTAAGTGTATTAAAATCAGTACTTGTTATATAACTATCGAAAGCAAAACCAAGCGGAAGATAGTCTTCATTTTTGTAAATAGTAATGTTGTCTATTCTATTAATTGGATGAAAGTATGGAGGTAGTTGTAATTTTGTTTTGTCTGGTTCAGTTAAATAATACTTAACTCCGAGAAAACTTTGAAGTAAATATCGATTACCAACGCCGTTGATATAGTTAAGATTTGCACCGGTAATATCCTGAGGTTTTTTACCTTTAGGCGGTTCAATTTTCGGGTCGATTACAAAGACGCCAGCATCCTGAAGAAAACGGATATAATTAGGTTGATTATTCGAATTATAGCTTTTAATCCCGCGATAATTCTGTACCATTGATTCATTGTCAGATGCAATGAGTCCATATTCTGATTTGACTGAATCATACGACTTATCCAATCTATACACACTATTGTCAATACTGTTGAGATAATTAATAACATTATTTGTATAATCAAAGTATCCTAAATGATATTTAACCGGATCAGGAGATGTCGTAATCCTATTATCATTAATAAAATGTCGGGGAAATAAAATGAGTTCTGTACAAACTAAAATAAATATTACTATTTTTATGTGTCTTTTTTGGAATTTCTGATTTGTTCTAAAGAACTGTATAATTAAATATATATATATAACAATAAGTGCAAAATCGATAGAAAATATTTTTAATGCACGCTCAAAAAATTGCTTATTCCAATTATTTAATATTGTACCTGTAGAATGGATAAAAAATAACACATCTAACGCAATAAAAAATAAAACGATAAGGGTTATTGACAGAACTTTATAACTAACAATTTTTTTATGAAAAATATTATCGCTAGCAAGCGAAAGAAATAAAGAAAATGAGAATTGTAGTATATATGCCCACCTATAAGTAAATACAGAAAAGCCATTAAATACGTACGATGAAAACGGTATAAATAAAAGAATCAGTAATATTACTGTGAAAGAAATATAAGTATTTTTTGCTCTTTTTGTTTTTTCAAGAAATATCTGAGGTATCGCTATGAGCGCAAAGAGACTACCATATAATGCCAACTGGAAATAATCCTGATAATACCCTATATAAGTTGCCGGTCCGCCAAAGATATCGTAACTAAACAATCGCCCAAAAGCTGTGCTCAATAAACTCCAACTAGGAATAATCATATTGAACAAAGATGGATGGATTGAACCAACTCGTAGATTATTCATGGTTAATGCTCCCGATGGCAACCAATAAAAAGCAGTCAGCCCTAAAGATAATAAACCAAATAAAATTAAAGTACTAATATATTTTATGAAATGACTAAATCGAAACTGATATGCTAAAAAATATCTAAAAATGGCATACAAAGCAAAAAAGATAGCAGTCATATAAAAGAAATAATAGAAGTATAAAGCTATTGCAACGAGCATAAGAATAAGAAGCAATTTTTTTCCATCTTGAAACCACATTTCAAAACCTAACAAAAGTAGAGGTAAATAAACACAGATTGTCGCAAACACATAATTCTGTCCAGTCACAATCATATAACCTCCAAAGGCATAAGTAATTGCACCTAATAGTTTTGCATACGATGATAGCTTATATTTGCTATATTTACCGATAAATAACCAAAAAAATATACCTGAAAAGACAATTTTACTTATCACAAAGTATGTAAATAAATATATAATTGAATCTTTTCCAAAGATAAAAAGGATATAAGTAAAAGGATCAAACATAATTTCTCCATGAGATAAGATACTTGTTCCAATTCCAATCTTATCTGACCATAAAGGCATTCCAGTTCGAAACCAATCATAAAAATACAAATAGGTAGGGAGAGATGTTCTCACAGAATCACTTCCGAAATCTTCAAACAAAAATAATTTACCTCCAAAAACATATTGCTTATAAAGAAAAAGCGCCATTCCAATAAGAAGTATGAGTAATAACAGAAAAGAATGTTTTTTTATTAGCTGATAAAGTATGTTATCCAAAAAATATTTCATAAACGTGTGTTGTTCATTTACCTGAACATAATTTCTCTCTAGTTTAGCTTAGTTATCTTAAATTTTAAATTTAAAGTCCTTGTCCCATCTTTTCTTTAACACTTTTCGAAATCCCAGATATAATGATAACAAAAAGGATTAATAACATAAGGAGAGGATTGAAAACTACGTTTAATGTTGAATAAGGATTGTTATTAAAATATAAATAATTCTTTGAAATTAATAATAAAGAAAATAATATAATATACATAATATCAAGCTTCTCTTTTTTAGAATAATTTATAAAAAAGAATAAAGGGATATAAATATATAATAGTTTATAATCATTAGAGGAAAATGGCAAAAGATTCATTGCCATAACCAAACACGCTATCTTCTTCCAAAATATTTTCTCTATATAGATAAGATAAACAATAATCGCCAAAAAAATTATAAAAGTAATTATTGTATATGGGAGCATAATAGTTTGCATTATCTCAGTAGAAATTAAACCTGGCCAGAGTGTTCTTATTCCATTTAGTAAGCTGTGTCCAAAATAATTCCCTACACCATCAATCACCATAAAGTTGATATAACTTTGTTGATTTTGTTGTAAATTGGAAAGATACATACCAACCCCCTTATTAAAACCACCATCATATATACATAAAGGCAGAAGTGTAAAAACAATAATTAATACAAGGCTCACAAAAATATCTTTATATCTCTTTTCGAATAATAGTAACCCAAGAAAAATGCCAGGAAAAATTTTCATAGAGATCGCATACGACAAGGCCATAATACTTAAAAATCTATTCTTAGTATAAAAAATGAAAAACAGTGCAACTGATATAAATGTAGTTATCTCAAAATTTGCTGTCTGAAAAGCGAAAAGAAATGGATATGTCATAAGAGCAATAATAAAAGTATGCTGTATTGATTCAAGTTTATTATCAGTTTTTATATAAAAATATGTCAGGAAAAAAATAAAAATAACAAAACCCGTAACATACGCATATGCGGCGTAATAAATATTAGTTGTAAAGAGTTCCTTTATAATATCCACGCTCAAAAAACTACCCGGAAAATAAGTCAAGCCTACTCCATTGAAATGAAATCTAAGCCATCTATCATAGACAGCAAAGAAGTCAAAGAAGAATCCACCAGGCAAAAAAGAATTTAAAGGAAATTTATTATGTAAATAACTACCTTGAAAATAATGATATCCAACTGAAGAATAAAACCCAACACTAACAATCAAAGCACAAAGTCTAATTTTTTCTTTCCGATCCAGTGTACTTCTAATGCTAAATCTTTTAACAATTAGCAAAAATATGTGCATCTTTTGCTGAACAGTATGAAGTGACGAATTTAAATTATCACCAAAAATATAAACAATTATTTGTTTTTTAAAGAAATACATTAAATAAATTATAAAAGGCAACGAAGCATAGAAAAAAATAGTGAGAATCTCTTGTATTCTCAAAAGAGGCAATTGAAAAATCGTTTTTATAAAGATAAATTGAAATAATACTTGAGGATTTTTTATTAAATCGGCTTTGGAAAATTTGTATTGTGCAAAAAAATAATTATATCCCTTACTCAAAGAAAGAGAATTGCCTTGCCTACCACTTGTTGATTCAATTTCAAAGATATAAAATTTATTTTTCGATTGTTTAATAATTGGAAATCCAAAAGGAAAAGGTATATTATTTTGAATTTGATTTGCAGCATATATTCCTTGATAAAGCCATGCTTTCGTTCCTGTCTCTTTTAATCGAAAAATAATCCTGTCATCAACACTCTTATTGTGAGTATTAAATGGTACTAAAATAATGCCAAGATTGTCTGCTTGCGATACGAAATTTTCTGTGATCTTCTTTTTGGTAAAAAGTTCCTTTGTATTTTGGGAATTTATCTTTGACCAATTTTTGATCTGTGTAATAATAGTTAGATCATTATAGTGTGTTCCTTGCTCTTTATAGTACGGATTATCATGCAATTGATTATTTATAAGGGTTACGTAAATCAAAGAGAAAAGAAAAAGAATAGCTGATAGCGGCAATAAAAAAAATACAGCTTTCTTAGACATACAATTTGGCATTTCGTTTATCAATGCTATCTTGTAAGAGCTTTGCTTTTTTACCCCATTTGTAGGAAAGGATATCCCGTGACATATTCAATGCAACTCTACTATTAACACTTGATGTGCCTCCACCTCTCACTCTATCTTTTACCGGCAATTCAATTATCTTATACCCTTTCTGATGTGCTCTCAGTACTATTTCCAAATCAACGCTTTCGCCTGGAGATATCAAATCTATACCTTGTATAAGCTCTCTTCTGAATACTTTTGGATGCATATTAATGTCATTAAGATTTAAACCAAATAGTATGTCAGCAAGCCTGTTATACACTCGTGACATAACTATTCGTTGCCAAAATTTTCTTGCTATTCTTCTCCCTTTTACAAAATCTGCTTTATTTTCTTCGAGCAATTGAATACATTTCGGCAAAATCTTTGGATCATCCTGACCATCTGAACACATATAACCAAAATATTTTCCTCTTGCTACCTTCATCCCTGCATTTATTTTTTGCCCTGGTCCAAAATCTGCTTGATAAACACGGCAATCATCATTTTTCTTTGCAAGATTTTGGAGAATTTTCCAAGAGTTATCATGTGATCCTCCTTCTACAAAAATAATTTCATAGGAGATTTTTGCTTTTCTAAGAATTTCTCTAATTTCTTTATAGACAATCTCAAGATTCTCTTCTTCGTTATACACGTTAAGGGAAAGACTAAGTAAGGGGGCGTTTTTTTTTGTCATGAAAAAAATATAAGTCGCTTTAAATTCTACTCTTTAGCATCTTTATTCGCGACTCATCTTCGTGATAAATTCTTTCATAATAATTTCTCTTATTCTCCAACCACAACAATTCAAAAATATTTGCTTTTACGATTGCATCCTTAATTCTACTTATTCCTTCAGGAATTGTAAAAACAATTTTACGTGTTTCAAAACGATCAAGAAGGCCTTTCTTTACTAGTTTTTTAATAAAAGGTCCTGCTTCAGGTCCAATACCTCCACCCATTGTAGTCTTGAAATTCTTTTTCCTCGCCTGAGTAAAAATACTCTCTACTATTTCATACACTTCATCACAATTTATCTGATCACGAGCAAGTCCCATAGACCCGGACAAATCTACTCTTCCAATAGTAACAGTATCTGCTAATGAAATCTTTTTCTCTTGCAACATTTCAGAAAAATTCTCATATGAAAGTTTTGTTTCTACATTAAAACCAAAATGCATTCTTTCTTTGAGTTCTTTAGGGAAATGTTTTTCGATAGCTTCCAAATATTTACGCAATGCGTATGCACTTTCAATCATGGGTGCTATAAGAACAGTTGCTCCAATATGTTGTGCTTCAAACATATCAGTAATTGCTTCTCCTCCTCCTATCTTAAGGACTAAACCTAAACCAGCTTTACCAGCAACGTCTTTTAATCGCATTACTTCATGGATACGTGAGGCCTCTGCTTCGAATTCTGCTTTTACTTCAACAACACCATGTTTGTCTCTTAATTCTTCAAGTAGCTTTACCATTTTTATTTCTAGTGTTGTCATAAGTATTATGAAAGATGTAAAAGATTCCTCAATTCTATACTACTTGAAAGCAGCTCGTCAATAAGCAAATCGTTGATTTTTACGAGTGCTAGATCCTTTTTGGGTAAGACAAGCACTAATCCCTCAGAAATTCTTTTCTTATCTTTTTTCATATTTTCTAAAATAGTATCAGTATCAAAAAATGTTTTTTTAAACTGTAAATCTGTATCATGTATAGCCGGTAAAAGCAAAGTATTATTAATCCGCCTATATAATGCTTTTGATAACCAACCTCTTTGTACTGAAATGTAATTAGCAAAAATAATACCGATCATCACTGCGATGCCATGTGGGATATAATATGAAGAAGCCGGTTCCAATGCGTGTCCATATTCATGCCCATAATTAAGCAAATTTCTTCTTCCTGTATCAAATTCATCGCCATCCATATAATTCAGCTTAACTTTCATTGCACTACCTATAATATCAGTAATTGCCTCTTTATTTTTTCTTTCTCGTAAAATCGTTATTTTCTGTAAAATAAGATCTAACTTCTCTTTTGCGTTTTCGTCCATTAATAATAATTTCGTTATTTCACCAACACCACTTATATAATCTATCTTAGTCAACGTGTCCAAAAAGTTAACATTTACATAAATCGCTGATGGTGGATAGAAAGAACCAATAACATTTTTGTATTTTTTAAAATTCAATGATGTTTTCAATCCGATTGCGCTATCGGCCATTGCTAAAAGGGTCGTTGGTACATAGACCCAATTAACTCCCCTATAGAGCGTTGATGCGGCAAAACCGATAACATCTTGATTTATACCTCCACCAAAAGAAATAATTGTCAAATTCTTTTTTGCTGCTTTATTGAGAAGTTTTTCATGAATCATGAGCACTGTTTCCATTGTTTTCCTCTCTTCATCAAGATCAAGAACAATAATATTTTCTTTTATAAAATGGTTGAGTACTGTATCTTTATAAAGTTGATATACATTTCTTCCAACGATAATACAATGAGGTGAATCAATTATTTTTTCAATGAAGGTAAAATCAGTAACAAAGTGTACAGGAAAATCTTGCAATTTTGATTTCACAACAAAACTTTTCATTTTATTTAATGGAATATCCTCCATCAATAACAATGGTGCTACCGGTGATATACGAAGCATCATCAGAAATCAAAAAGGCTACACAATTGGCAATTTCTTCAGGTTTTGCCAGTCTTCCTAACGGAATATCGTTTTCAAGTGATGCTATTTTTTCAGAACTATTTTTCTTCACTATCATATCAGTTCCCGTAAAACCTGGACAAACAGCATTTACTAAAATATTATCTTTTGCTAATTCTAGCGCAAGTGCTTTTGTCATGCCATTTGCTCCATGTTTAGTTGAAGAATATAATACTTGCTTTCCCCTTGCAATGATGCCAAATATAGAACTAATAGTAACGATTCTTCCCCATTTGCTTTTTTTCATATTTCCTACAAATCCTCGCACGATTTTTATAGGAGCAATAAGATTTATCTGCACTGTTTTTTCGATATTATCATCATCCATTTCCTCAATCCATTGAGGAAAATTAATTCCAGCATTATTGATAATAATATCAATAGCTAATTGATTATTCTTTTTAATATAGGAATCAATCGATTTATTGTCTGATAAATCTAATTCTTCTCTTGTTGGGGCAATCACAGTATATTCTTTTGCCAGTCTTTCCAAAATTGACTTTCCAATACCTCGTGAAGCACCTGTTAATAAAACTATTTTTTTCATAATAATTCTTTTTTCAATGATTTTTTATTTTTCTTATACCATTCATATAAATCTTTAATTGAATCTTCCATAGATGTGAAGATAAAATGAGGAATTTCTTCCACTAATCTCTCATTGTTACATGTATACTCATTATTTAAACCTTTTTTGGCAATAATCAATTTGGATTTTTTCTCCGTAATAGTGTTTATCATTTTTACAATTGTTTTTAAATTTATCCTTTTTCCCGAACCGATGTTATATACTTTATGCCTTGCTTCATGTTCAATAAAATGCTCCACAATTCTCACAAAATCCTTGACATTAAAATAATCGAAATAGACGTCTTGTCTCATTGTAATTGGCAATTCAAAAATGTTTCGACATATTGCATTGGAAATAAATCGATATATATAGCGTTCGCCTCGGCCAAAAACTGCAAAAATTCTCAAACAAATAATATTCTCACTCTGTTCTATATATTTCGTACAAAGATATTTAGAAAATCCATATTCATCAACAGGAACCCTTTTATCAAAATCTTGTTCCTTTACCTGTACTATGGGAAACCTTTTGTCATATTCCGCTCCCGAACCGCAATGAATCATTTTTTTAAACATTTTTCTATTTCTAGAAAGGTTAAAAAACATTCTCAAATTATTATCTAACGCATTTTCTCTATGCTCTTCCTTTCTACTACCTCCCACCAAAGCAGTATGAATAACAATATCAATTTTATGTTGCTTGAAAAAATTATCGACCGCTTCAGAATCCAGAAGATCTAATTCTTTATGTGTTGGCGTAAGTAATTTGTAACCTCGTTCGCCCAAATACGTTTGCAGGTGACTACCAACAAAACCATTAACACCTGTAATAAATATTGTAGATTTATTCTTCATCGAATAATGGAATAATCATATTTTCTTTTAATTCTTCTTTACTTAAAAAAGGTGCCATATCCTCAAGCGGCGGAGAATAAAATGACCCATCAGCTCTCTTTTTTGTTAATAGTTTTGGAGTTAAACTCATTTCTTTTAGCGCGCTAATATCACAAATAATTGGCCCTGGATAATCCAAAACATACTTTATTTTTTCTTTCATTTCTTTATGATTTTTAATTCTAATTGATTTAATACCATACGCCTTTCCTACTTTTACATAATCAGGGCATGATATACCACTGTCTTTCCCAGAACCTACATATCTCCCTCCAAAAAGATTTTTCTGCGTACCCTTGTTTGACAAATAACCATCATTACTATGAATAAATAATTTTATGGGTAAATTATAGTATTTGATAGTCTCCAATTCCTGAATATTCATCTGGATACTACCATCTCCCTCCATACAAATAACTCTCTTTTTATTACCCAAAGCAAAACTTACACCAATCGCAACAGCTATTCCATAGCCCATTGTTGCGGACCCAAGATTAAGAATAACTCGCTGTCCCTTTTTTACAATAAACGCTTGATAGGAACAATTTAATACATTGACACCGTTTGCTAAGACAACAACTTCGCCCGGCTTAAACTGTTTACAGCTCTCTTCTATAAAACAATATGGATTAACGAATTTTTTCTCATTCCAAAATTCTTTAGGAACATTAGGATATTTTTTATTTAATTTCCTTCCATATACCAACCAGGGATCAATTTTTAACTTCAGTGATTTTTCCTTCAACTGTTTGATCATTTCCTGAATAAATAATTTTGCATCGGTATTAATCGGTAAATCAATTGCCAAAGTAGGCTTTTCAATTTCATGTTTGTCGATATCTACCATAATTTTATATGCTGCTCTGGCAAATTTTTCATGCTCATAACCGATTGTTAAAATATCTAATCTAGCACCGAGTGAAAATAACAGATCACTGTTTTGTAAAATGAAATTTCCTGCTCGTTGCCCCATTGCATGTGCTCTACCAAAAAAATATGGATGATCTGAAGGGACCATATCATATCCCACATAACTCGTGAGAACGGGTATCTTCAAAAGATCGATCAATTCTAAAAATTCTTCATATGCTCCACTTAAACGAATACCATGTCCTGCATATAACACAGGTCTCTCGGATTCTGAAAGTTTCTTTAATGTCTGCTCTACCAACTTTTGTATTGTTTTTTTATCTATAATATAGTCGGGAGCGACTTCTGCAGGATCGAATTTTCTTAGTTCTTCTTCGTCAATCATCGCATTTTGCACATCAAGCGGAATATCCAACCACACTGGACCTTGCCTACCAGTCGTTGCCAAATACCATGCCTTTTCAAGTTCATATCGTATATCCAAAAAATCCATAACAGCAACTGCGTATTTGGTCATTGGCTTAACAACATCAACAATATTCAACTCTTGGACACCCAGCTGTCTTACTCCCATCTTTGTTCCTGCACCCATAAACCTCCTTGCAATCTGACCTGATAAAACGATCATGGGAATTGAATCAAGCCAGCAATCTAAAACACCTGTCATCGTGTTGGTGCCACCAGGTCCAGTTGTGACGACACAAACTCCTGGTTTGCCGGTAATATTAGCATAACCCTCAGCACCCATAGCACTTGCCTGCTCATGTCGATTGCAAACATAGGCAATCTTGCTCTTACCTATAGAATCGATTATATGCATATTGCCTCCTCCACCCAAGATAAAGGCGTGGGTTATCCCTTTTTCTTCAAGAAATTTCGTAATGTAATCTGAAAGTTTTATTTTTTTCATTTTTCTATTGTAGACTATTTTACCAAACTACTCCAGTCAGTAACAAATTGTTGTAACCCTTTTGTAGTTAAAGGATGAGATATATTATACTCTTCGATTTTCTGTGCAATGCTCATCTTTTGATAAACAATTGGCTTTCCTAATGACATATTTTCACAAAATGCAGGGATGCACATTCCCATTTCTTTCCATGTCTGCAGTACAATAAAAGGCGCAGTAATAATATCAACACCAAGATACAAACAATATAAAAAATGATACATCGTTCTTACACTTGCTGCGAGTACTTCTACATGACCATCTCCATTTTTATATAAGGTAAGTACATTCTTAATAAGATCAAGGCCATTTTGACCCTTATCATCCAATCTGCCAATAAACGGCGAAATATACACATTTCCTTTTTTCGCACCTTTGGTGGCTTTATATACTGCTGCTGCTTGCTCTTGCGAAAAACAGAGTGTCATATTTACTCGAATTCCTGCTTGGATAGATTGATGGGCTGCGCTAAGTGCATTCTTTGTAATCGGGTATTTGATAAAGGCATTGGGAATCCATGAAAACATTTCTTTTCCTTGTGTAAGCATTATCTGAGAAGAAGTTGAAGCATCAGCATATACCTCTATAGAAATTGACCCTTTTGGAATTATTGTAGATATCTCCTTAATTACATCTTTATAAAAATAATAAATATCTTCGCGTCCGAATTTCCCCTTCTTCTCAAGATATTTTTTAACTTCAGGATTTTTTGAAACAAGTGTCGGATTGGTTGTCTGGCCGTCTAAAAAGCCCAACATTTTTAGCACCTTTTTCGTTTCCATGGGATCTGCGCTATCTAAAAAAATCTTTGTCCGCAATTTGGAGGGTTTTGCCATGCTAAAATATAATAATAATATACATATTTATATAGTAAATATCAATACTAAATAATACGTAAATTATTATGCCGCAACAGATTCAGGTTTAGTTGCTGAATAAACAGGAATTGGTTCATGTGTCGGATGATCATTTAATTGATCAAGTAACTCAGGATGTTCATCTTGTAATCTCTTAGTCGCTTTAGTCACAATTTCCGTACGGACATCCGCAGTGATATCTTTCGCATAATCTCCTGCAAAGATAAACATGGATGCAGCTCCCGGACCCAAACGATTTATCATTTCCTGCTTATCAACTTGTAAGTCATATTCATGTCTTTGAACGTTTTCAAAACCAGCACTTTCTAACATTGCATTTACTTCGTCAATTGAATGCCTATGAAAAAATGGGTTAACAACTGAGTTTTTAGGAGAGAACTCACCCATATCCTCTCTCCATAACTCACGCGCTTCTAAGTCTTCTTGTACATAACCAAGATATGCTTTATATGCTGGATCTTCTGTAAAATGTAAATCACCATAACCTTCAAGGATACCACTAGCTGCAAAAATAGCTTTTCCACCTGGCCTGAGAACACGATTTGCTTCTCTCAATCCTTTTTCAATATTTTCCCACCAATGGATTGTCTGCGAACCAAAGACCGCATCAAACCCTTCAAATTCTTGAATTTCTCCACCAGAAAGTACCCTTTTTGAACCAGCAGTAGGATACGGAAGCGCTTCTGCTGCAGCTGCAACCTGAGGTCTATTCGCA
The DNA here is from genome assembly GCA_035568375.1 of Candidatus Sulfotelmatobacter sp. Classification (GTDB taxonomy): domain Bacteria; phylum Patescibacteriota; class Microgenomatia; order Levybacterales; family UBA12049; genus JACDET01. The sequence continues at coordinate 33,032 of DATMOG010000110.1, forward strand.
TCTTCTCTTCCTATGCCTGCTCTAATCATTGCCTCGCTATATTCTGACGTCGCAAGACGACTTTCAATTCCGTCAATTCGAAGCCCTTTTTCAATCCTTTTCGTTGCTTGTCCTGTACCTGAGCCTACCTCTAAAATAAATGGAGTCCTTCCACTTTTTTGTACATCCAGTAAATGTGGCCTCATAGCGTCAAGTATTCCTTGCTCGGAAATACGGTAACCTGCTGTTACTCCCGAAAATACGGCAGCGTACCTTTCAGATGATGTGCCAAATACGGTACGAGCTTCTATTTTTTCTGGTCCTATGGTCCTTTCTGACATATTTGTTAAGCTTATTCTAATAGAATAACATTTTTAATTATATCACTTCCCTAAGGGTAATCAAACGAACCTGATGGAATAATGATTTTCACAAAACGCTGCACACTTCTCATGAAATAATATCAAAGTCTCTCACCTTTTTAATTCTTCGAATAACACGATGATAATGTAGTAAAAGAATAAGAACAAGAATCAAGGTAATCGTAAGCGATATTAAAATAATTTGCTGAAACGACTGATGGTAGAAGTATATTAAAACCGCTTGAACAATTGCACCTAAAAGAATGGGGATATAAATTTCGGTTTTCTTTATAGAAAGATAAAAATTTGCGATAATAGATAAAAGACTAAACAGAACAATAAAAATTGCAAACGGTGTAATAAGATTACTTACTGCTAAATATTCTTCCCTTTTTAGAAAAAAAAGGATTGCAAATTTGGGAAACAACATATAAAAAATGGTAATGAATAAAGAGGGTAAAAAAACAAGCAAAAGCGAAAGATTAAATGTCCGAGTAAAATTTTCATTCTTACTATATTTTTGAACAATTATAGGAAACATAACGCTACCAATTGGAGCAGAAACAAAAAAAATCACTCTCCCAATAAGAGATAGCCCAGCGTATAATCCTGCTTGATGTGGATCAAAAAAGTGTTTTACCAACATAATATCTGTTGAAATAAATGAAGTTAATCCCATAAGTGTAATAGAGGCAGGAATACCATAAGAGATGAGCTCCTTTGTTTCAATATGAGGCACAGTTATTTTTCTATCAAAAATGAATTTTAATTGTATAAAACTAAAAAGATAGGCGCTGACAAGTCCTATCAATATAGCAAAAACCGCACCTGATACTGAGTATCCTAACAAAACAAAAATTACTCCCAAAATAAATTTTGACACTGAATTTAATAAATTTATTAAAACTTGAAAAACAAAAGCTAATTTAGCTTGAATGAAAGAAATATTAATAACATTAATAACAGCAAAGAAGAGAATAGCATCCGTTACAAATAAAATAAGTTTATTTTCAATATGGAAAAAGTTACTCACCGCTGAAATAAAACAGAAAAAAAGAATAGTAAAAATAAATGCAATAATAAATAACAATTTAGTCATTTTAATATACAATCCTCGTAGGAGTGGAAAGTTACCGGTTGCAAAATAATTTCCTGCAAATTGTACAACAATAGGGCCAAGTGAAGTACTAACAAGTAAAGGAAATGCGATAAGAGACATAACACTTGCTAAAACACCATAGTCTGTAACTGATAGTGTTCTACTCATAAAAAGATTAAAAAGAAAATTGAAAAAATTCGCAAAAAGATTTCCTATAACGACGATTCCACTTCCCAAAATAAGAGGATGTTGTATTATACGTTTGGCGTTTTGTTTCATATGGTTACTACTTTTTTATATGCTTCAATTGTTTTCTCTGCGGTCTTTTTCCAACTAAACTTTTTTGCTTGTTCTAATCCTTTTTCAGAAAGTTCTTTTTGAAGTTTTTGAGAATTTAAAACCTTCTTTAAACTGTTGATCAAACTCTCAGTTTGATACCCGTCAAAATATGCGACAGCATCACCGCCAACTTCTGGCATGCAGCCCTCATGAGAAATAATCACAGGACAGCCAGATTGCATTGCTTCAATAATTGGTAATCCGAAACCTTCATAGACTGAAGGAAAAACAAAGACAGAAGCAAGATTATATAGCCTCACAAGATCTTCCGTCGGAATAAAACCTAACAGATGAACGTTTTTATTCCGAGCCGCTACTCTTTGCACCTCAATCAAATCACTATTCCATCTATTCTCTCTATCAAAATTTGTAGCAACAAGAGACTTCCCAACCATAAAGAGAGGTATAGCAACTTTTTGAAGTGCTTCAAGCAAGCGAGGCACATTTTTATTCCATGTTATATCCCCAACATATAAAACAAACTCTTCTGGTAAATTATATTTCTTTTTAATAGCTTTTAAACTTGGGTCGTCACGATTGAATTTACGAAACTCTTCGCCAGCAGCTAAGTATGCAACTGAAATTTTTTGGGATGAAATTCCTGTTATTTTTTCTATATCTTTTTTCGAAATTTCAGAATCGGTAAGAATGCCATCGACTCGTTGTAAATTGAAACGCTGCATCTGCCAGCGAAGCTTTCCTTTGATTCCAGCTGGAAAATGTTCAGAAAAAACTAGTGGGGTTACATCATGAACAGTAACAACGGTTTTGTGTCGTTTGGCAAAAGGTAAGGTAAGAAAAAATGGATCGAAATAAGGATAATGCACTACATCAACAGAATTATCAATTTCTGTCTCTTGCTCAAAAAATAGATATTCATTCGAAGGATAATATTCCAAAAGAGCCTTCTTCAAATAAGAAAGATAAAAACCAACACCGCGGACTTTATGACCTGACTGTAACGGAGAAACATCAATCGCTATTTTCATTCTTACTCATTGCTCACTTCTGATTTTTATGCCATTCCCAGGCTGTTTTTATAATCGTCTCAAGATCAGAATATCGCGGTTGAAAACCAATTTCTTCTCTAATTTTACTAGGATCAGCAACTGTTTCAGCAACATCTCCAGAACGTCGATCTTTAACCACAATAGGAAAATCGATGCCTGATATTTTTTTTACCATATCAATAATTTCTTTATTCGTTGATCCTCTCCCTGTTCCAACATTATAGACATATTCACCATTTTTCTCATCCAGTTTTTGTAATGTTAATACATGTGCCTCAACAAGATCTAAAACATGAATATAGTCACGGATACATGTTCCATCTCGCGTTTCGTAATCTGCACCGAATAATTGAAATTCTGTATTATGCAACGCCGCTCTGATTGCGTTGGGGATCAGGTGTGTTTCGGGATCATGATCTTCTCCCGAACTTCCGTCTAGAGCAGCACCAGATGCATTGAAATACCGCAATACTGCAGAACCAATACCATGTGAGATGTAATACCAATGTAAAATTTTTTCAACCATATACTTACTCTCTGCATAGGGATTTTCTGGATTTTTTGCATAAGTTTCAGGAATTGGATTAATCATTGGTGTACCATAGACTGTCCCTGTTGAAGAAAAGATGAATTTTTTAGTGCCATGTTCCTTCATCGCATCCAAAAGAGAAATAGTGGTGAAGACATTATCTCGGAAATATAAACCAGGATGTTGCATGGACTCTCCAACAGCAATATAAGCGGCAAAATGCATTACACAGTCATATGTGTATTGCGAAAAAAGTTTATTAATAAATTCTTTTTCTAATAAATTTCCTTTAACAAAATTTGCGCGTGAGTCAAGAGAAGATTCATGGCCACGTTCGAGGCTATCAGCAATGGTTACATCATGTCCTTCATCGAGCAAACGCTTTGCCATAAAGCTTCCAATATAGCCTGCTCCACCAGTAACAAGTACTTTCATATTGTTTATTGTAACAGAAAATTAGTCGTTGAGATAGATAAGATCAATCTTATGCTTTAAGCAAAGATTTAAGATATGCCCTGGGAAAACGGAGAGCTGAAAAAAACGAAAAAACAAATCCTGGCCACCCATCCCTAAATCCTTTATGTCTAAGATAAGTCAAAAGAAACCACCGAATGGGCAACACTATCAGATATTCTACAGGAGCAAATAGTGTCGTATTCTTTTTATCCTTTTGTAACTCTTTAGCCAGTAAATTAATATACCTTTTATTCCGCTCTAAATAACGACTAAATGTAGGAGAATCGATATGATATAGATCATGTTCCAACCATCCTACCCTTCCCTCAACTGCCATTTGTTCATGAACATCTTTACAAGGCAAATATGCTTTTCCTTTACGGATTAACCTAATTACGCCGTCTGGATACACACCACCATAACGCATATATCTACCAAGAAAATAATTGAGCCGTGGAATAAAAAAAGCTGCATATGGTCCATCTTTTGTGCCAATATGACCATCTCTTTTTTCAAGCAATTTCTGGTGACGTAAAAATAACTTTCTTTTGGTAAGTTTCTCTTGGTAGAGAGCAATTTCATTATCGCTCATCGATATCATCTGCATAATTTCTTTTGCTAATTCTGGACTTACTCGCTCGTCTGCATCCAATTGCAAAATCCATTCACTTTTTGCCATATCAATTGCTTTTTGTTTATTGATATGAAATATCGGAGGATTATTAGTTACAAGCACTCGTGCTCCGAATCTCTTAGCGATTGCAACTGTCTGATCCGTTGATGATCCGTCAACAACGACAATTTCTTGTGCAATATCTTTTACAGACGCGAGACAAGCTTCAAGATTTTTTTCTTCATTAAAAACTGCAAGAGCAACGGTAAGCTGTTTCATAAATTATCTTTGGGATCAACTAATAATATCGCTGGTTTCCCATCTGGGTAATAAATTGTCTTTTTTGCAATAATATTCCCAGGAAAATCAGCCACTGATCCTATATATAATATGTTTTTTTGAACCTTCTCTCTATTATAGTTGAATGCTCTAAATTCATACTTAGCAAAATGATGCACATCTGTAGACAAATTTTCTCCCTGAGAAACAAGCTGTTGATATTGCTGCGGTGGATAGTGTAAATAAAATAAAAAGAATATATATGATTCATCCATAGGCGTCTTATTAGAAACTACAATTTTCTTATACTGTCCTTTTATCTGTTCTATCTGAGGAATTGCTTGTTCATAGCCATACTGCCAGTCATAAGCATTAAAGTAATTGAGCTGAACGAAATATTGATTTAAATAATACACAAAGTTAAATGTAGTAGCAATAAAAAATAAGACGCAAATACCCATCTTAACGACCTTACTGTATGATCCATGACTCTTAATTATAAACTGGAAAAACGCCACGTACCCCAATGTTATAAAAATAAGGAACATTGGGAGCATATTCATCGTCCGCACAGCATGAGGTACTTCATAGGTGATTGCAGCGGGTACAGGAGCAAGAAGCAACCAGGAAAAAATTAAATATTTTGTCTGTTTGGCAAATTTGCCAAAAGCAAGAAGATAAATGCCAAACAAAAGGAACGGCAAATCCAATATATATAATAAACCCATACCTGGTGCATGATGACGAGGATTATCTCCTTGCAAAAAAAGCCAGTTAGGATCAAAATGCGATAAATATGCTCCCATGATTTCTTTTGAAAAAACTACCCTCCTATTATCAACAATCTGCCCAATCAGATCATGATTTGTTTTATCGTCTGCCCCACGAACAATTGTTTTTTGCACCTGTTGTGTTTGTTGCGAAAGTAAGTTAGTTCTTTGAATTCTCTGCAAAGATCCTGGATTACCGAAAATAAACGTGATCATCGGCAAAACAACAATGATACCAACAATCATACTGCCCAGAAGATATTTTCTAGCAATACTAAACAGTTCCCGCCAGTAAATAAAAATTAGTGCAAAACCCAAAAGTGGTGTAAAAGCCCGCTCACTTTGATAAACAGAGAGATTCAAGCCAGCAAAAAATGCTGCAAGCACTAGCATCCAAGGCTGCTTTAATCCTTTCAGAAAAAAGAGTGCAAAAAGTAAATTGAATGTTAATCCAGTATTAGTCTCAAATGCAGTACGTGAAAACTGTATCTGCCATGGAGAGATTGCCATAAGTAAAGCACTAGTAAGTGCTAAAATCTCTATATATATTTGCTTTGATTCATAGTTAGCAAATAACTGCTTTACCAACAAATATATAGTCAGGATACCAATGATCCCCATAATAACTGATGGGAAACGAATAGCAAATGTCGTCAATCCAAAAACAGCAACGCTTGGAATTGAAAAGTAAGCATACATCGCAGGTTTGTAATCATCAAAAGACCGCAATACTGAAGGCAAAAATGCTCCAAATTCATCTCGACCGGTATGCAGTATTGAGTAAGCATCATAACCAAGAGAGACTTCATCCCAATCAGGAGATAATGGTACAGCTCCTAATTGCCACAATCGCAATCCTGTTCCTAAACATAAAATTATTATGAGCAATAATGTCATTATCCGTTTTTTCATATCATTTAGTATAAGCTATTAATTCTGGCGTGCCATCGAGTAAGTAAAATGTTTGTAAAATATGTACTGATGGTGGCACTTGATTAACAGCAGCAATAAATAATGCCTTCTCTTTCACAGATGTATTTGTTGGATTGATAAACTGATACTTACCAAAACTATCAACATGAATAAATCCAAAGATATCAGAGTACACTTTTGCAGTCTGACGAAATTCTTGAGGTGAATATTTAAGATAAAAAAGTGTATAAATATATGGACGCTCAATACCTGAAATATAAATTTTATCGTAATATTGTTGCTGTCTCCCAATGTATTTAATTGCTTGTTGATAACCATACTGCCATTCAGGTGCAAATTCTTTGGGATAATGGGTGTAGTATCCATGTAAATAATAACCCACAAAAAGAAATAAAATAACAAAAAAACTAAAAACAATTCTTCGCTGATACCGTTTAAGCATCAAAATAGCGCTTACAAATCCATATCCTGTCAAAATTTGAAATGTCGGAAGGGCTGATTCGATCCTCAGTGCATGAGGAGTCTCCCTGGCAACAGCTGCAGGAATAATGCTAATCAAAAGCCATAAAAGAAGAATCCACCACTTCCCTTTCCGTTGTCGAAAGAGAAATAACATACCAATTATAATAAATGGCAAATCCCATAGATACATTTGTCCTACATCTTGCGTAGAAAATTTAGGATTTGGATCCCCTGTAATAAATAGAAAACTCGGATTGAAATTATCGAAATAATGTTTGAGAAAACTTAGTGAATAAACAACTCGTCGATTATCAATAATTTTTGCCCATTTGACATTATGATTATTAACCATTTCCTGATTGGCAGTTTTAACCACATTTATATCTGAAAAAATATTTACTTCTTGATATCGTAGCCTTGCTTGTGGAGACAACAGAAACGGTACAATTGGCAAAAGTAATAACACTCCAATAACAAAAGCAGTTATAGTTGATTTTTTAATTCGAAATAGTTGGTGAATATGACCTAAAACTAGAATAAAAAATAATAATGGTGCAACGACACGGGCACTATTAAAAGTATAAATAGAAACAACAAAACAAACGACAGATAATATAAGAAGCCAAGGTTTGTTTCTGATTGCATAAAGAAACAGCCATACACCTGTGACAATAAAAAAACTTGAAACATTAGCTTCAAAAGCTGCACGGGAAAGCATAATATGCCATGGTGAAATTGCCAAGAACAATGAAGAAACAAGCGCAACATATTCTATAAAATTTTGCTGTTCATGTTTTTTGCCATTACGGACACTAAACAATTCCTTAACTAAAAAATATGTTATTAAAACAGTTAATGTACCAAAAAACGCTGAAGGAAATCGTACAGTGAATGCATTCAATCCAAAAAGCCAAACCGGAATAATAGTTAAATAAGCATAAACTGGAGGTTTATAGTCACCAAAGGAAACAAATGATGTATAAGGCAAAAAATGTCCGAATTCATCTTTACCATCTATACCTAAAGAATAGGCATTATATCCCCAGGCAACTTCATCCCATGTCAATGAAGGTGGATTTATTCCTAATTGATAAAAACGCAAAACTGCAGCAAGAAGAACAATAAGAATAAGTAGAACTGAAGGTTTTAATAATGATCTAAACTTCATCATATATTTTGATTTTACTCGACAAAACGATATTTAAGCAATGTCCAAAGTGCCTTTGTTCCATCTTTAACTGCGTATAACTTCTTACCTTCATTATACCCTCGAGGTTGAGTTGTAATAGAAACCTCAGCAATTTTATATCCTCTTTTCAAAAGTTTTGCAGTAATTTCTGGTTCAAATTCAAATCCTCTCGCATGCAACTGCATATCTTTGAGCGCTTCTCGAGGCACTAACTTATAGCAGCATTCCATATCAGTTACCCAATGAAAATATAAAATACTTGTTGCAAAACTCAAAAATTTATTGCCGAAATAATGGATGAGAAAAACTGGCGTACGCTCATCTCGCTTAAAATTAGGTAAACGTTTTAATCTCGTTCCGTAAACTACTTGTTTTTTATTTTTCTCTAGCTTAGACAAAAGCTGAATAATATCTGCAGGGTTATATTCTAAATCCGCATCCTGAATGATAATGTAATCCCCTGTTGCATGTTTTAAACCTGTCCTCACAGCTGCCCCCTTACCTTGATTCTTTTTGTGTACTAATAACTTGATTCCTTTATATTGTAACTTTTGAATTGTTATCTTTGAATTGTCAGTAGATCCATCATCAATGACAAGATACTCAACAGCTTTAACGGGAAATTTGATGGACAAAACTTTTTTGAGGAGTTCACAGACTGTCCTTTCTTCATTATAAACAGGTATAATAATTGATAGTTTCTTCATTTGCCAAATATTTTATCCGCTTATTATAGCAGGCTGTCAAAAAAGACAACATCGTGATTTCCCCTAGGAAGGAAAATGCCTCTAAAATTATAATCTGTTTGATAAATTTTCACTTTATTACCATCTATCGTTACATGCCAATTCGGATAATATGAATCTGTTAAGACTAAAAATGAATCTCCTTTACTTTGTGTTTTAATAGAAACTGAATTTTCTTGATAATTATTGATTGTTGCTGAACCAATAGTAAAATGTGTAGCCGATTTATCCCATCCTTCAACAATTGCTGTTTTATGCAAATCGATATTTTTAGCAAACATGAAACCAATTGCTTCCTTTTTAGTTGTTGCTGATTTAATATCATTCACAAAAAATGTACGGGAAAATGCATTTTTATTTTCGTATACTTGTGTTTGTCCTTCTGTAAATACTTTTACTAACTTTGACTTATTAATACTTGATAAACTCAACACATATTTTACACCGAACAAATCGATAAGTCGCGAGTTAATATTCGTTGGAGTAATAATACGATTAAACCCAAAAGGTGCACTTATGTCTGGTTTATCTCGAGAAATTGCAGCCATCATTTCCCCATAGCGTTGCAGATACAAAGGGTCATACCCGTCAAGACTTTGCAGATGATACATAATTGAAAAATTGGGTGGTAACATTTGCGAATCCGTTGTCATAATTCGAAACTGTCCTGGTTGCTGCTGTAAATAAGAAAGTGTTGCCGTCACAGGAAAAAGATAATGACGATCAGTAAAAGGGATAAATTTATCTGCGAAACGGAAAAGATCAATAACAGATAGTGCCAATAAAATGACAATAAATATTTTAGTAACTTTCTTCTCTTTGATAAACATCGCTGCCCCTATAAATACAACAGTTAGTGCAAAAAATAATGTCGGAATGTAAAGATTATGTTTTGAAATTGAAATATTTTCAGGAGAAATATGAAGTAATTTATACCCAAATAAAACAAAAACCCATATTCCTGCAAAAAGAATAAAGAGGTAAATAATAGGATAAAAAAGTTTCTTCTTCATCTCAAAACGTATAAAATAATCTAAACCTAAAGCTGCAAGTATCGCCAAAGAAAAGTCTGTAATAAAAAGCAATCTGGTCGGCTGTGAAGTAGCAAAAAAAGAAATTTGTAAAAGATAGGGAATCTTTGCAAATATTGTAGGTAGTGCAAAAATCAAAGAAAGAAAAAAGAAAGTACCGAAAAATAATGTTTTTTTGTCATGACGATAAAACAGTGCAAAAAAGGCAATGAGTAACGGGAAAATCCCGATATATCCTATAAACTCAGCATAATTCCAAATTCCCCAATAGTTCAGAGTTGCAGGATTGCCAAAAAAATCAGGAACGATAAATTGGATAAGATTTTGCCAAGGGATGAACCATCCAGGTTGCTGCCAATTGTTTAATTGATCAACATTTCTTGCACTCAAAGCAATAAATTGTAACGTGGGAAACCATTGGATTATTGTAAATATTAAAAAGCAACAAATAAGTATACTAAACAGCAACAACAGCTTTCGCGATTTTCCATGCTGAAACCAACGTGCTAAAAAATAGCAAAAAGAAACAATAAAAAGGTAAAAAAATGATTGCACATGCCCTGCAAAAAATGATAAAACTAATGATAAGAGAAATATCCATCCCCAAATATTTTTAATAATAACCCTTTGTTTTTTGTTATAAAACACTAGTTTATCTAATGAAAAAAGTATAAGAGGCAACCATATTCCTACTTGATCAAGCGTTCCCCACTCCAACCACGCGATCATAAACCCACAAAAGACATACACAATACTTCCTAAAAACCGTGAGTAATAATTAAGCCGCAAATTTGTTAAATACAGATACATAAAAACTCCCGCAAGAATTTGTCCGAGAATAATTAAGGCACTCCATCCAAAAGCGAACGGCAATACAAACAATAAAATATTGAAAGGATAAAAAGCAGCCGTCTGAAAATTTGCTAATAAAGGAGCTCCAGCAAAACTATACGGATTCCATAAAGGAAGCTGCATATCTTTTTCAATCGAAATAGCTAAAAAACGCCAAGGATATTGCTGTCGTACAGGATCAGTAATCAAAAAATTTTTATAAGGAATACCATTGGGATATTGCTTAGCATAAAGATCTCTAAAGGGATGGTACAAACCAATAATCGTATCTGAAGGGATCGGCAATTTTGCGCGAATAAATATTGGATAAGAAAAAAATAAAACGAGTAGTACTAATAATGCTGGTACAATAAATTTTTGTTTCATCAAATGATAAACGTGAGCACTCTATGAATAAATTTTTCTTCACTAAAATCCTGTGCCCGTATTATAGCGTTCTGTGAAAGCTCATGCCATAGGCTATCATCACTAGCTAATCGCTTTGTTTGCTCTAACAGTTCTTCAAGTGTATTCCATAGCAATCCATTTTTTCCATCCTTCACAATTTCCTTTTGTCCTCCATTATTAATCACAACAGGTACAGTTCCTGTTCCCATAGCTTCAACAGTTGTCATGCCAAAATGCTCAGCTAATTCAGGATATTTTTCTAAATCTTCACCATACCCGGAGGCATGCCAATAGATCTTTGCTTTTTTATATAAATCAAAAATCTCATGATTAGATTTATTGACATGAAATTCAATAGGATACCCTTTTGCATTTTTCTGTAAAACCGCAAATGATTTTTTATCTTCCTCCTTAACACTTGCTGCAAGAAAAAACTTCCAATTAATCAGCCCTTGATCAATAAGTTTTTTAAATGCATCAATCATGAATCCTTGTTTTTTGTAGTCTTCTATTGCCATATTTTTTACACGAAATCTCCCAACATGCACAATTACATTTTCTTTTTTTAAATCTTGACTGTTTATTCTTGAATTGATGTTCACCGGTGGATAAATAACTGTTGACTTTACTCCGCCAAAAAAAGAAGTATTAAAGTGCTTTGTAAATTCAGAATTATAAAAAATCGAAGAAATAAATTTTAATTTAATCTTATCTTTGAGCGTTTTCTGTCGTTTTGGTAAAGGCTGTTGGATGTGGAGATATAATTTACTTGGGAAAACAAATGGTATACTCCCATCACTCAAAATAATAAATGCGTCATATTCCCTATATGTTTTTATTCTTTCAAATATACTAACATCTTGTGAAAAAATATTTTTATGAATATGTACTTTCTCTAGAGGCAAATTGAAACGCTGTTGAAAGACTTTTCGATCTTCTTCTTTATCCCAAAAAACAGTAACCTCATGCTGTTCGGACAAACATGATGCAATCATCATCATATATTTCTCCCCGCCACCCAAGTCATCAAAATAAGGATCAAAAACGCCAATTTTCATGCATTTTGATTGTAGCAATTTTTAAATCTCTTGCATACACACATCTATCATGATAACATACAGCATATGAATGCTACTATTTTGAATAACGTCTTGCTCTATCTTGTTATTTTCTGGTCACTCTTCTGGAAGGGAATCGCTCTCTGGCGCGCTACACAATCCAAACAACGAAACTGGTTTGTTGTAATATTAGTACTCAACTCGTTAACTTTAGGAATTCTGGAAATTATCTATCTTTTCCGATTTACAAAAAAGCGTCTAACATTTGAAGAAATGAAATCATGGAAAAAATATTTCATTACACGCACCCACGAAAAAAAATAAGTTGCTACATTTCCTAATTATTTAAAAAAATCTATTTACATTCCTATTTTAGCTAAACTATAATTAAAACAAGATACTATTTTCCAAATGCATCATTACTTTAGTAATAATCAAAAGCTGCAACAGATAATTTTATTCTTTGCTATTCTTTTACCTTTTATTTTTACCATTGCCCATTTGCTACTCAATGACCTCAGTTTTTGGTATGATCCTGCAAGAGATTTACTTTTAGCTTGGGGTAATATTACCAAACCAACACTTATTGGACCACCTTCCGGTATACCAGGAATTTTCTACGGACCTTATTGGATTTGGCTTCTGAGTATCGGGCTATTATTTTCCAAAAATCCAGTTTTTGTCACTTTTATTACAGCAACGATTCCCTATATTATTCTTTTTCCCTTACTGTGGTTTCGTTTTACTAATTTTTTTGACAAAACATCAGTCTTGTTGGGTTGGATACTATTTATGTTTGGAAATGGCATCATATACGCAACACAGCTATGGAATCCTTATCCTGCTCCATTGCTCACGATGACAATTATTTATTTACTCATTACAATAGAATTCACAAAAATATCCCATAGGCAACTATTTCTAACAGCAGTAGCAGGATTTCTTATTGGTCTACTTATCAATTTTCATATTTCTTTTGGAATTGCATTTTCCTGTGGTGTTGCTATTTTCTATTTATCTCATCTATTACTCACACTTTTACGATCTGCTAAAGATAAACGATTGCCAATATTTTTTAACGAACTTATTTATGCTGTATATCTTGGGATGGGTTGTTTAATTACTTTTCTCCCGACAATCTTTTTTGAATCAAGGCATGGATTCCATCAAACACAAGCACTACTTCATACTTTTTATATGTATGGTGGAGGAATTGTTGGAGTGCAAGGTATGAATAAAATTGCTATACTTCAAGCTTTCTTTATTACTTATGCCAAACTTCTTCATATATCACTCTTTATTGCAATCATATTATTAGCTAGTACACTTATTTTATTAGTTATCAATAAGTGTAAAAATATAATTATATTTAGAGAAAAAGATGAAAAAATTATTTTACTTATAAGTTCATTGTTTGCAGGTGTTCTACTTATTTATTTAACAGCAAAAAATCCTGTCTGGGAATATCATTTTATTGGTGTTGACGTATTATTCATCATTTTACTTACTTTTTTTTCAGCAAAGCTTCCGATTATACGTAAAGGGTTACTCCTTCTAGCACTATATAGTATCTGTATATATTCAATTACTTTTGTTCAATCTATGTCAAATAATCAATCACAACTAATACAGCAAAAACAAGTGGTCACTACAATAAGTAACGACGCAAAAAAAAATAAATATACAGTCTATGCCTACAGTCCATCAATATATATCTATGAATATTCATACCTCTTCCGCTGGCTTATTCGTAAAGATATCCCGTACGATCCGGGAGCAGCACAAAAGAAAGCACAAACGATATACTTAATTATTCCTAAAGTTCGAGACACAAAAGTGAATGATTTTATCTCTTATCGTTCCCCTAGTAGTAAATATAGAACCGTTAGAATTTGGCAAATAGGAGTATTAACTATTATAAAAACTGTTGTACACTAAAAAGCTATTTTTTGTTTTTTGCAGTATTATTTTCCTGTAATTCCCACAATCGTGCATAAGTGATAAACATACTGAATGCCTGAAATATACTTTCGACTAATCCTGCAGTACCAACTTTATACCCCTTTTGCCTGATATATGAATCATAAAAGGCTGTAAGCATAACACGAAAAAAACGCCACCAGGACATTCTTGGATGATTAGCATGAAGACGCAATTCAGCTTCTATTTTTGACCACTGAATAGTTTTGCTAAGCATACTGGTAAGATTTTGATGGGTATAATGTTTAATAAATCCTTCATCAAGATCACCTATATCTCCGTTAACTCGAGGACTTTCATGAAGGTCACCATACCACTCTTCCAATTTATTTTTCTTAAACAATCTTTCTAATTTTTCTATTGTCGGCCACTCATTATCTCCGAGATAAAAATTTTTTCGCTGCAAACGATAAGCAGAATATATATCTCTCTTTCTTTCTAAAACAGACTGAATTGCTTTTGCCAATTTTGGAGATACTCGTTCATCAACATCGAGATATAAAATCCATCGACCTCTTGCTTTTTTTAACCCTAAATTCCTTTTTTTTGCAAAACTTTCTGAAGAATAAGGATATACTAAAGCACCTAAATGCTTTGCCAATTCTGCCGTTCTATCTGATGAGTAATCATCAATTACTATAATTTCATCACAAAAAGAAACTGAATCAATACAATTCGCTATCAAATTTTCTACGTTTTTGGTAAGGATAATAACTGACAAATTTTTCATTTTTCTTTTTTAAGAGTTGCAGAAATAAACTGATAGATATTTATCATTTCTTGCTTTGAAATAAGAAAAAGGAATCCAACATATACTATCCCTGAAAAGATCATAACAATGGCAAGCGTTATGAACGAAGTTATCCAATGTCCAGTCGCCAAAATTACTAAACTCATTACCAGTGAGGCAATAAATTGTTTCCAAATCGGACTAAAAAAAGAAAATTGTACATGTTTTTTCACTTGCGGAAGAATCAGAATAACGCTTGCTGCTACTACAAATGAAGCTGCTGCAACACCATTAAAATGGAATAACTTAATGAACAATACTGTCAAACCCCAATTCAAAAGAGTCCAAAAAACCATATACTTTAAAACAATATTTACTTTTCCAATAGCGTTTAATAAATTTGTTAGTGGGACAGTAATTGAAGCAAAAAGTGTATTAAGAGAAAAGAACATTAAAGAAATAAGTGCCGGCTCCCATTTTTCATACCGGGGAAGTAATGCAATTAAATAGGATGAAAAAAAGATAATAGCGGCGACGACTGGAAAAATAAAGAATGCAATTAAATATAACGACTTCTCAACAAGCATTCTAAGCGCAGCTTTATCATGTTGCATACGACTATAAGAAGGGAAGGTCACTTTTATTACATTATCCATAATCAACCGAAGAGGCATTGATGCCCACTTCTGACCGAAACCAATATATCCAACCTGTGTAAGTGGCAAAACTGACGCGATATATAAATTTAACAAATCATCTTTTAACAATGCAAGGATACTATTACCCTGAAAAGGTGAACCATAAGATATAAGTTGTTTTATCAAGTTTTTATTTAATGCGAAGCCAATATTCCATGGCTGGACATAATAAATTATTGGTAAACCAACAATACTTCGCAATAAAATTGCGATAGTAAACGTGTTCACTCCGAATCCTAAAATAGCAAAAATAATGAGTGATAAACTATATACAAATCCTTCAGCAATTTGTGGAATAACTAACTTATGAAAATCAAGTTTACGCTCTAACAAAACGGTAGGAATTGTCTTAAGTGAAGAAAGAATAAATGAAGCAAGGTAAGCGTATAATACATACAAACCCTCCTGTGTAAGATGGAAAAAATGTACAAATAAAGGTGAAAAAAGAAAAGCAAAAATGACAATCGTAATAACAAGAATTTGTTGAATCGTAAATGTCGTTCGTAATTCATCAAGCGTTGGTTGCTCCTTTTTCTGAACAATCAGTGCCGCCAATCCTATGTCTTGAAAATATGAAAGA